>NZ_JAWOTB010000023.1:12442-39795 GCF_033338655.1 Vibrio sp. Vb1729 | reverse complement strand
AGCCACAGAGCAAGGTTCAGCATGTCTTCGTCTTCTGTGCCTGGGTGCGCAGAGATAAAATAAGGGATTAAGTACTGCTTCTTGCCTGCTTCTGCACTGTATTTCTCGAACATCTCTTTAAAGCGATCGTACGTACCCATGCCTGGCTTCATCATCAGATCAAGAGGACCTTTCTCTGTATGTTCCGGTGCAATCTTCAAGTAACCGCCTACGTGGTGAGTAACGAGCTCTTTCACGTATTCTGGTGATTCAATCGCAAGGTCGTAACGTACGCCAGATGCAACCATCACTTTCTTCACGCCTTCAACTTTACGCGCTTCGCGGTATAAATCGATCGTGTGTTTGTGGTCTGTGTTTAGCTTGTTACAGATGCCCGGGAATACACAAGAAGGACGACGACAGTTCGCTTCCGCTTTTGGATCTTTACAGCCCAGGCGGTACATGTTTGCAGTCGGGCCACCAAGATCGGAAATTGTGCCGGTAAAGCCTGGAACTTTGTCGCGAATTTCTTCAATCTCGTTGATGATAGACTCTTTCGAACGGTTTTGAATGATTCGACCTTCATGCTCGGTAATCGAACAGAAAGAACAGCCACCAAAGCAACCACGCATGATGTTCACAGACGTCTTGATCATGTCGTACGCAGGAATTTTTGCTTTGCCGTACATAGGATGAGGAACACGCGCGTAAGGCAGGCCAAACACAAAGTCCATCTCTTCGGTCGTCAATGGAATTGGAGCTTGGTTTACCCAAAGTTCACGATCACCATGGCTTTGAAGTAACGCTCGACCAGAGTACGGGTTCGTTTCTAAATGCAGTACACGGCTTGCATGCGCATAAAGAATGCGATCGTTTCTTAGCTTTTCAAACGAAGGTAAACGGACCGCAGTCGTCGCAGCATCGTGGCGTGATGGGCGAATTGTGATTGGTTGTGCAACTGGCTCGTCTTTTTTAGTTTCACACTGAGTTTCTACTTCGTATGGGTTCTTTGGTACGAACGCTTCTTTACGAGGTTTTTCAATACGAGAAGAATCAATAACCGTGTAGCCTTCTGGCGCGACTGGCAAGTTCACGGCAGTACCACGAATATTGGTCATGGTGCTGATGTCTTCGCCGTTTGCGATGCGATGTGCTACTTCGACAAGTGCGCGTTCTGCGTTACCAAAAAGTAGGATGTCTGCTTTTGCATCAAATAGTACCGAACGGCGAACTTTATCTGACCAGTAATCGTAGTGCGCAACACGGCGTAGGCTGGCTTCGATACCACCTAAAACAATAGGTACTTCTTTGTAAGCTTCACGACAACGCTGAGAGTAAACCAAAGTCGCGCGGTCTGGGCGTTTACCACCTTCGTTATTTGGTGTGTACGCGTCATCGTGACGAAGCTTTTTATCCGCGGTGTAACGGTTGATCATGGAGTCCATGTTACCCGCAGTGATCCCGAAGAACAGATTTGGCTTACCAAGTTGCATGAACGCATCTTTATTTTGCCATTCTGGTTGAGCAATGATACCGACACGGAAACCTTGTGCTTCTAGCAGGCGGCCAATGATAGCCATACCAAAGCTTGGGTGATCCACATAAGCGTCACCGGTTACAATGATAATGTCACAGCTATCCCATCCTAGGGCATCCATTTCTTTGCGACTGGTCGGCAAGAAAGGTGCCGTACCAAAACACTCTGCCCAGTATTTTTTGTACTCATGAATAGGAGTGATGTTATTGGTCATATTTTGCTCTCTGTTCCAGGGAGCGCGAATTATAGCGATTTGATTATCAGGTATCTATAACAAACTCATCTATTCAAGCTTAGTTCATCGAGTTTTATTTGGTTTGTAAAAATATCAATGCTCTATCGGCGATTTTCTGTCTAATTTCACCTTGAAAGCCTCATGGTTATAGATCGGTTCATGAAAAATGTCGCAATCTTAATACAAAGCATAAGCAATGGTGTGCTTATATGGGGTAAAGCCTATAATCAAATTAGTGCATATTAAATGCAAAAGGCTGAGCTGCTCTGGAAATAGTTCTAAGTCGATAGGCTTATCGTTGACACAATCCATCTATAAAGAGGATCGGCAGGTCCCAACTGGAATGTCGCGAATTGACTGTGAATTTTGAGCCTTGGGCTAATTACAAAAAAAGGGGCTAGGGTATGAGTGAATCTACGACAACAGTGCATCCAAAAATGCAAACGACTTCCAGTCTAACTCCTGTTATAGAGTGGTCTTACGATATTGATACTCGCGAGTTCGAATGTGATCAGCAAGGAATGGCAAAGGCATTTGGGATAAGTACGCCAGTAACCAGCCTAAATAACTTGTTTGATCATATGCTGATGGGGCAACAAGAAACGCTAAAACAACGAATTCTAGAAGTGGAACTCTTTGGCGGACGGGGGCGGTTTTCTTGTTGCATGATGCTAAAAAACGTTAACTTAGTGCACGTTACTATTAGTTTTGAAAGGCTCAATAAGCGCATTATCCAAGGCACTATCATTCCACAATTAACAATCACTGGTTGCGAGGAGTTAGCGAAAATTCTCGAAACGATTTTTGATTTGCCAAATGTAGGCGTTTTAGTTGCCGATGAAGATACGCGCATCTTAGGTTGTAACCGTGCCTTTGAGTTACAAATGGGCTATCAAAACCGAGATCTGGTTGGGCTTAAAACTCATATATTCAGTACCTCTCACCATAGCCAAGCGTTTTATGATCAGCTGTGGCAGCAAATTAATGATGAAGGATGTTGGTGTGGTAACTTGCTGAGCAAAACAGCAAACGGTAGCAACCAAGCTCATCATCTTTGTATTTACCGACTTACGTTTCATTCTGGACGAATTCTTTATCTCGGATTTTCTACGGATATTTCTGCTTCGTTGTTGTGGATGAAAAATCGTTGTGAACAACAGCATGATTGGGCTGCCTTTTTACCGACGAGGAAAGAATTTGAACTCCAATTAGCTACCTTAGCGAATGAAAGCAGAAATAAAGAACTCAACATTGTTATGACACTAAGACCTAAGTTTTCGGAGAGATACTTGCTTGAACAGCAATTAGGTTTTGCAGATTTTATTATGCGAAGTCGCTACAAAAGTATTGCGGGGCAGTTATCTCGGGATGTGTTTGTCGTATGCTTGCAGACCCCTCATTGTCAATGGTTGAGCCCGGTTCGTTTGATCCAAATTGCCATGAAAGGGTTCTTTAATGAGCTTAGAAATGAAATGGGCACAAAAATGCATGCCACTATCGTTAAAGGCCAAACTGGTGTGTCAATCCTTGGCTATGATACGAACCGACCAAGACAAGCGCTAGCACATGCAGCGCAAGCGATGTTGTCCTCTATTTCCGGTGAAGGTAGCTATTTCAACTTTTACGACAGTGAACTTCACTCTGAATTAGTGAAGCGCCAACATCTCGAGGCGTTTTTGGAGGCGCAAATAGAGAGTGGGCTAGTGGACGTTTACTTTCAACCGATTATCGACGTTCAAACCGGAAGCGTGGTTAAGTTCGAGGCTCTCGCACGCTTCTATGATGAAAATGATGCGTATTGCACGCAAAAGATGATCGCTATTATTGAAGATCTAGAACTCATAGCGGCACTTGATGATGTGGTCTGCCAAGCTGCGTTGAAGCACTTTCCGCGCTTACAAGAAATTTATGGCGAGGAAGTGGGCGTGACCATCAATCGCTCCCTCAATACGAAATTGGATTCTCTTCAGATCCTTCAGCGGTCGCATGATTTGATTAAAGCCAGTGGTGTAGACCCTAAGCGAGTAACTATCGAGCTAACAGAAACCGCGTATTTTGAACAAGATGAGGAGCATACTCGAGCTCTAGAGGAAGTGCGGAAAGAGGGCATTGAGATCGCGATTGATGACTTCGGTACTGGGTATTCTTCTTTTTCTTATCTAGAAAAAGGGCAGTTTGATTTACTGAAAATAGACCGAAAATTCATCAAGAACATTCATAAAGGGAGCACCAGCTATAACATTGTGAAAATGGTCACCGAGCTTGCACAGCAAATGAATGTAAAAGTGGTTGCTGAAGGCGTGGAATCTAAGCAAGAACTTCAAGTATTGGCAGAAATCGGTGTCGATTACATGCAGGGCTTTCTATTTTCTGCTGCCGTGCCTGTCGATTTGATGGATAAAGCGGACAGTTATGAGCATCTGTTCTCTGACATCGCGATTGAGCCTAAGCAAAGTGATGTGTTGCAATCTTTGAGCCATGAACAAGTCAGGTCTATGGACCCTGGAGAACCGCTCTCCTTGGCAGTGGAGTACATGAATTTGAATCCAAGCTTGCCTTTAGTTGTTCTCAATGAAAATCGTTGTGTTGGGTTAATTACGAAAGAGACGGTGAATTTACACCTAACGCCCTCGATGGGCACAGAGCGAGAAACTGAACGAGAAAGCAGAATTTGGAAGCGTCCTGTTAATCAGATAATGAGCACCGAATTTGTGTTGGTTGATGAGGATTTACCTGTCTCTGTTATTCGAGAGTTGGTTAAAACCGGCATTCGTTTCCCTTGGGTATTGTGTAATACCAAAGAAGAGTACCGTGGAGTTTTAACGCAGGAAGACGCGTTGAAGTATCTTGCTTCTCTGTGAATAAAATTGTCTTACCGTTTTAGCTCATTTGGGGGCCGACTTTCGGTGGTTTGGCGATAGTTGATTTGATATTATCGCCCCCCAAAATGACTTTTGAGCGTGCATTCAACATGATTCAACAATTGCTGGTTAATTTCCCTCCGATGCTATTTGGCGCACAAGCGCTACTGACTTTGCTTCTAATCAAGGGCGATATTTGTCCTGGTCAGCGAGGACGTCTTCATAAAATGTTGCCTGCAGTAGCTGTATTGTGGCTCGCTGTTGCGTCACTTCGCATTGAAGCATTTATGATCGTGTTTGCTATTTTCTACTTCTATTCTCAGGTTCAAACCAAGAAAACGCGTGAAAAAGGGCCACTATGGGCGATGCATTTAGCGAATGGTTTGGCCTTTGCGTATGTGAGTATTCAAGTATTTGAGCAATCAAGCTGGCCAGCATCGATAGCGATGGCGCTAATGATATTTTTCCTTGGGGCGTCATTTTCTCAATTGCTGCTTACGATAGCTCGCAGCAGATTACAGGCATTTCACCGTATTTTACCAGTTACGGGCATTGTGTCTGGAATGCTATTAGTCATCGCAACGTTGTTTGCTTCTTACCAGTTAAATGAAGCCACACTAAACGCTGCGACACAGCCGATCTTGCTGTCTTTAGCTATGCTAATTTCTTCAATTATTGTGTGGTGTTGGCATATTTTTACGCATAAGAAACCAGAAAAGGTGCAGCTGAGCGTTGCCTTGTTGCTAGCACTCGCGTCGATGACGAGCCTGCAAGGTTTATTCTCTCTCGCGGCTTAACCTCTATTCTAAAGACAAAGCTAGACAGCTTATATCCAAGTGCTTTCTTGGTGCTTGGGTATAAGGTGATCACGTTTTAGAGCGCACTCACTTTAAATTCGCGTGATTACTACTACGCTTGTTTATATACCTTGTCGAAGAGGAGAGTCGCGATGGATTTAAGCAATGTAGGTAATCTGGACAGCACTATTTTGCTAGGTATCGTCAACGAAAAGCTACGTTTAGAGTGCGACAGTTTTGACGAGTTAGTATCAGTGTATGAGATGGATGTAGAGTCTGTAGTCGGCAAGCTTGATATGCTCGGTTATCAGTACGATCCATTGACTAACCAATTTAAAGCATATCAACGCTAAGCCTTTCATAACCCAAATCTTTTAAGCCACCTTGATTCCGTCAAGGTGGCTTTTACATTGTAGCCTCGCGGTTGCGAAAAAAGCTTGTAAGTAACGCTTTTCTTTCTCTGAGTGACGCGTTGCAGCAAACAAGCGACGCCATAAGCCTTGGCCGAAAGGTTTACTGGTAATAAGACCTTGGCGAGAAAATTCAGAAATCGCCCAATTGGGTAGTGCCGCCACCCCTAATCCAGCAGAGACCATCTGAACTAACATGAGAGTGTTGTCGGCTTGCTTCCATTTCGCAGGTTCTATTCCTGCTGGCTGAAGAAAGTGTTTTACGACGTCTAGCCTTTGTTTTTGAACCGGATAAGAGAGCATGGTTTGATCTGCGAGATCTTGCGGCTCAATAATTTCTTTTTCCGCCAATGGGTGGTTGGTTGCGGTAATTAAACGCATTTCAAAGTCGAATAGAGGCTCGTAGTGGACTTCGGATCGAGGTTGGATATCGGAAGTAATAACGAGATCGAGTTCGCCTGCCAATAGAGCTGGGAGTGGTTCAAAGCCAAAACCAGAGGAAAAGTCCAATGTTACGCTAGGCCAAGCAAGTTGGTACTCCCTAAGTGCAGGCATTAGCCATTGGAAGCAAGAGTGACATTCAATGGCCATATGTAATCGGCCATTGACGTCCTCTTTCAAGCTCGCTAAATCATTTTCTGCTCTTGCGAGTTTCGGAAGGATATCTTCTGCAAGACGCAATAGGATTTCTCCCTCTGAAGTGAACTTCACCGGACGAGTCTTTCTCAGGAACAGTTGCCCTCCAATTCGCGCCTCCAAATCTTTGATCTGATGAGACAGTGCCGACTGAGTGAGATGCAAAGCGGTCGCTGTCGCCGTTAGAGAGCCAGTGTCTCGAAGCGAAGTGAGTGTCCGCAAATGTTTTAGCTCTATCATGAATTCCTTTCATCCTTTGTTGCTCGCTATGAACAGAATAGCAATCGTGTAAATAACTTAACGACAAAAAATGGATATGTAAACGTCTAGACGTCTATTTGTTGTTTTTATTTGCGAATCATGTCGCTTCATGATGAATTTTTTTAATAAACAAGTTGAATAAATGGACGTTGTTCTAATATCAGATGAGAGCGATAGTTTAGCCATCCAGACATCTTATTCTTTACCGAAAGATGCTCTGATCCAAACAAATTGAACAAAATTGAGAAAGGAATAGGGACATGGCGACAACGACTCACATACTAGGTTATCCACGCATTGGTGAAAAAAGAGAATTAAAATTCGCTCAGGAGAAATACTGGCGAGGAGAAATTGATCAAGCTGAGCTTAAAAAGGTTGGGGCAGATCTACGCGCCAAAAACTGGCAAACACAAACGGATTCAGGTTTGAGTTTTGCCACTGCTGGCGACTTCGCTTGGTATGATCATGTACTGACGACCACGTTGCTATTGGGTCATGTGCCAAAGCGTCACGCTGATGGTTTCCCTAACCTGGATACGTTGTTCAAAGTGGGTCGCGGTCAATCTCAGGCGGGTTGCAGCTGTGCGGGCGCTGCGGCATCGGATATGACCAAATGGTTCAACACAAACTACCATTACATCGTCCCTGAATTCAGCAAGGACGATACGTTTGAAGTGAGCTGGCCGCAACTGTTTGAAGAAGTCAACGAAGCGCTTCAAGCTGGCCACCAAGTGA
Source organism: Vibrio sp. Vb1729 (assembly GCF_033338655.1). NCBI lineage: Bacteria > Pseudomonadati > Pseudomonadota > Gammaproteobacteria > Vibrionales > Vibrionaceae > Vibrio > Vibrio sp. Vb1729. Next base: position 32,344 of record NZ_JAWOTB010000023.1, on the reverse strand, counting down.
AGCCTGTTTTGCTTGGCCCAGTCAGTTACCTTTACTTGGGCAAAGAGGTCGAAGAAGGGTTTGACCGCTTAACCCTGCTACCACGCTTACTTACTGCTTACCAAGCTATTTTGGCAAAGCTAGCAAGTCAAGGTGTTGAGTGGGTTCAGATTGATGAGCCAATTTTGTCACTGGAGCTAGAAAGCAAATGGGCTGATTCGTTTAAGCTGGCCTACCAAGTGATTCGAAGCGATGTAAAAGTGCTGCTAACGACGTACTTTGACTCCGTAAGCGATACGCTAGACAAAATTGTAGAGCTACCGGTGGATGGTTTGCATATCGATTTATCTGCCGTCCCTCAGCAGCTTGACGATGTGGTTGCCAAGTTACCGGAGGGGTGGGTGCTTTCTGCTGGCGTTGTGAATGGTCGTAACGTGTGGCGTTCGGATTTAAGTGCCCAACTCGAGCGTCTACAGCCAGTCAAAGAGAAACTGGGCGACAAACTTTGGGTTGCCAGTTCATGTTCTCTTCTACATAGCCCTGTTGATTTAGCACTGGAAACAGAACTAAGCGAAGAAGTAAAAAGTTGGTTTGCCTTTGCAAAACAAAAAGTGGCAGAAGTCGCCTTGCTTGGCCGAGCGCTCGATGGTGATCAAAATGCGATTCTCGCTTGTGATACCTATAGCCAGACAATCAAAGCGCGCAAGACAGCAACACATGTGAATAAACCTCAAGTACAAGCGCGTTTAAACAACATTACCGCGTCACTTGCCGAGCGCAGCGCACCTTATGCAGAGCGTGCTGCGCATCAAGCTGAAGTATTGGGCTTGCCTTTGTTGCCAACAACGACAATCGGCTCTTTTCCTCAAACGGGTGAAATCCGGGTGCAGCGCAGCGCTTATCGTACAGGTCAATTATCTGAGTCTGAATATATCCAAGCACTTAAAGGACATATTGCTGACGCAGTAAAACGTCAAGAGGCGCTCGACCTAGATGTGCTAGTTCATGGTGAAGCAGAGCGTAACGACATGGTGGAATACTTCGCTGAGAACTTGGCGGGTTTTCAAACGACCAAATTTGGTTGGGTACAGAGTTATGGTTCTCGCTGTGTGAAACCTGCCATTGTAGTTGCTGACATTGAACGTGAAAAACCGATCACAGTTGAATGGTCGACGTACGCACAATCGCTAACCAGCAAACAGATGAAAGGCATGTTGACTGGACCAGTAACGATTTTATGTTGGACGTTCCCACGTGAAGACATCACACGTCAAGAAATTGCGCAGCAACTTGCTTTGGCACTGCGTGATGAGGTGTCTGACCTGCAAGATGCAGGCATCAATATCATTCAAATTGATGAGCCAGCCATTCGAGAAGGTTTACCACTCAAAAAACGCGATCACAAAGCGTACTTAGAATGGGCCGTAAATGCGTTTAAGGTCTCTGCGGCAAGTGCAAAACCAGAAACTCAGATTCACACTCATATGTGTTACAGCGAGTTCAATGAAATCATTGATTCGGTTGCGGCACTCGATGCGGACGTCATTACCATTGAAACATCTCGCTCAAATATGGAGCTGCTGAAAGCATTTGAAGAGTTCAATTACCCGAACGAAATTGGCCCTGGTGTTTATGACATTCACTCACCAAACATTCCTACGGAAGAATGGATTGAAGGTTTAATCAAGAAAGCGGCAGAAAAAATTCCGGCTCAACGTTTGTGGGTAAACCCAGATTGTGGTCTGAAAACACGAAACTGGAAGGAGACAGAAGCCGCATTGGCAAATCTGGTTTCAGCGGCGAAGAAGCTCCGTGCTGAGCTGGCGTAACACATCGTTACAGCAAATAAAAACGGAGACTGTGGTCTCCGTTTTTCTATTCTTAATTGTTAACTTTCGTTTTCAGATTATCCAATAATAGCGAATCATCGTCTCATGCCGAAAGCAACAAAAATTACTGTAGCTACTTCACCTGGGTACAAGTCTGTGCGGAAACCAACTCATCTGCCATCAACTGACCGCGAGAATTACGTACCTTAATACGATACATCAAGCCCATATCAATTTGCTTGCGAACTTCTGGGTTGCTGCAGTAGGTATAGATACTGGTATTCAGTACTTGATTTAACGGCTTTGCACCGAGTGCGCCATCGTTATAAATCATCATCATCTCTACAACATTTTTGTTGGATGAGACACGCATTATTTGCAGTGGACCGTACTCTAAAGGGAGGCCCGCAGACAAGACTCCTGCTCGGTTTGATGCCATAAGCTCAAGTTGGCGCTGATTATCATCGGTTGATGAACAGCCAGCCAGAGCACCAAATACCAAGAAAAGACACAGTAATTTTTTCATAAATTAAAACACTTTTTTGAACGGTTTCACGATTACATGATCGTAAACACCAGCCGCTACATAAGGATCGGCTTCTGCCCACGCTTTAGCATCCTCTAGAGAGGCGAATTCAGCGATGACAGTTGAGCCCGTAAATCCAGCTTCTCCAGGATTGTCAGAATCTATCGCAGGCATCGGACCAGCTGTAAGAAGGCGACCTTCGTCTTGTAGCTTTTGTAAGCGATCCAAGTGTTGTGGGCGAACGCTCATGCGTTTTTCCAACGAGTTCTCAACGTCCTGTGAAAAGATGACATACCACATAGCATAGTTCCTTAATTGGTAGGGTAAAGTGTTAATTTAACGCCTTTTTTGTGTCTCTCACAAGTGAACAACAGAAAATGTGAGATCCTTTCTAACTGTTAGCGTTGTAGGTTGACTAATTCTGAACCGGTCGTGGTTTACCTTCACTGTCAATGGCTACGTAGTTGAAGGTCGCATCACAAACCATGAAGCGTTCGCCAACACCGTGAGCTTTGACGGGTTTGACCCATACTTCCAAATCGACACTCATGGATGTGCGGCCGATCTTAGTGCATTCGCCGTAGCAGCATACGACATCGCCCACACCAACAGGTTTTTTGAACGTAATGCTTGATACCGAAACGGTGACAACGCGACCACAAGAGATCTCTTTTGCTAGAATCGCGCCCGCTAAGTCGAGCTGAGACATTATCCAACCGCCAAAAATATCGCCATTGGCGTTTGTATCTGCAGGCATTGCAAGGGTACGAAGCAGCATTTGACCTTTCGGAGAGCTAATTTCTTGACTCATTGTGACATCCTAAATCTTAAAGGCGCTCAAACTAAGCGCCAACATAGTAAATACCTAGAACCAAAGGTCCTTAAAAAACCGCAGATACCGGACCAGAGAAAGTTGGTTTACAGCAGCAAGAATGGTCTGAAAACGGTACGTTGTTTGAGCGGTTTACTGATACATGGAGCAAAACAGCGACCCTAAGGTCGCTGTGAAGTCGCGGATTATAGCAAAACTGAGTTTTTAATCATCAGTGGACACATCGGATGAGTTATTTTTTTGTTCTTTTGGCATGTGTTTATAAATGTAAAAGCCAGTCGCAATCATGTAGGCAAATGTCGCGATCAACATTCCAAATACTTTGAAGTTAACCCAAACATCCAACGGCAATTCGTAAGCAATATAAATGTTTAGGCCAGCGAAGAATGAGAAGAAGCCAACCCAAGCCCAGTTAATCTTTGCCCAAACAGCGTCAGGTAACGTAATTTCCTTGCCTAGCATACCTTTGATGGCTGATTTTCCCAATGCGTGGCTCACTGCTAAGCCAATCGCCAGAATCGCGTAAATGATGGTGACTTTCCACTTTATAAAATTGTCGTCGTGGAAGAAAAGGGTCATGCCGCCGAAGATAGTGACGATAACAAATGTTATTAGCTGTATCTTTTCGACTTTCTTATACAGCGCATAGGTGACGACAAGTTGAATGGCTGTTGCTACGATCAGTGCACCTGTCGCCACGTAGATGTCGTACAGCTTGTATAAAGCGAAGAAAACGATGAGTGGTATAAAGTCTAGGATCTGCTTCATGATGGCAAAATCTACCTAATTATTGAATTGAAGACAGTCTAACGGAATCTGACAAGATGTGAATACTGAGGAAGTTAAGGTAAGAATAGTAACGCTTAGTATATCGTACAGCCCGCAAGCTTCTTCCACGTCGAAACAGCAAATGGAAGGAATAAAAATTGCCGCGTGAAGCGGCAATAGAGTTGAGAGTTTTAAACCTTAAGCCACACGTTGATATTGGGAAATAAGCGTTTTTACATCTTCTAAATAGCCTTCCCGCAGTAAGTTATCGACCGTTGCTTCTAGCTCTTCGAGGGACATCGTGAAGCAAGTGGATTTACCAGTCATCAGGGTCAGATATTGATGATACTCTTCTTCTGTATAGTGGCCTAAGCGATCAAGTAACAGTGTTTTGATTCCATGATGAATCAAGCCGTAGTATGTATGTCGATGAAGTAACATGGCGATCTCCTTATCAAGCTCATACGCTACTCATTTGCAGCCTGCTTGACCTTCTGGATAATTCGATTTACTCCAATAATGCACATCTAGTGCCAATTCTATATTTGCAAATTAAAAAGTGCTGGAAGGTGCAAAATTCTCGTTCTGTAACCATCTTTGGATGACGACTTGAAGTGCATTTAACGTGGTGGGCTTTTCGAGCCTGTCATCCATGAGTGTCGAAATTAGCTCCAACTCTCTAGCTCCAGACTCACCAGATAAGGCAATGATTGGAACGGAGGATGTGATTTGCTTAATCCGCTGGCTGGCGTCAAATCCATTCATTACCGGCATTTGGACATCCATAAGAACGAGATCAATCTTGTGAGAGTGGAATAGTTCTACCGCAGAGGCTCCATTATTTGCTTGTAAGCTGTTGACTCCCAATCTTTTTAAATACATCTGTACCAAGGTGCGTTGCACCTCTTTGTCATCTACAATGAGCACTGTTGGTGCATCTTTACATACTTGTACGTGTTGAGCTGAATGATTTTCAGAATGTGATGCAGTTGCTTTCCAGCTATCAAAGTCCGGTGCTCTTAATGTCTCTGGTTTTGGTGCGTTTGGTACGACTGGGAAATACAAGTAGAATTCTGTGAACTCGTTCAATTCAGACTGGCACTCTATTCGTCCTCCGAAGGAGCGCATAACACGTTGGCAATAGCCCAAACCTAAGCCACTGCCTCCGCTTTTTTGATACGAGAAAAAGTCATCAAATATCTTGTGTAAGATACTGCTATCTATACCTGGCCCACTATCTCGGAAGATCAGAATGTTTTCGTAAGCCCCCGTCTGGGTACGAATCTCAATTTGACTGTCGGGATAAGAATCAAAATAGTAGATAGCGTTACGAATCAAATTGAAAATGACAAAGTTAAACAGGGTCTCATTTAACTTCGCGACAAAATCGTGTGCCTGTGGCAGGTTAATTCTCTCTATTATTTGATCGTTTTCAAAACCATAACGGCTTACTGCTTGGTCGATGGCTTTATGTATGGAAGTGAGAGCTAAAGGCTCATGCTCTGGTGAACTGTCGCTAACTTCTCGTAAAATAATATCGATAAGTTGTCTACCGCGTTGTATAGCGGCTTCACCTTTATCAATTTCTCTTTTTAGCGTATCCAGTGAGGCGTTTGACTCTATATGCTGTTTTAAAGCTTCAAATTGTAATTGTACTTGAGCGAGAGGGTTACGCATTTCATGTGCAATGGAGTTAGCCAGCGCACGGCTTTGGCGTACCTTTCTATCGGCTTCAATGGTGCTCTGGATGCGAACTAATAACGTTTGCAGAGCTGAGATTTCTTCATTAGAAAACAGCTTATTATCTATTTTATGTGAAGAAATTAGTAAGTGAGTAACAGACTTTCCACGACCGAAGAGAGGCATAACGAGCGCAGTATTGCTTGAGCGCATGCGCTCGTAGAGCTTTCTCATCGACCCTTTAGAAGAGGAGGCATAATCAATTTCTTCAGACAACTCATCTAGCACGAGAACTGACTTGCTTGACGGCAGGTACTCTTCGTAAAACGTTTCTGTGTAATTGCTAGTGACTAGCTGTAGCTTGTTGTTTGGTATGTTAAGTAACGATGCCAACTGACGCATAGCATCATCTATTGAGCGTTTAAACTCTTCCTCTAACCCAAGGATTTGCTGAACGGGAGTGTGTCGTTTCCCATAAATAAAATACGAAGCGAAACGACTGACTCGCTTAAAAAGCAAGTGCCAAGTGATACCGATAAGCGCACATAAAGGTACCGCAACAAGCCATTGGTTATCTTCAGAGATAGGAATAAATATCGCCCCTAGCGGCAGAACAAAAATGGCGCAGACTAAGAGCGCGCTTACCGTTAAGTACGTGAGATATTTAGCGCTGTAGAAGCGAGAGGTAAGTAGGGCATAGCCCACAAACAACATTTCGCTGATTGAAAGTGCTGGTGGTAACCAAGTTAGGGAGAAGTCGCCAAGGAAATACGTCATTCCAAGGTGTATCACTGCCGTAGATAACATGAATACCAAAATGCCAGCGATCATATAGTTGCTTTTTGCTAGCGTGAGCTTGCTGCTGTTAGCGCGCATGGCAATCAAGTTAAGCAGCGTTAGTACCACGAAAGCTAGCAAACTAATGAAAAAATATGAGGTATGTGGGCCAAATTCAATGACGAACTGGCTTGGACCACTAATGGTGACATTTTCGACAGTAAGATTCGGCACTAAGTTGATGTACAGTGAATACGTTGCTAGTGCGACAAAGACGACTTTTTGCCAGACTTTGACCGCTGTTTTTTTAACATCTGCGGTTAACTGGCAAGAAAAATAGAATGCAAACGCAAAGGCGAAAAAAGACGCTAAGTTCGCTAACTTAGCCATAAAAATGCCACCAACAGAGCCTAATTCTGGCAATAAATCGGTATGGAAATAGGCGTTACTGCTTATCCAAACAATGATACAGCTGGAATAAGCGATGTAAGGCGCGTGATGCGAGCCTAAGATTGATTCACTCTTCTGTTTTAGGCGATAGCAGTAATACAGTAGCCAAGCGAATACTATTAGTACAGTCGCGTACAATGCCATTGCTTTTGGGTAAAAGAGACCGTGCAAATGAACATCAAGCATGCTCATTCACCTTTTTATCCATTCTTTTTGTTCGTACGCAATGTTTGTAGTCGCGAAATTGTATGTCTTGAAATGCTTCAACCATCATACCTAAATTCCAGAAACCGCGGTATGTCTTGGTACCGTCACCGTTAATGTCGCGGTATCCTGAGTGAAAGTAGGCACTTAAATCAATAGATTGATAGAAATTTAACATAAATACTTGCTCAATAATGGTAAAGCCGAGCTTATAGCCTGCTTTATAGAGCTCGCTCATCATAGTTTTTTGCGCCAGATACAAAAAATACAGCTTTTGTTGGATGTTGCCTCCCACCGTAAGGCGCAGCACTTCGCAAACCGCTTCAGTGTTCTTTACATGAGATTGAAACTGAGCATCAAACCCAATAAGAGTGTGCTCATGAGTTAGAGCACGACACTCCAAAATACCCAGTTGATTGAGAACACTGTACCCATGATTAGGAAAGCAAAACTGCCATTGTTCGTTACTAAACTGTGGTGAGTAACTGAGCCAGTTATTTCGCTGATGCCAGCCTTGCACTAAAGCGGAGGAGACCATGATTGGTGAAGATGACGATTTGAGCAAGAGCGCAAAGTGCTGCCCTTTTTGCGAGAGTGATAAAAGAGGCAAGATTTCAAACCATTGTTCAGTTTGGACGAAAAGCTCAAGATTACTCAGTGTGATCGCTTTGGAAATCGGCATTAACGCTGCATGATTTGGCAGCATTACCTCAAGATCGCAATCTGCGATATCTTCAATTAACACGCTAGTATAGCTGTGGTCGTCAAACGGAAGCGGAGTAGGAATCGCAGCTTCGTTTGAAGGATATTTTTGCTTGATTGCTTCGATCTCGCATTGACACCAGAAAACCATCCAATGCGGGTAACAATCTGCGGCAAGTTGTTCAAGTAAACGAATCTCTTTGGAGAAACCTGTCGGATACTGTTGCACTAAATCTCGATAATCCATTAACTCAAATAGTGCAGAAAGACTTTTTGATGCGTGTTTAGGAAAGAGAGATTTAAGCAGTTTTATTCGATACAGAGCAACCTGTTGAAAAAGAGCATCTCGTTTTTGTTTCGTTAGGGTAAGAATAACTGAGTCAACCAGTGCCTGCTGCTTTGATTCGATCGGCAAATTTGTTTTGGTGAGATATTCCAAAGATTGCTCAAGACTCATGATATAACCTAGTTCTAACGTTTTGTTATATTTTGTAATGGTTTATATCATTTTGAAAAATTTATGCCATCGGTTTCTATTTGTATAGTTACGTAATGCAAGAAAAGACAAAAAAACCGCTCATTATGAGCGGTTTTTGGTCTATTCAAGAAAGGGTTAGGCTTCTTGCTTTTTTAGCTCAGCTTCTGCCGTTTCTTCTTCAATTAGCGCATCAACGATAACTGCACATGCAGCATCACCTGTGATGTTCAGTGCTGTACGAATCATATCGAAAATACGGTCAAGAGCGAATAGCAGCGGTAGACCTTCAATTGGAATGCCAGCGGCAAGAAGCACGGCAACCACTAGGAAAGAAGGGCCAGGAACACCCGCTTGACCAACAGCACCCAATGTAGACGTTACGATAATTGCAATGTAAGCGCCCATGCCTAGATCGATATTGAACAGTTGAGCAAAGAAGATAGCAACCAAGCCATAGTAAATCGCATTACCTGACATGTTGATCGTTGCGCCTAGAGGCAGAACAAATGATGCAGTTGAATTTTTTACGCCAAGCTCTTTTTCACAGGTGTCCATTGTGACAGGCAGTGTTGCCATAGAAGACGCTGTTGAAAGCGCAACTGCTTGCGGTTTCTTCATTGAAGACAGGAATTTCTTCGCAGATGTCTTCGTGAAAACATGCACCATTGCTGGGTAAACAACGAAACCGAAGATTAGGATGGCGGCAACGTAAACAACGAACAGTTTAAACACCACCATTAGCGCACCAAAACCAAACGTACCGACGGCTTCTGCCATCAGACCAAATACACCGATAGGTGCAATGATCATTACTTTGTTGATCATCCAAACCATTGCGTCAACGATGCAGTTAACACCATTGATGATTGGTTCACGACGCTCTTTTGCTTGCTTAGAAATCGCAATACCAAAGAACATACAGAAAACGAGGATCTGTAGGATGTTTGCTTCATTTAGTGATTGGAAAACGTTGGTTGGGATCATACCAGTGATGGTTGCCCAGAAAGTAGGTAGTTCACCTTTTGAAGCGTATTCTGCTGAGAACATGCCTTCAACGCCAGAGACGTCGATACCCATGCCTGGTTGGAATACTTCACCCATAAATAGTGCAAGCGCAACGGCTAGGGCGGATGTTAAACCAAAATAACCTAGAGTGACGATGCCAACTTTACCTGCTGACTGGCTGTTCCCAAGACCAGCGGCGCCAGAAATCAAGGCTACAGCGACCAAAGGAATAACCAACATTTTGATTAAGTTGATAAAGATAGCACCTAAAGGAGCGAACACTGTCGCATCATGACCCATCATGGCACCAACGGCTGTGCCCACGATCATGGCGATTACGACTTGTACGCCAATGTTGTTTAGCAAACTCTTTTCTTTTAACACTTCCATAACCTCTGTGCTAATAAAATGTAAAATCCTAAAATTACCCACTAACCATAAATGGATTTACGGATAATTATCTCGCCTTGCTTTTTACACTTATCGTTTACAATTGGCAATATGCAGCAAGGTATTATTGATGGATTAATCGATATTTTATTGACGAACGATAAAGTTTTGTTCAATAGCAAACGTTTGCTATTGATTTTTCTTATAAGGGTCGCGCTTAGGATTGTTCAAGTTTATTTTTCTTTATTTGTTTTCTTTTTGTTAATTTTAACCGCTTTTGTATTTGCTATTGCAGTCAGAGTTTTTAGTGACTTGGGTTGATATTTATAACAATTCATCTCTTTCAAGCTCACACTTTTATTAATTTGCCTTCTGAAATGTTAATTGCTTTACATTCTTGGCTCTAATTGCGTTGTAAACATAATGTTAAATTGTAATGACTGGTGAGACTCAAATGCTGACGATCCAGTGTTAGAGATAACTTGCTTAGTTAATGCTCCTGAGCTGATTAGACGAGAAAGACAAGTAAGAGGTGAAGAGACTATGATGAATCTTGCTGCTGCGTTACAAAGAAATGCTGCGAGTAAACCAGATAAAACGGCGTTGATATGTGGCACTGAAAAGATAAATTATGCGCAGTTTGATGCGATCGCCGGCAAGATCGCAGCGTCTTTAATCAATAAAGGCGTAAAGCCAGGTGACCGCGTTGCGATTTCATGCCCAAACATTCCTTTTTTCGCGTTTGTTTATTATGCAATACAAAAAGCTGGCGCGGTTGCAGTCCCATTAAATGTGCTTTTGAAAGCGCGAGAAATTAAGTATCACTTAGAAGATTCAAAAGCGAAGTTTTATTTCTGCTTTGAAGGGACGAAAGAACTGCCAATGGCAAAAGAGGGTGTCAAAGCCTTTGAACAAGTCGATACATGCGAAGGCATAGTCGTATTGACTCAATCTCAAGATGAAAGCTATTGGAATGGTGTAATAACTCTCAATGCGTTTATAGCCGATGTCCAACCGTTGCCGGATTATATACCGCGTAATGCGGATGATACATGTGTGATTTTGTATACATCAGGGACGACAGGCTTACCAAAAGGCGCTGAACTGACTCAGCAGAACATCATAATGAACGCTCTGGTGGCACAAAACATTATGGGCAGCCAGGCCGATGATATTCACTTAGTAACTTTGCCTTTATTTCATACATTTGGTCAAACCGTCCACTTAAATGCTAGTGTTTTGGGCGGGGCAACATTGGTGTTAGTGCCTAGGTTTGAGCCTAAACATGTTCTTGAGCTGGTGGAAAAACATAGGGTGACGATATTTGCTGGTGTGCCAACGATGTACATCGGTCTGCTTCATGTGCAGCATCAATTTGATACCTCGTCATTGCGTGTTGCAGTAAGCGGTGGTGCGCCATTACCAACCGAAATCTTTCGAACCTTTGAAGAAACATTTAATGTGCCGATCTTAGAAGGATACGGGTTGTCGGAGACAAGTCCTATTGCATGTTTTAATCATTTAGATCAGGAGCGAATACCAGGCTCGGTAGGTCAACCGGTTCAAGGCGTCGAAGTAAGAGTTATCGACATTGAAGGCAATGCACTACCGATAGGCGAAGAAGGTGAGATTGTTGTGCGTGGTCATAATGTTATGAAGGGATATCTTGACCGCCCAGAAGTTACTGAATCTGCGCTACAAAATGGTTGGTTCCATACTGGTGATGTGGGCCGCTTTGACAGTTCAGGTAATTTATTTATTGTCGATAGAATGAAAGATCTGATCATTCGAGGTGGATTTAATGTTTATCCCAGAGAAATTGAAGAAGTTTTCATGACTCATCCTGCCGTTTCAATGGTCGCGGTGATAGGGATTCCAAATGAAGAGTATGGCGAAGAGATAAAAGCCTACGTTGTACTTAAACCAAAAGAATACATTGACGCCGATTCATTACAAAAGTGGGGTAAAGAGCAATTAGCCTCGTTTAAATATCCTCGTTATGTCGAAATTCGTGAACACCTCCCGATGAGTGCGACAGGAAAGATTTTGAAACGTGAGTTGAAATCTGAATTGAATATAGCTTAGTCAATTCAATGGTTTTTGTGTCACAGCGCCACTTGCCTAAGTGCAAATGGTGTTGTGCTCTTGACCAATTAGATGCATAAGGTTTTTAGCTATCGTTAGACAATACTTACCGTTTGTTGAATGGATCTATTGCTCGAGTTCTTTAAAGTATTCTTCTAAGCGTTTCGGATTGGTAATGGTTACTGAGCCATAGTTTAGCTCTAGCATCCCAATACTTTCTAATCGTTTTAGTATCTTGTGTACGCTCTGACGAGTTAGCCCCATCATGTTAGCGATATGTTCTCTTGTTACCCTGACAACGCATGGTCGAGTATCGATCGCTTGATTAAGTTGGTATTCAGCAAGTAGCAGCAACCTTTTGGCGACTCGTTCTTCAATTCCTCTAATCGCGTCATCTTCGATAACAGAAATAGCAGACCACAAGCGGCGGCTAAGTAAGTCGAGTATAGTGGGGTAACTTTGAGGGTATTTGGCGAGTAATTGGCGAAATTTATCTCCAGGAAGCTCCATTACAGTCACGTCCGAATGCGCGGTCGCACCAAAAATACGAGGCATGCCGGGAGAAAAAACATTGTCTCCAAACCAGCCACCAGCTTCGAAAATCATCAGTGTGACTTCTTTGCCTTTTGAACTAATTGAGTTCACTCTCACTGCACCTTGAGCTATGACCATAAGAGAAGATTGAAGCGCACCTTTATTGCAAATCAGTGCTTTTTCGTCGAAGCAGCGAACCTTAGTCATTTGCGCTGCTTCACTAAGCCCTTTATCTGGCAGCCCTGATAGTATAGGACATTTGGCTAGCAGTGTTTTGACTTCTTCCATGTAGCAACCTTACTGCACATTGCTTTATTGAGTTAGTTAAGTTACCCAAGCTTAACACTCTTTGAGTGCTCTGCTTGAGATAGATTTGGAAAGTGCGGGCGTTGAACAAAAAATGACGTGGTATAAACGCGATAGTAAGAAAACGCCCACTAAACATAATGTTAAGCGGGCGTTGTTATGTCATATCAAACTGAAATTATTTTTGAGTGGCAGCTTTCATTGCAGAAACGAATTCACCTAGCTTGTCGAGCATAATTTGTGGCTGATCAACGTTCGCTTCAATGATTTTGACCACGGCTGAACCAGAAATTGCACCAGCGGCGCCAGATTCTAGTGCTTGTTTCACCTGTGCAGGCTCTGAGATGCCAAAACCAAGTAGCGCTGGTGGCGCATCAAATTGGTTCAGTCTATCGAGCATATGACCTACAGGCATGTTTGCTTTGGTTTCTGCGCCAGTAACACCTGCACGAGAGAGTAGGTAAGTGTAGCCGCCACCTAACTCTGATACTTGCTTCAGTGTTTCATCACTTGCCGTTGGTGGTGCGATGAAGATTGGGTGAATACCAAACTTCTCTGCAGCCGCAACGAACTCAGTACTTTCATTAGTTGGTACGTCTGCAATCAAAACAGAATCGATGCCTGCTTTTGCACAACGCTCATAGAAGTTTTCGATACCACGAGAGTAAACAAGGTTCGCGTACATCAGAAGGCCAATAGGTAGCTCTGGGTACTTAGCTCGGATCTTACCAATTTGCTCAAAGCAGATATCTGGTGTTGCACCTGACTCTAACGCGCGAATGTTAGCGCCTTGGATGGTTGGGCCATCGGCTAGTGGATCTGAGAATGGAATACCAAGTTCAAGGGCATCTGCGCCAGACTCAACCAGTGTTTCCATGATTTTGTAAGATTGCTCTGCGTTTGGATCGCAAACCGTTACGAACGGTACAAATGCGCCTTGGCTCTTTTCGTTTAGGCGCGCAAACATCTTCTCATAACGGCTCATTAGATTGCTCCTTTTTCTTCTAGGATGGCATGTACAGTGAAGATATCTTTATCACCACGACCTGATAGGTTAACAACCAACAATTGCTCTTTTTCTGGATTCTCACGTGCCATACGTAGTGCGTGTGCCACGGCGTGAGAAGATTCAAGAGCAGGGATGATGCCTTCATGGCGTGCAATCTCTTGGAATGCTTCTAGTGCTTCATCGTCTGTCACGTTGTCGTATTCAGCACGGCCAATTGCGTTTAGGTGTGCGTGTTGTGGGCCAACTGAAGGGAAATCAAGGCCAGCAGATACCGAGTAAGACTCTTCTACTTGACCGTTTGGATCTTGCATCAATGGCGCTTTCATACCGAAGAAGATGCCTGTTTTACCATGCTTAAGTGGTGCACCGTGCTGGTCAGTATCGATACCTTTACCTGCTGGCTCAACACCAATTAGGCGAACACTTTCTTCTTCGATGAAGTCAGCAAACATACCAATCGCGTTTGAGCCACCGCCCACACATGCGATAACCGCATCAGGAAGACGACCTTCACGTGCCAAAATCTGATTCTTCGTTTCTTCACCGATCATGCGTTGGAAGTCACGCACGATCGTTGGGAATGGGTGAGGACCTGCCGCTGTACCTAGTAGGTAGTGCGCGTCTTCATAAGTTGCAGACCAGTCGCGTAGCGCTTCGTTACATGCGTCTTTAAGCGTTGCTGAACCCGAGTGGACAGGAATAACTTCTGCGCCCATTAGCTTCATACGGAATACGTTCGGGCTTTGACGCTCAACGTCTTTTGCACCCATGTAAACGCGACACTTAAGGCCAAGCAGCGCACACGCTAGTGCAGTTGCTACACCGTGTTGGCCTGCGCCTGTTTCTGCGATGATTTCGTTTTTACCCATGCGTTTTGCAAGTAGCGCTTGACCTAACACTTGGTTGGTCTTGTGCGCGCCACCGTGAAGTAGGTCTTCACGTTTTAGGTACAGTTTGGTTTTCGTACCTTTGGTTAGGTTACGAGTTAGAGTTAAAGCCGTTGGGCGGCCCGCATACTCTTGAAGAAGCGTCATGAATTCGCTGCGGAATTCTGGATCTTCTTGCGCGTCGATAAACGCTTGCTCTAGTTGCTCCAGTGCTGGAACTAGAATTTGCGGAACGTACTGACCGCCGTATTCGCCAAAGTAGGCATTCAGTTTTGCCATCGTTATATTCCTTCTCGTATTTTTCGCTACGAATAGCTTTAAATTTTTTAGCTGATATCCAGCTTTAGTAGTTGCGAATAGCAGTGAATGCCGCGAGCAACTTCTGTGAATCTTTTTTGCCTGGTGCGCTTTCTACACCAGAGTTTAAATCTAATCCCAAGCAACCTAGTGTCGCTGCTTGTTGAGCATTTTCTGGCGACAGTCCGCCCGCTAGCATAATTTGACTTGGGTCGCCGATCAGTGACCAGTCGAACACTTGACCGGTTCCGCCAGTTTGAGTGCCAACTTGCGCATCTAATAAATGGCGATCAATGTTGTCTGCTAGCAGTTCTGGCTTGGCATCAGTCACGCCGTAAGCTTTCCAAATTTCTACCGTTGCTGGCAGTTCGGCTTT
The DNA here is from genome assembly GCF_033338655.1 of Vibrio sp. Vb1729. NCBI lineage: Bacteria > Pseudomonadati > Pseudomonadota > Gammaproteobacteria > Vibrionales > Vibrionaceae > Vibrio > Vibrio sp. Vb1729. Next base: position 17,230 of record NZ_JAWOTB010000023.1, on the reverse strand, counting down.
GAGTTGGTTTACGTAAGCTTGGTCTTCTTGACCGTGCAGTTGCACCGCTTTTAAACCCAAAGAGGTGACGACAGAAGCAACAAAATCGATATCGTGATTTTGGAAAACGCCCACGTAGTTCAGTGGAGCACCGCTCATGGTTAAGCGAGCACCTTCAAGGTCAACCGCACGCTTCGACTTCTCGACAAAAATCAGGCCACCAAATACTGCGCCAGATTGATACGCTTTTGCTGCGTCATCTGGATGCGTTAAGCCACACACTTTGTTTTCGCCTAACGTCACTTTACGTACAGCAAGTTCTAGGTTGTCTTCCGCCATCAGTGAACTACCGATCAAGAAGCCGTCTGCGTATTCCGCTAAATCACGAACTTGTTGATGTGTATAAATGCCAGATTCTGAGATTACTGTTGCGTTAGGAGCCAGTTCGCGAATGGTCGGTGCCAGTTCTTTAGTACGATTCAAATCAGTACTTAGGTCGCGAAGGTTACGGTTATTAATGCCGATAACGCGTGCGCCTAGCTTAACTGCACGATGAAGCTCTTCTTCGTTGCTGACTTCGGTCAAGATACCCATGTTCAGGCTGTGCGCTGCTTCCTCTAGCGCTTTGTACTCTTCGTCATTGAGGACAGACAGCATTAGCAAGACAGCATCAGCACTGTAATGACGCGCTAGGTAAACTTGGTAGGTATCTACCATGAAGTCTTTGCACAGAACCGGTTGTTTGACTTGACCACGCACTTGAGGAAGAAAGTCAAAGTTACCTTGGAAGTACTTCTCGTCTGTTAGGACTGAAATCGCATCAGCATGGTTGTTGTAAACCGATGCAATGTAATCCAAGTCGAAGTGATCACGAATCAAACCTTTAGAAGGAGATGCCTTCTTACATTCGGTGATGAAGGCCGTCTTTTCGCCACTCAGAGCATCGTAGAAGCTGCGGTCCGATGGCAGCAAATCAGACTGAAATGTGCTTAGCGGTTGAGACACCTTACGGTCTGCTACCCACTGATATTTGTCGCGGACAATTTTCGCCAGTACTTCTGCCATTTCTGCTTCTTTCTTAGAAACGTGTTCAGACAGGTTGTCAGCTTGCTGAGTGTTGAAGTCAGTCATCTTCTTCAATTCCTTAAGCGTGTGCGGCAAGTTGTTGTACCAATTGGTACGCCTTGCCTGAATTCATTGCCTCAATCGCTTGTTGCGTGTTGGCTTTTAAATCTTCGTGGCCGAATAGACGCATTAGCAGAGCAACGTTTACTGCCACTGCACCCAACTGTGCGTCTGTACCTTTACCCGTCAGAATATTGGTAATGATCGCTTTGTTTTCTTCAGGATCGCCACCTTTGATTGCTTCTAGTGGGTGCGCTTCTAGACCGAAGTCTGCAGGCGTTAATTTGTATTCTGTGATCTTACCGTCTTTGATTTCGGCAACGGTTGTTTCACCGTGAATTGCTACTTCGTCCAAACCACTGCCGTGTACTACAGCGGCGCGCTTCATACCCATTTGTAGCATGGTTTCTGCGATAGGACGAACCAGTTCTTCACTGTAAACGCCCATCAATTCGATGTTAGGACGAGCAGGGTTAATCAGTGGGCCAAGAATGTTAAAGATGGTGCGTGTTTTCATGGTTTGACGCACTGGCATCGCATGGCGCACACCACCGTGGTATTGAGGTGCAAATAGGAAAGCAACACCGATATCGTCTACCGCTTTGCGCGTATCTTCTGCGCTCATAGCTAGGTTGATACCAAATGAATCAAGAAGGTCAGAAGAACCCGATTTGCTTGAAACGCTGCGGTTACCGTGTTTCGCTACTTTTAGACCACATGCTGCAGCAACAAACGCCGCAGTGGTTGAAATGTTGATGGTGTTGTGACCGTCGCCGCCAGTACCTACGATATCCGCGAAATCATAATCTGGACGAGGGAATGGGTTTGCGTTTGCCAGCAGTGCTTTTGCCGCGCCTGCAATTTCGTCTGGCGTTTCGCCTTTGATTTTTAGTGCAGTCAGCGCTGACGCCATCAAAATTGGATCTAGTTCACCACGGATAATAATGTCGAATAGCTGTTGGCTCTCTTCCTGAGTAAGCGATTCTTGCTCGTACAGTTTGGTAATAATAGGGTTGATGATTGCTTCCATATTTCCTCTCCTAAATTTCTTATGTGCCAAGTGCTTTTTAAGCAGTGAGTGGGGTCGCTGAAGTCTGTTCTTCAAGTGCCCATTCAATGGCATTGGCCAACAGTGTTGCTCCGTAGGTCGTCATAATAGATTCCGGGTGGAACTGGAACCCGCAAACTTTATCTTCTTCATGTACAACAGACATTACCAAGTCATCCACTTCTGCTGTGATGGTTAGGCTCTCAGGAACCTTGGTCGCAACCAGCGAATGGTAACGTGCAATTGCAAGTGGTGATGGTAGGTTTTGGTAAATCGCATGGTTTTGGTGCTCCATCATAGAGACCTTACCGTGAATGATTTCGCCCGCGCCAGCAACGGTGCCACCGTACGCTTCAACAATCGCTTGGTGACCAAGACAAATGCCGATCATCGGCACTTTGCCTTTCATGCGTTGGATAAGCTCAGGCATTGAGCCTGCTTCTGAAGGAGCACCAGGGCCTGGCGATAGCAGAACCACTGGGTTTTCAAGCTCGTTTACCGCTTGTTCGATGGTTTCTGCTGGGATGTTGTTTCGGTAAATCTTGACCGAGTGACCTAACGAGCGGAACTGATCCACCAGGTTGTAGGTGAACGAGTCAAAGTTATCGATAAAAATGATATTAGCCATCTCTGAACCCTATTCCTTATTGTGACTTATGCGCTGCTTGGATAGCAGAGATTACCGCTTGTGCTTTGCCGCGCGTTTCGTCTGCTTCCGCTTGCGGATCAGAGTCGAACACCACGCCAGCACCAGCTTGAACTTGAGCAATGCCGTTCTCAACGTACGCTGAGCGGATCACGATACAGGTGTCGAGTGTGCCTTCACCAGTGAGGTAGCCAACAGCGCCGCCGTAGCTACCGCGTCGTGCGCCTTCTACATCGCGAATCAACTGCATGGCACGAATCTTAGGTGCGCCGGTGAGCGTACCCATGTTCATACATGCTTGATATGCGTGCAGCGCGTCTAGGTCTTCACGCAGTTGACCAACCACACGAGACACCAAGTGCATTACGTGGCTGTAGCGGTCGACTTTTAGAAGGTCTGCTACGTGGCGAGTACCAGCTTGAGCAATACGAGCGACGTCGTTACGTGCCAAGTCAACCAACATCATGTGTTCTGCGTTTTCTTTCATGTCGGTGCGCAGTTCAAGTTCGATGCGGCTGTCTAGGTCGAAATCAATCTCGCCGTTAGGGCGCTTACCGCGGCGACGAGTGCCTGCGATTGGGTAGATTTCAATTTGGTTGGTATCGGTTTCATACTTAAGCGCGCTTTCTGGTGATGCGCCAAACAGAGTGAACAGCTCATCTTGCATGTAGAACATGTAAGGGCTTGGGTTACTTTGTTTCAGTTCTTTATAAGCAGCCAGTGGAGAAGGACAAGGTAGAGTGAATCTACGAGACGGTACAACTTGGAATACATCGCCTTTCACTACGAACTCTTTTAAGTCGCGAACGGTTTGGCAGAAGTCTGCATCAGACACGCTAGGTTCTACCGTTACATCTGTTATTTGCTCTGCACTCGGCAACAGTTTTGGCGCTGCACATTGGGCGCTAATTTCTGCAATACGAGTCTCTAACGCTGTTTTCTCTGAACCATCAACAAACAACGTCGCTTGAAGCTGGCAAGATTCCGTTTGATGGTCGACAACAAGTAGTGTTTCCGCGACGTAGAAAACGTAATCTGGACACTGATTTGTTGCTTCGGCATTACCAAGCGGCTCAAAGTTTGCGACTAAGTCGTAGGCAAACAGACCACCAAGGAAAATTGCGTGTTTGTCTTGCTGTGAAATATCAAAACTATGCTGAACCAAACGCAGCGCATCGAAAGAAGAGGCTTCACGTAGGCGAGAGTCTTCATCTAACGTGTCGCATGGCTGGTTAAACTGCAAAGTTAGCGTTTCGCCATCGAACTTGCTCTCAACGTCACCACGGATGTTCTGGTTTAGGTGAGACAGTAGGTTTTTACCGTTATTGGTCAAGGCGTGCATGCTAACGGTATGGCCGAAGCAAACAATGCGAACCGCTGAATCTACGATCAGCAGGGATTTTAAATTTTGCTTTGAATCGATCTCAGCAGATTCCAGCAATAGGCTGTCAGTTTTGTTCTCACATAGTGTGTGGAACAAGCGAGTCGGGTCTTGAGTATAAGGGACGGAAGCCGTTAGCACTTCAAGCTGTCCAAGTTTCTTAATTTCAATGGCCTTGTTCACAAGACCTCCTTGTAGCTGTTTAAATCTTCCTGCCGTACATAGTCGCATAAAGCAAACGTTCTCCCAATCTAGAGTTGGCTATATTCGATTAATGTTTAGGCAGTTGAATGTGAAATGAGCAACAAAACAAAAAAGCCCGCTTAAGTAGCGGGCTTTACAACGTTTGGTTCTATAAACTAGAAGTATACGTTTGCCCACCAAGAACTAGTCCAAGTGCGCCACCAAGCAAGATCTGATGAATTTGCCTTATTAAGACAAACCGCAACTTTCGCTTTTTGGTTTTGGTTAAATTCTTGTAACATGGTGAACCTTAAATTACGTACTTTGTATTTGTGTACTAGTTAACTAGTGCGAGAGTAAAAAGTCAACCCCAAAACGGCATTAAAACGATAAAAATATGAGAATTGATTTACATAGTCACACCAC
>NZ_JAWOTB010000023.1:0-12342 GCF_033338655.1 Vibrio sp. Vb1729 | reverse complement strand
TGCGAGAGTAAAAAGTCAACCCCAAAACGGCATTAAAACGATAAAAATATGAGAATTGATTTACATAGTCACACCACTGCATCGGACGGTCGGTTAGAGCCTAAAGATTTAGTGGAAAGGGCGCTGAGTTTTGATATCGAGGTTTTGGCGATCACTGATCACGATACGGTTGACGGTTTGGCGTTAGCTAAGCAATACGTTCAAGATAATAATTTGCCGATAAAAATCATCAATGGCATTGAGATATCGACCGTCTGGCAAAACAAAGACATTCATATTGTCGGCCTGAATATCGATCCGGAAAATGAACAATTATCTGCCCTCATAGAACAGCAGAAGCAGCATCGCATAACACGATCTGAGTTAATTGCAGAGCGACTACAAAAAGCAACTCGAGTAGGTGTGCTTGAAGAGGTAAGGCAAATCGCCGGTGATGCTCCAGTGACAAGAGCGCATTTCGCGAAATGGTTGGTAGATAATGGTTACGCAAAAACCATGCAAATGGTGTTTAAAAAATACCTAACGCGTAATAACCCAGGTTATGTACCACCGAATTGGTGTTCGATGAAGGATGCGGTTGATGCTATCCATGCGGCTGGTGGAATGGCGGTATTAGCGCATCCTGGTAGATATAAGTTGACAGCGAAGTGGATTAAGCGTCTTCTAGCAGCGTTTGTCGAAGCGGGTGGTGATGCGATGGAAGTTGCACAGCCACAGCAAGCGCAACAAGAAAGGCGCAACTTGGCTGATTATGCTATACAATACAAACTATTAGCCTCTCAAGGCAGTGATTTTCACTACCCATCACCGTGGATGGAGCTAGGAAGGAACCTATGGTTGCCTGCTGGCGTCGAACCAGTTTGGAAAGATTGGGGAATAGATCCTTCGTTGAATAATACTCAGTAAGACGAAGTCGAGAACCCATAAAAATATAGAGCCGAGAGGCTCGATAATGAGGAATTACAATGAGCCAGTTTTTTTACGTTCACCCAGAAAACCCACAGGCTCGCTTGATTAATCAAGCAGTAGCAATCATTCGTAACGGCGGCGTTGTGGTTTACCCTACTGATTCAGGGTACGCACTTGGCTGTCAGTTGGAGAACAAACAGGCACTGGAACGAATCTGTCAGATTCGTCGTCTGGATGATAAGCATAACTTTACTTTACTGTGTCGTGATTTGTCGGAGCTTTCTCTCTATGCGCGAGTGGATAACTCTGCATTCCGATTGCTGAAAAATAACACACCAGGTCCTTACACCTTCATCTTCAAAGGCACAAAAGAGGTGCCGCGTCGTTTGATGAATGCAAAACGTAAGACCATCGGTATCCGTGTTCCAGACAATCAAATTGCCTTGGACTTGTTGGAAGCATTAGGTGAGCCGATGATGTCTACGTCGTTGATTCTACCTGGCAGTGACGTAACAGAATCTGATCCAGAGGATATTCGCGATAAACTAGAACATGCGGTTGATGTGATTCTTAATGGCGGTTACCTAGGTGAACAACCTACGACTGTAATTGACTTTAGCGAAGGTGAACCTGTTGTGGTTCGTTTGGGATCTGGTGACCCTGCACCATTCGAATAGTAGACGCACACCACCGTCAAACAAAATAGGAGGCATCGCGCCTCCTATTTTAGTTGTCATATCGAATATCTCATTGAACTTAACTGATTGAGGTTAAGCGAAATCGAAAATGTCGATACCATTTTGTTCTGCATAGTTGATGTATGCAGAGCTCACACCGTTTAGTGTCACTTCAACATTGTATTCATCACTTGAGAATACTGCCCAGCCACATTCATTGTAAGATAAAGTCAGATCATCCGCTGAATCCAAGAACGTATCTCGAATGCCATCGTTATCAGTGTCTCGGCCCATATCAAAGACAAGTTTGTCATGGAAAATATTAAAATCGACAATGTCGGCTTTGACATCAATATCGTTGGAAGATACTGGCTGATCAGGTACACCAATAGCCAGGCGGTTTGTAAGCACGAAGGTGTCGTCTCCACAGCCACCGCTCAGTACTGATTCACCATCACCAACAACGAGTGTGTCGTTACCCCAGCCACCACTCAAGTAGTTGTTGCCTGAATAATCAAAAATTGTGTCGTCGCCACAGCCACCAAAGAGTTTGTCGTTTCCTAATCCTCCGGATAGGAAATCGTTTCCAAAGCCGCCAGAAACAAAGTCGTTACCTCGGCCACCAAGCAAGGTATCGTCTCCCCAGCCACCGAAGACAATATCATTACCTCCGTATCCTACAAACTTATCATCACCACAGAAACCGAAGAAAATATCGGTTGTTTCAGAGCCTTTTGTGCCTGTCATATCGTCATCTTGAGATGTCCCAAAAATCCAATTTAGGTCGAGATTTAGCATAGACATTGTTCTATTCCTTTTTGTCTGATTTATGCCAATCGCCGAGAGTGCAGAGCGAACCTAGTGAGTCAGAGTACACGATAGCATTAGTGTTATTTTTGATGTGAACTAATGACTTAAAGACAATTTTTGTCTTGTTACCCATGACCTTGTTTTGCTATGAGTGCTCATTGTCTGCGGTGATTGGTATTACTTAGCAGCAAACAGGGACGGCTTATTCTTCGTTGCTTTCTAGCAATACGAACAGTAAACACACCCCAAGTGGTTATTGTTGTAACCCTGACAATTTTATCAGGTACCGCGTGGTTAAAGTGGTTCAGGAAGACCGATATTAGTGGGATTCTCGTTGAGCAATGCCTGCTTTAAGTAGTAAAAAAGTTGCAGAATAGGACAAATATTTCGGTCATTTTTGAAGTGAATTTTGGTGTGGAGAATGGCGCCGATTTAGCTTACATTAACTAAGAAAGTTACGTATAATGTCCGACCGAAAAATCCCACTGAAATGGGTAAATAGCAAAATACAGACCAATCCTGGTCTAGACGTCTGTGAAGACGACACATAGGTAGATAAATGAGCGAAAAGTTACAAAAAGTATTAGCACGTGCTGGTCACGGTTCTCGTCGTGAGATTGAATCGTTAATTAAATCTGGTCGCGTTAGCGTGAACGGTGTAGTCGCTAAGCTTGGTGAAAGACTTGAAGACGAGAGCAGCGTAGTTCGTATCGATGGTCACATTGTCTCTGCAAAGATTCAAGAAGAAGTGATTTGTCGTGTACTTGCGTACTACAAACCTGAGGGTGAACTGTGTACTCGTCACGATCCAGAAGGTCGTCGTACTGTTTTTGATCGTCTGCCAAAAATTCGTGGCTCTCGTTGGATTTCAGTTGGTCGTCTGGATGCGAACACTTCTGGTCTTCTACTTTTCACAACGGATGGTGAACTGGCGAACCGCTTAATGCACCCAAGCCGCCAAGTTGAACGTGAATACCTAGTGCGTGTGTTCGGTGAAGTAACTGAACAGAAAGTTCGTAATCTAGTAAAAGGTGTTGAACTGGAAGACGGTTTAGCTCGCTTTGAAGATGTTGTTTACGCGGGTGGTGAAGGCATGAACCACACGTTTTACGTTGTTATAAACGAAGGTCGTAACCGCGAAGTTCGTCGACTATGGGAATCGCAAGAGTGTACCGTTAGCCGTCTGAAACGTGTTCGTTACGGCGACATCTTCTTAGACAAGAAACTGCCTCGTGGCGGTTGGATGGAGCTTGACCTGAAAGAAGTAAACTACTTGCGTGAGCTTGTAGAGCTTCGTCCAGAGAAAGAAACCATGCTTGATCTGAACAAAGACAACACGTCACGCAAACGTGAGCGTGCACGCAGCCAAAAAATTCGTCGCGCAGTTAAGCGCCATGAAGAGCGTGTTAACACACCAAAAGGTCGCAGCAACAACCCTTCTCGTCGTAAGCCGAAGAAGACTGCTGGTGACCAAGGCGCACGCAACAAGCATCGTTAATCGATAGCAAAACATCAGAAAGGCTTGCCAATTCGGCAAGCCTTTTTCTTATCTGTTACATAACAAAAGGATCTAAAGCCGATATAGAGCAGGGTGTTTTGGATAAACAAATATCTCAGCTAAACAAAAACAGCAGATAAAAAAATACCAGCACTAGGCTGGTATCTTTGTTCATGATGAAGAAACGTTAATCGCGTTTCCAAAGCATATGGCAGAACTTATGTTCAGGGTCTCGGCTGATTAGCATACGAGCAAATACGTCATCAAGAACGTCATTTTCCTCATTTACTAGGCCGATACGAACCTCTGCATATACTTCTTTGTCGATCTCGAAGCCAACATGTTCAACCCAGTCATCACCGGTTTCAACAAGTTCTGCGGCACCACGATCTTCAAATTGCGCAGTAAACAGAATCACGTCAGCAGGCTCTAGGTTATCTGGAGCCATCTCAAGGAAAATGTCGTACGCTGCGTCGATGACGTCGTCGTAAGAAATCAAATCAGACATGCTTATGCTCGGCTCATGTATTTACGTTCAGCTGTGTTAATGATAACACGGTCACCAGTTGCAATGTACTCAGGAACCTGGATGACAAGACCTGAAGCGAAGCGTGCTGGTTTAGTACGAGCAGATGCAGAAGCACCTTTGATTGAAGGGTCAGTTTCTTCAATCACTAGCTCAACAGAAGATGGTAGTTCAATACCCACTGCAGCACCGTTAACAAGGATAATGTGGATACCTTGTGTATCTTCGTTGATGAACAGCATGTCGTCTTCAACTTCATTGTGCTTGAATGTGTATTGTGAGTAGTCTTCGTTATCCATGAAGATGTGCTCATCTCCGTCAGCGTATGAGTACACAACTGCACGTTTGTTCATTTCTACCGTTTCAACAACGTCATCAGACTTGTAACGCTCATCTACACGTGCGCCCGTGTTTAGATCTGTACAACGCATTTTGTAGATTTTAGCGCCGCCACGACCGCCAGGAGTCGTTACTTCGATGTCTTTAACTAGAAGAGTTTTACCATTAGACTCGATTGCGAAGCCTTTTTTGATTTCACTTGCCTTTGGCATTGTATATTCCTATTCATACTTATTAAGCAAAACTCGGTGATTATAGCGCTAAGTTAGCCGCCTAGCATTAAAATTCATTGCAGAAATTTGTTGTTACTCCCATGACTAAACACCTGAATGGACTTGATTCAGTGAGTCGGCTAAGAGAACATATAGTCCAACTTCTTGAACCATCTGAGAACACGTTTTAAGTCATGTCTCTGCCTGTTATCGATCCTAAACAACCATTTCAACCAGAGTTTGCGCCTTTAATTAGGGAAGTCACCGCTTGTCTCAAAGGTGGACTGGGGCAAAACTTACACAGCGTTTATGTATACGGTAGTGTTGCTCGCAAAACAGCGATCGTTGGGAAGTCGAACTTAGACTTGGTTGTCGTTACTCAATCATCCTTTGAGCACAATCGCGCGACTTTGCTCAACACAATTAAGTGGCGTGCGCAGCAGAGTTACCCTCACGTTAATGGTGTATCGGTCCGTACAGCCTTAGTGAGCGAAGTGGCTAATTTAGATAGTATTTTTACTTGGGGCTTTATGCTTAAGCATTGCTGTGTCTGTGTTTATGGTGATGATCTAGCAGACTGCTTCGGTGATTACGTCCCAAGTTGGGAAATTGCTAAGCACTGGAATATGGATGTGGAAGATTGGATTACGGTGTATCGCAAAAAAATCGTACAAGCGAAGACGATAGAAGAGCAGGTGGCCGCCCAGCGCGTGATTGCAAAAAAGTTACTAAGAGCGTCATACTCTTTGGTGATGTATCGAGATAAACGTTGGTTTGATGACCCTATACAATGTGGCAAGGTATTCTTAACTTATCATCCTGAAAAGCAGCTTGAGATCGAGCGGCTAGAAATTTTACTTTCTGGCCGGGGTATTCCCAAGCGTTCTGTTATCGGGCTAATTGATGCGTTTGGTGATTGGTTAGTCAAACAGTACCAGAAAACAGAGTTTCGTATCGGCTAAAACAACCCCATTTGTGGCGCTGAAAGCCTGTCAAAGTCCGTCCCAATGAAAGGGAGAATCGCATCCGCAACGGGTTTGAGTTGTTTATCAATGTAATGTTGATAATCAATCGGGCTATTGAGGTACTCATAAGGTTCAGGGCCGTTCACGGTAATAATGTATTCAATTCGCCCTTTGTTTTGATACTGTAATGGGCGGCCAAGCTTGGCATTTATCTCATCGGCTAAACGAGCTGCACGCACTTGTGGCGGGACGTTCTTCTGATACTCATGCAGTTTTCTTCGCAGTCGCTTTTGATACACCAACTGTTCATCAAATTCACCGTTGTTAGTTTTCTCAACCATCTCTCGGACATAGTCGCTTGGATCTTCACCATGGAAAATCATGCTATAGAGTGTATTTTGAAATTTCTGTGCTAACGAGGTCCAGTCAGTACGGGCACTTTCTAACCCTTTAAATACAATCCGTTCTTGCTTTCCTTCACCGATTAAACCCGCATAGCGCTTTTTCGAGCCAGTTTCTGCGCCACGAATCGTTGGCATAAGGAATCTGCGATAATGGGTTTCATACTCGATTTCCAACATAGATGTTAGGTTGTACTCAGAACGCAGGTGTTCTTGCCACCAAGAGTTGATGTAATCAACTAGTTGATTTCCAACAGCGTCAGCTTCTACTTGACTGTATGGTCGATTCAACGACACGAATGTGGAATCCGTATCGCCGTAAATCACTTGATATCCTTGCTCCTCAATCAGCACCTTAGTTTGCTTCATGATTTCATGTCCGCGCATGGTAATACTAGAAGCTAACCGAGTATCAAAGAAACGACATCCCGATGAGCCCAGTACGCCATAAAAGGAGTTCATGATGATTTTGATTGCCTGAGAAAAAGCTTTTTCATTGTTCTTCTTTGCCACATCACGTGCTGCCCAAAGCTTTTCAATCATTTCTGGTAAAAAGTGTTTCGTACGATGGAACTGCCCACCGCGAAAGCCAGGTACAGCCTGATTTTCTTCTTTTCCAATATCGAGCAATAACCCCTCAACTAAACCCATAGGATCAATCAAGAAAGAGCGAATAATCGATGGATATAGACTCTTAAAATCCAATACTAAAACAGAATCATATAGGTTAGGGATGGAGTCCATCACGTAACCGCCGGGGCTGGCAATCCAATTTTCAGGGTGTAGGTTCGGAGCAACGTAGCCTGCTCGGTGTATCTGAGGCATGTATAGGTTTGTGAATGCTGCAACCGAACCGCCGACACGATCCAGTTCGACACCAGTGAGACGAGAGCGCTCTATTGCAAAGTCGAGCAGGTGAGTGTGATTGAAAATCTTATTCACTAACATGCAGTCTTGTAAATTATATTTAGCCAGCGATGGTTTGTCGGAGCGGTACATACGATTGATCTCATCCATGCGGTCATGAACGTTGTGGATTTCTTTCCCTTCCCCTAAGAGTTCTTGAGATACAGACTCTAATGACCAAGACCGAAAGTGATAAGTCGCCGTTTTTAACGTATCGATACCGTCCATTACAACTCGCCCTGGAATGGAAATAAACCCTTGTTGGCTTTGAGATGAACTTCTGAAAAAGCTGGCTTGGTCTGCTCTACCAAGCATTAGCTTCATGTTGTGCCATTCTGCTCGTTTGTGTAGCAGACGAAAGTCAAAATCAATGACGTTCCAACCGACAATGACATCGGGGTCGAATTGTTTAAACCAAACGATGAGTGCTTCTAGAAGCGCTTTTTCATCCTTAACCCACTGTATCGGTGTCTCCGAAGGTTCTGGTTCTCCGATCATGATAACGCGGGAATCCATGACGCTGTCTAATCCGATTGAGTAAAGAATGCCTTTCTCAGAGCATTCTAGATCTAACGAGACAACGTTTAACTTCGGCTCATATTGCCCCGCACGGCATTTTGCGCTCTGGACGCGTTGGTAGCCATTGGTGCGAGTCACATTGCCTGTAAACTCGATACTGCCTTTGATAAAACGCTCCATTAGGTAGCGATCGGCGAGGCGAATATCACTTTCATACGTAGTGATATCTTTTTGAGCGAATGTGTCTTTGAGTGCGAGAGCGTCTCTGGTTACATTGGTATAGCAGGCAGCAAGAGGCGTATGTTCAAACGTTTTGAGATCCAAAAGGCGGATGTCGACGAATATGTTTTTTTCTCGTGCGAGTGTTTTTGCTTGCTCTGAGTGTTTCTGAGCGATGAAAAATACTGGCTTCTCACCATTAATAATTAACTGAGTAGGACCTGCTTCTGTCGAAAGCCACAGCTCGATTTGAGTTTGACCTTTGATGTCTCGTGCCTGTCGAGTTAGCAGGAAGCCTTGTTGAATATTCAAATGTGAGAAACCTTAGAAAACTTGAAGAACGTTAGTTTAACACTAAGAACTGTAAAAATAACCAGTAAAGAAAGCGTCTCAAATTTTTGCTGGAATTAGTGATTACAAGTTAGTCTTTGGTGCAAGAGGGACAGTGTCATTTTAAGTTATAGCGTGTTTCTCTGGGCAATATGAAACCTAGTTACTTGATTTATTGTACTTAATGTTGTTAATTGTCTTTTCTTAGATTTCGGTTCTGCTCATCACGCTCTAAAATAATAGAGTGGTTTATGAATAAGTTCTTGCTAAAGTTTGCGTTTCAGCACATATTCATAGAAAGCAATTTTTTGTCGATTACGTTAGTATATAGGCAGTCATACTGATATCCACATTTAACAAATAATGGTTATGTGGGTGCAGAACCAATACAAAGTGTGGAGATACAAGTTTGATAAATGTTTTCCTTGTAGATGATCACGAGCTGGTTCGCACAGGGATACGACGTATTATTGAAGACGTCCGTGGAATGAACGTAGCAGGAGAAGCTGACAGCGGTGAAGATGCAGTAAAATGGTGTCGCAGTAATCATGCTGACGTCGTTTTAATGGACATGAACATGCCAGGAATTGGTGGCTTGGAAGCCACTAAAAAAATTCTTCGCGTGAATCCTGATGTGAAAATCATCGTACTTACCGTTCATACAGAAAACCCGTTTCCAACCAAGGTGATGCAGGCAGGTGCGTCTGGTTATTTAACCAAAGGTGCTGGCCCTGACGAAATGGTGAATGCGATTCGTGTAGTTAATAGTGGTCAGCGTTACATCTCACCAGAGATTGCGCAGCAGATGGCATTGAGTCAATTTTCTCCAGCCTCTGAGAACCCTTTTAAAGACTTATCCGAACGTGAATTGCAGATCATGCTTATGATCACCAAAGGCCAAAAGGTAACGGATATTTCTGAGCAACTTAATTTAAGTCCAAAGACAGTCAACAGCTATCGCTACCGACTCTTTAGTAAATTGGACATTAATGGTGACGTTGAGTTAACTCACTTAGCGATTCGCCACGGAATGCTGGACACCGAGACCCTTTAGCGTGAATCCTCCTTTCGATTCGGCTTCCTTTCTCAAGACAGTAACTCATCAGCCCGGCGTTTACAGAATGTACAACGCCGAAGCTGTTGTAATCTACGTAGGTAAAGCCAAAGACCTTAAAAAGCGCCTTTCAAGCTACTTTCGAAAAAAAGTAGACAGTGAGAAAACTCGCGCGCTTGTCAGTAATATCGCCAAAATAGACGTCACGGTGACTCACACTGAGACAGAAGCGCTGATCTTAGAGCATAACTACATCAAGCAGTATTTGCCGAAATACAATGTGTTGCTGCGAGATGATAAGTCTTACCCTTATATCTTTATTAGCGGTCATAAGCACCCACGGCTTTCTATCCACCGTGGCGCCAAGAAGCGCAAAGGTGAATATTTTGGCCCCTACCCAGATTCTGGTGCAGTAAGAGAAACATTGCATTTGCTGCAAAAGATATTTCCTGTGCGCCAGTGTGAAGACACTGTCTATTCCAACCGAACGCGCCCATGTTTGATGTACCAAATTGGTCGTTGTGCAGGACCATGCGTTAATACCATCATTTCTGATGAAGAATATGCAGAGTTGGTTGGCTTTGTGCGCATGTTTTTGCAAGGCAAAGATCAGCAAGTACTCAAACAGTTGATTGAGAAAATGGAAGTTGCCAGTCAGCAATTGCGCTTTGAAGATGCCGCTAAATTTCGCGATCAAATCCAAGCGATTAGGCGTGTTCAAGAGCAGCAGTACGTCTCAGAAGACAGCATGGATGATATGGATGTACTCGGGTTTGCTCAGGAGAATGGTATCGCGTGTATCCATATCCTGATGATACGCCAAGGCAAAGTGCTTGGTAGCCGTAGCCATTTTCCGAAAATCCCACAAAATACAAGCCAGCAGGAAGTGTTCGATAGTTTTCTGACTCAATACTATTTGAGCCATAACGAAGCACGTACAATTCCTTCTCGTATTATTTTGAATCAAGAGTTGGCAGAAGATATTGCGCCAATACAGAAAGCGTTAAGTGAAGTGGCAGGCCGTAAGGTTCATTTTCATACGTCGCCAACTGGCTCTCGAGCAAGGTATCTCAAGCTTTCGAATACGAATGCACTAACGGCGATTACCACCAAAATCAATCACAAGATGACAATTAATCAGCGTTTTCATGCGCTTCGCGAAACATTGAAGTTGGAGTCTATAGCTCGAATGGAATGTTTTGATATCTCCCATACGATGGGGGAAAGCACGATTGCGTCATGTGTGGTGTTCAACAACGAAGGCCCCGTAAAGCAAGAGTATCGTCGCTACAACATTACTGGGATTACCGGTGGTGATGATTACGCAGCGATGGGACAGGCATTAGAGCGCCGTTATTCGAAGCAATTGGACGTAGAGAAAATTCCCGACATCATCTTTATCGATGGCGGTAAAGGTCAGTTAAATCGTGCGCATGACATCATTTCGCAGTACTGGGGGGATTGGCCAAAGCGTCCTATCATGATTGGTATTGCAAAAGGCGTTACTCGCAAACCAGGTTTAGAAACGCTGATTACAGTCGATGGGGACGAGTTTCATTTACCAAGCGATGCTCCTGCGCTGCATCTTATCCAACATATTCGTGATGAAAGCCATAACCATGCTATAGCGGGGCACCGTGCTAAGCGAGGTAAAACCAGACGTACGAGTGCACTCGAAGGGATTGAGGGAATCGGCCCTAAACGACGTCAGGCGTTACTCAAGTACATGGGTGGGTTACAAGAACTTAAACGTGCAAGTGTCGAAGAAATCGCCAAAGTACCGGGAATAAGTCACTCTTTAGCAGAAATTATTTTCCAAGCATTGAAACAATAAGGAAAATCGCGCAACATTAAGCCGCAATGTGTAAGAGAATAATAAAATGCGTTTGAATATCCCGAACATTCTGTCTCTTCTTAGACTGTTCCTAATCCCTGTTTTTGTGGTTGTCTTTTATCTACCTTATTCATGGGCACCGTTTGCAGCAGCAATGGTGTTTTGGGTAGCGGGTTTTACTGACTGGCTTGACGGCATGTTGGCCCGTAAACTTGGCCAAACTTCTCGTTTTGGCGCGTTTATTGATCCTGTCGCTGATAAAGTGCTAGTGGCAACGGCATTGATTCTAATCACGGAACATTATCATTCAATTTGGGTGACCATTCCTGCGGTAACGATGATTGCGCGAGAAATCATTATCTCAGCATTGCGAGAATGGATGGCTGAAATCGGTAAGCGAGCGAGTGTTGCGGTATCTTGGGTTGGCAAAGTAAAAACTGTTTCGCAAATGTTCGCCTTATGGGTGTTGATATGGCGTTACGATGAATGGATGGTTTGGCTAGGCTTTGCGGCCTTGTATGTGGCAACTTTCTTGACATATTGGTCAATGATTCAATATTTGGCTGCTGCGAAAGACGATCTGTTGAATGAAGAGCACCATTAAATTCTGATGTTAGAAAGCAGGCTTAATAGCCTGCTTTTTTGTATCTAAGACAATCTACAGCATTTTTTGGCTTCTCTCGCTTTTCAATGCTTGCTAATGGCCATGTTTGCAATTTGTATCTGGGGCTTTTGCTTCGATAGAGTTCTATTTGTGATCTAAGTCTTGTTTTTGTCCTTGGAGAGTCTTAGAGAGGCGAGTCTTCTGATTATTAATACTTCAATGCACGCAACGCACGGCCAGCAGTGTAAGGCGTAGCCAAAGTTTTATGATAAACAAGTGTATTTAAGCGATTTTTAGTATTAAAACTAAGCAATCCATCGTCTTTCGCACAAATTCTAGTCAAACGATTTAAAAAAATAAAAATAGTGTTGACTCGATCGCTCGAATCCGTAGAATGCATCCCGTACCCAAGAGAGCACGACTCGAAAGGGTGGTGAAAAAGCTTAGCTTTATTCACAGATGAGGCGCCTTGGCAGAGTGGCTATGCAGCGGATTGCAAATCCGTGGACCTCGGTTCGACTCCGGGAGGCGCCTCCATT
>NZ_JAWOTB010000022.1:0-434801 GCF_033338655.1 Vibrio sp. Vb1729 | reverse complement strand
GCTCGACTTGCATGTGTTAGGCCTGCCGCCAGCGTTCAATCTGAGCCATGATCAAACTCTTCAATTTAAGATTTTGTCGGCTCAATGAATACTGAACATTACATAAAGTAATGTTTGAATTGACTGTGCTGAATCCTAAGATTCAATGGTCACTTCGTATCATTGAAACCTAATTTGATACCGAGGTATCTAATTGGATCATCATCAACGAGTGCCCACACAGATTGATAGGTCTATATTGTTAAAGAGCTTGCTTCGTAAGCTTTGCTACCGAAGCGGAGGCGTATTCTAAGGAATTAATTTTCAGTGTCAAACACTTTTTCAAATTAATTTTTAGAAGCTTTTCTTTCGCCTCATTGCCAACTGCTTTTGCGTTTCCGCTTTGCCCTGACAACGGAGGCGCATTATAGGGAGATGATTTTTCTTGGCAACCCTTTTTTAGAAAAAAACTTTAAAAAAAACGTCGAGTGATGAAATCTCACTCAAACGCTTATTTTTAACACTTAGTTGTTAACTTAACGTAGCAAATAGGCAATCAATATGTGTCAATCCAAGACTCTTCAAAGCTTGTGATATCAAGATCCAGTGACTTCGCCGCTTCGATTTGCTCAATTGCCTCTAATTCTTTATTTACACTGCTCATCGTTAATGTGTTGTTGTCTAACTCAAACACCTGACTTTGAGTCGTATAGTAGAACTTAAGTATCGTCAGCGCTTTTACATCGTGCTCAGCAGAAGCGGCTTTAATGCTTTTCAGTTTGCGAAAGATCTTGTTCTGCAACTGCTTGAGTTTCCAGACATACAACACTTCTTCCATATAAGGGCGTGTTTTGAATTGGTTCAGCAAAGACAGTGAAGTAGCTAAGG
Source organism: Vibrio sp. Vb1729 (assembly GCF_033338655.1). Classification (NCBI taxonomy): domain Bacteria; kingdom Pseudomonadati; phylum Pseudomonadota; class Gammaproteobacteria; order Vibrionales; family Vibrionaceae; genus Vibrio; species Vibrio sp. Vb1729. The sequence continues at coordinate 433,934 of NZ_JAWOTB010000022.1, read as the reverse complement.
CAAGCACAACACCAATTAAGTTCCAATGAAAGTTCCCCGTCGACTGTTCAGGTACTACATCTGTATTACCGAACAAAACAATCAACAAGGTACTAAAGGCAAGAGAGGAGATGGCGAGCAACGCAACAAAACCGCCAATCACAAGGTTTACTTTCTTTTTATAAATGTCTTTATTTATCTGTTTGATTTCCATATACCGCTCCTAACAGGTTACCTCTATTTTAACCAGCGCACTCCGCACGACAATCGAAGCTTTGTAAGTAAGTTCACATTTGCTATTAAACTCGCATCCCTTCCCTGCTTGGGTATATACTTCCGCGCATTCACTCTTCCTATATAGAGGCTAAATTCATGCGCTCTTTTGTTTTACGAGCTCGCGCGGCGCCAACCACCAGCAAAGCACTGTTAGAAGGTGTTGGTAATGAAGCGCATACAGAGATTCTTGCTCATACCATGATGAACACTATGTTCGTTGCTCAATCACACCGTGAAGATGTGGTTGTTCACTTGGTTTTGGAAAGCACAAAAGACTTCTCACGCACCATTACTATTCGCTCCAACGACATCACCAACATTGGCGGCTTCCATGAGTCAACCTTGATTGCAGCAGTGGCTCGCGCTTTGGATGCTTCGGTTGGTATGGGTAAAGAGCAACTTCGTGAAGTCGAACCTGGTATTACCGTTCGTACAGTGAGCTTTGAACGCCTAGTACAAGAGCTGGCAGAAGATCACCAACTATATATGTTGGATAAGAAAGGCGAATTTGTTCGTGATGCAGAAATTGGTGAAAATCCATGTTTCTTGCTAACTGACCATATACCGATGCCGAAAAAGTCTTTTAACAGCTTAAAGCGCCTTGGCACAGAGAAGATCAGCTTAGGTCCTAAGATGCTTTTCGCTTCTCAGTGTGTGGTATTGATCCACAATGAGTTGGACATACGCGAATTCTAGTTATTCGCGCACACGTTGCTAGGTAATGAAAGAGGACTCCATTGAGTCCTCTTTTTTGTTTCTATAGGGATGCTAAGTTTACTTACCACCAATGCTCAAACGAGCAAAACGAACGTCTGGCGAGAAGAAAGTTCGGCTATCGTTAATTAACTGAGTATCACCCACTGCCTCAACTTCTTGCAGCATCTTGTAGAAGTTACCCGCTACCGTGATCCCACGAACTGGTTGAACGCGCTCTCCATCACGGCACAAGAAGCCACTCGCACCAAATGAGAAATCACCACTCACTGCATCCGCACCAGAATGGACACCTTGAAGCTCGACTAACTCTAGGTACTCACCCGCTTTTACTTCTGACGCACTGCTGTTGCCTGTCGCAATCACTTTGTGATTCGCTGATACGTCTAGGCTCGATTTTGCACCGCGAGCGGCACTTGCTGTCGAGACTGCGCCCAAGTAACTTGCGGTCTGGCTGTTGTGTAGCAAGGTTTTCAACTCACCATTAGCAATCATGACATTATCTTGAGTAGCGAAGCCTTCACTATCAAAACTCGCGATTGCCATACCATTTGGCATGTAAGCCGTATCAGTAAAGGTAATTAAATCACTCGCAACACGTTGACCAAGCTTGTCACCCAGTGGCGTAATGCCTTTCATCGCGCTTACGCCAGAGAAAGCACTGCCGAAAGCACCGAATAAACTTGCTAGCGCATTGATGTGGAAGATAGCAGGGTAGTTACCCGTCGCAACCGGTGCGCCTTCAAGAAGATCGCGAGCAAGGTTGTAGCCACCCTCGATACAGTAAGCTGGATTCAACTCATCAAAACGGCGACCCAGTGACATTCTACCCGCCATTGACTGTTTGCCGTCTTTTTCAAACAAGGTATACGCGTAACAAGTGAACGAGCGCTCGAAGTGTTGACACAATGTGCCTTGAGTATTGGCAATGATCAGTTGTGTTTCGCCATCGCTGTAACCATTGTAAGGTGCGCTAGAGGCGTGAGGCAGAGCCACTACGCCTTGCTCAAGAGCGAGAGACAGTTCGATTTTTTCGTCAACAGAAGTTGTATCTTCTTGCGCAATCTCAGCAACATCAGTCGCGATTTGGCTGTTCACGCAACTAATTGTCTGATGTTCATCTTGCTTGGAAAAGCGAGCGCTTTGCAGTGCATTGGTCAGCATCAAATCCAAGCTTGGTTGCTCTAACGACTCAGAATAGCTTGTTGCAACACGCGCATCTTTCACAACACGAACACCCAGAACTTGGCTTGAGCTTACTTTGTACTCATCCAGCTTTCCTTGGTTCGCTTTCAAAGAAAAGCTACTGTTACGGTTTACAATGACGTCCGCTTCTGCACCTTGGCGTTTTGCTTCTGATAGGACGTAATCAACCGCATTAAGAAGTTGTTGTTCTTGGCTCATTAGTTACCGCCTCCTACCAGAATGTTATCTACTTTCAGCGTTGGCTGACCGACAGTTGTTGGTACTGAACCACTCACGGAACCACACATGCCCGGCGCAAGCGCCATGTCTTTGCCGACCATGCTGATTTCTTTCAACACTTTTGGACCCGTGCTGATCAGCGTTGCTGTTTTCAGAGGCTTGGTGATTTTGCCATTTTCAATGAGGTAGGCTTCACGAACAGCAAAGTTAAACTCCCCCGTACCCGGTTGAACAGAGCCACCGCCCATCTTCTTCGCATAGATACCACGTTCGATGCCTGCCAGCATGTCATTAAGTGAATGCTCGCCCTCTTCGATAAAGGTGTTACGCATGCGCGAGGTTGGTGCGAACTTGTAGTTTTGACGACGACCAGAACCCGTAGGCTCATAACCTGTCTTCATGCCACCCATTTTATCGACCATGAAGCTGGTTAGCTTACCGTCTTTGATCAGTTGAGTGCGCTGAGTCTTCATACCTTCATCATCAATGTGAATCGAGCCCCATTCGTTGGTCATGGTGCCATCATCGACTGCATTCACTGCGGTGTGAGCAACCATTTCGCCCATCTTGTCGTGGAAGACTGATGCTTTCTTCGCAACTGAAGTGGTTTCTAGCAAGTGACCACATGCTTCATGGAAGATAACGCCGCCAAAACCGTTACCAATCACCACCGGCATTTCACCCGATGGACAAGCATCCGCGCCAAGTTTTACTAACGCTTGCTGCGCGATAGTTTGACCTAGCTCTTTGGCATCAAGCTGTTCACTGAATTCCCAACCAGCAAGAGCGCCAGGACCTTCCATACCAGAAGACTGCTCATTACCTTTTTGCGCGACAGTGTTACCAGCAACACGAATGTAGTGGCGAGTATCGTCAACGTGTAGACCTTCTGAGTTGAAGATAGACACTTGTTGCTCGCGCTGAAGAACGCTGCCAATAAACTGGCTGATATGTTCACTCTCAGCACGTGCGGCTTGGTCAACTTTCAATAGAAACGCGATTTTTGAATCTAGGTTAGCATCCTTACCTAGCGGCATGCGGCAACCATGTTGGATTGGGTAGCGGTTCAAATTCAAAGAACCCGCTGACGCGATTTGCTCACGCTTGTCTTTTGCAGCAAGCAGCGAGGTTACGCGCTTTAGTTCGGCTTCATCTGTGCTGTTGGTGTAACCGTAAAGCACCTTATGACCGAAAAAAAGACGAATACCGATACCAAAATCGATACCCGAGTTAACCTTATCCACTTCACCAGATGCGATCTGGACAGTGTTGGTTTGGTGATGTTCAACGAATAGTTCAGCGAAATCAGCCCCCAAAAAGAGCGCATGATCGATCACTGACTTCGCTGTTACAGAATTAAGCATGAAGTCTCCTTGCTCGATGATCGTCTTAGCCTTCCTAATTAACTGTGAAAAAGTTCAACAAAGTTAAATTGGCAACACGTTAAATTTTAACAGTTTTTTAACCTTGTTTTGTGCTAATCCTTGCTTAACGAGACCACGATTATTTATTAAATATTCCAGGTTCTGCTCATTCACCAGAGCGTTGCACTAGTAAATTCCACCCAGCAAACCATTTAGGTGCTTACTTTATCACTCACCTCGCATAATTGAATACTCATTATAATTACGCTCAAAAAACGTATCCCTTCCGCAATGGTCCTGCTATCATCCGAACGAAATAGTCGGGGGGCCACACGACAAGTGTTGGCTGAGATCGAAATTCGAGACCCGTTGAACCTGATTCAGTTAGCACTGACGTAGGGAACTATGCACACTTTGCCTTTCGTCGCCCCTCTTAGGTAAGCGATAGCGATCGAAAAATCGATCTATCTGCAACGGTCAAAGTCAGTTCCTATACGTCTTGTAGTAGGAGCGACCATGACGCAGCAATCACAACCTCATTCACATCACACGCCAGCCTTGCCTACCCCTATCGTATTGACCATCGCGGGCTCAGACAGTGGTGGCGGTGCAGGTATTCAAGCCGACATCAAAGCGATGTCCGCAACCGGCAGTTTTGCTTGCTCGGTAATCACGGCGATTACTTCGCAAAATACCCAAGGCGTTTCTGCGATTTTCCCCATTCCTCTCGACCATGTAGAGAGCCAACTTGATGCAGTATTTACCGACCTCAACATCGTTGCAGTCAAAGTGGGCATGCTGGCAGATTCCAACATCATCAAAGTCGTTGCAGACAAAATTAAACAATACCAGCCAAAACACCTCGTGATTGACCCTGTGATGGTGGCCACCAGCGGCGATCTATTACTGGAACAGTCGGCAATCAGCACTTTAAAAGAAGAATTGATTCCGCTCGCAGACATCATTACCCCTAACCTACCCGAAGGCGCAGCATTGACGGGTAAGCCAATGCCTCAATCAGAATCTGAAATGAACGATATGATTACCGACCTTCGTGCGCTTGGCGCCAAAGCTATTCTGCTCAAAGGCGGTCACCTTGAAGAAAATGAAAACAGCAACGATCTGCTTATCATGCAAGACAGTGCCGAGTTAATTAGCGCCAAGCGATTTCCAACCAAAAACACTCATGGCACAGGCTGTACACTTTCTTCCGCCATTGCGTCTTATCTTGGCCAAGGCAACAACCTACACAAAGCGGTGCACCTGGGTAAGCAGTACATCAGCCAAGCTATCGCACACGCTGATGAATTGGATGTAGGTAAAGGCCATGGCCCTGTGAACCACTTTTTTGCGGGTCATACTTATGTTCGCTAACGCGATTGGCATTCAGCTTTCCGATGCTAGTCTGCGATACAAAGACAGCCAAACACCAACGCTAGCAGGGTTGAGTATGACTATTCCTGCTAATCAATGGACAGTGTTACTTGGTCGCAGTGGCTGCGGGAAAACCACAATATTGCGTTACTTAGCTGGCCTACTGGATGACCAAGTTGACTGGCATGGCGAACTCATCACAACGGATGGCGCTGCACTGCATGACCGTATCGCTTACATGGCTCAGCAGGATTTATTGCTACCGTGGTTGAATGTGTTAGACAACGTCTGCCTCAGTTCTCGATTTTCTCAAGTGCAAGCACCAGAGCAAAATAGACAACGTGCACTGACTTTACTAAGCCAAGTGGGACTCGCCGATTACGCGGATGCTAAGCCAGCTCAGCTCTCTGGCGGCATGAGACAACGTGTTGCCCTTGCTCGCACTCTGATGCAAGACAAGCCTCTAGTTCTGATGGATGAGCCTTTCTCTGCGTTGGATGCGGTTACGCGCCATAAGTTGCAAACCTTGTCTGCCGATTTACTGAAAGATAAGACGGTTGTTCTAATTACCCACGACCCACAAGAAGCGGTGCGATTAGCTCACCAACTCTATGTGTTGCAAGGCACACCTGCGCAAGCTCAGCACTTGGTCGTTCCAGACTCCAAGCCGCCCCGAGTTCTCGATGGAGAGTGCGCGGCGTTACAACAAGCGATTTTGGATCAACTGGAGAAAGACTATGAGTGATATGACTCAGTACAACTCCGTTTCGGCACGCATTAGTAAAAAAGAACGCGTGACCCATCCGGCTCTGCGCTTGGTCATTAGCACAGCGGTGATCTTGGGATTGTGGCAGTTGGTTGTTGTGGTATTCGACATGCCAAGCTTCATCTTACCTTCACCAATTGAAGTGCTGGATAGATTGGTCACTCGTTACGATGTCTTGCTCAAACATACTTGGGTTACCGCGCAAGAGATTTTACTTGGTTTGGCGCTTGGATTATCAATGGGTTTGCTGTTCGCATTGCAAATGTTGATGTTCGAACCGCTGAAGCGTTGGTTACTGCCAATTCTGATTGCTAGCCAAGCGATCCCTGTGTTCGCTATCGCGCCAGTACTGATGCTTTGGCTGGGTTACGGCATTGCATCGAAAGTAGTCATGGCGGCGATCATCATCTTTTTCCCCGTCACGACATGTTGCTACGACGGTTTGCGCAATACACCAACAGGTTACCTCGACCTTGCCAAGACCATGGGCGCCTCTAAATGGCAGTTACTTCGTCATATTCAATTGCCAGCCGCACTACCAACTTTAGCTTCAGGTATTCGTGTTGCCGTCGTTATTGCGCCGATTGGAGCAGTGGTCGGTGAGTGGGTAGGTTCAAGTGAAGGCTTGGGTTATCTGATGCTCCAAGCCAACGCTCGCATGATCATTGATGAGATGTTTGCGGCGCTGTTTATCCTCGCCGTGCTGTCTATCGCACTCTACTTCATCACCGATAAATTATTGAAAAAAGCCATCCCTTGGGAAAGCAAGTAATTACAGAAAATAACCAAAGAAAATTGGGAAAGAAAAGGAAGAACCCCGTGAATAAAAACAAACTTATGAGCGCTGCTGCTCTACTCGCTTCAGTGGTATCAACCAACGTGCTTGCAGCTGAAAAAGAGATGACACTGATGTTGGATTGGTTCGTCAATCCAAACCATGGTCCTATCGTTATTGCCAAAGAGCGTGGTTACTTCAAAGAGCAAGGCTTGAAGGTCAACATTCAGGAGCCGGCAGATCCAAGCACGCCACCTAAGTTGGTCGCGGCGGGCAAGGTCGACATGGCGATTTCTTACCAACCAAGCCTGACCATCGATGTCGCGGCTGGTTTGCCACTAATCCGCTCTGCGACTTTGATTGCTACGCCACTCAACACGTTGATGGTGTTGGACAACGGTAAGAATGAAAACCTTGGCGACTTGAAAGGCAAGAAGATCGGTATTGCGATCGCAGGCAACGAAGAAGCAACAATCGGCACCATGTTAGCTCAAGAGAATGTGAAGTTTTCTGACGTACAAATCATCAACGTAGGTTGGGCGCTATCTTCGTCTCTTGCGTCTGGCAAGGTGGATGCGATTTGGGGTGGTCTACGTAACTTCGAAACCAACCAACTTGCACTAGAAGGTTATAAAGCTAAAGCCTTCTTCCCTGAAGAACACGGCGTGCCAGCGTATGACGAGTTAGTCTTCGTAGCCAATGCAAAAACCTACGACAAAGAAGCCATCAAGGCATTCAACAAAGCACTGGAGCAAGCGACCACTTACATCGTTAACCATCCAAAAGAATCTTGGAAAGAGTTTGTGGCTTATTCACCAGACACCCTCAACAACGAGCTTAACCAGCGCGCTTGGAATGACACACTAACTCGTTTCGCTCTTCGTCCATCCGCAGTAGATCTGAAACGCTACGATGATTACGCCGAATTCATGTATTCACAAAAAATCATCGAAACACTGCCAAAAGCGAAAGATTACGTACCGAGCTTTGACTAATTCTACTGACCTTAGGATCTAAGCCTAGGGTCTTTTGATAACGAGATACCCATTATGAAATACCAAGATTTGATCGACGCTTGCCACCAAGATTGGCAAGAATACACTGAGCATGCTTTCGTGCAGCAATTGGCGCAAGGCACTCTGGCTCAGCCTTGTTTTCTGCATTACCTAAAGCAGGATTTTCTTTTCCTAAAACAGTACGCACGAGCTTACGCATTAGCGATCTACAAAGCACGTACTTTGGATGACATGCGCCGTGCCCTACCAAGCGTACATGCATTGCTAGATTCTGAAATCGCCCACCACGTGACTTACTGTGAGCAATGGGGGCTGACGGAGTCTGACCTAGAAAACGAGCCAGAAGACTTCGGCACGGTAGCTTATACCCGTTACGTATTAGATGCTGGCATGACCGGCGATCTTGTTGATCTATACGCGGCACTTGCGCCATGCTCTATCGGTTATGCCGTAATCGGTAAGATGCTGATTGAAGACGAAAGCACTGTGCTCGAAGGTAACCCATACGCAAGTTGGATCAACCTCTACGGTGGTGAGGAATTCCAATCTGGTGTCGCAAAAGGTGCAGAACACTTTAATCAGTTATTGGCGGAAATCGATATCAATAGCCAGCGTGGTCAAAACCTGATTCAGGTATTCAAAACCGCAACGCGTATGGAAGTGGCATTCTGGCAACAAGGTCTGAACGCTCAGCAAGATTAATCGGAGAGTCTCATGTTAATTGAACAAATCACCCAAGCATTAACCGCAGTACGCCAGCAAAAGCCGTTAGTCGTCAACATCACTAACTACGTGGTGATGAACAACACGGCGAACGCTTTGCTAGCTATCGGTGCTTCGCCTATCATGGCGCATTCAAAGCAAGAAATGGCAGAAATGATGTCGTTTGCTGGCGCTTTGGTGATCAACATCGGCACCCTAGACAGCGTTTGGACGCCGCGCATGATCTACGCCGTCGAGAAAGCCAACTCGAACGGTAAAATCGTTGTGCTCGACCCTGTCGGTTGCGGCGCAAGTTCACTGCGCACCGAAACCTCGCGCGAAATCGCACGCCTTGCAGACAAACTCATCATCCGAGGTAACGCTTCAGAAATCATTGCACTCGCTGGCGAGCAAGCACAAAGCAAAGGCGTCGATGCATTAGACAGCAGCGATGCAGCACTTGGCGCAGCGAACTTCTTAGTCGCAGAGTATGGTGCAAGTGTGGTGATTTCTGGCGAGACTGATTACATCGTCACGAAAGAGCAGAATGTGCAGCTGAACAATGGTCACGAGATGATGCCATACGTAACCGGAATGGGCTGTACACTAACGGCACTGACGGGTGCTTTTGCTGCAGTTGGTGATAACACCGGACTTGCTGCTGCGGCGGTACTAGGCGTTGTTGGCGAGATTGCAGCGGAACAAGCTCGCGGCCCAGGTAGCCTGCAAATGAACCTGTTGGATGAGCTTTACCAGCTAGATGAAGAGACACTGGCAAAGCGCCTAAAACTGCAAGTGAGCTAAGCTTTTCTCTCTTTTAACACTAGCCTCTCAATCCTCTTTCAATGAGAGGCTTAAAGGAAACCCAATGAACGCCTATCGTTTATATTTGGTCACCGATGACCAACAAGATTTAGCCACACTAAAGCGTGTTGTGAGAAAAGCCGTGGAAGGTGGCGTGACTATGGTACAAGTCCGCGAAAAACACGGTGATGTGCGTGCGTTTATCGAACGTGCTCAAGCCGTCAAGACGATTCTTGAAGGCACTGGAGTCCCGTTAGTCATCAATGATCGTGTTGATGTTGCCCTTGCCGTCGATGCCGATGGTGTTCACCTCGGGCAGTCAGACATGCCAGCAGAGATCGCTCGTCAATTGATTGGCCCAAACAAGATTCTCGGCTTATCGATTGAGACTGAAGAGCAGCTGGCAGAAGTAAACTCTCTGCCGATTGATTACATCGGTTTGAGCGCTATCTTCGCGACGCCGACCAAAACCAACACCAAAAAACATTGGGGTATTGATGGTTTGAAAATGGCGTTAGAGACGACTTCACTGCCGATTGTTGCCATTGGCGGCATTAACGAAAGTAACATTCCACAGCTTAGCGCCACTGGTGTTCACGGCTTAGCTTTGGTTTCAGCGATTTGCCACGCAGAAGATCCAAAAGCCGCATCGGAATATTTATTAGGGTTGATGAGCTAACCTTGCTCACGCCTGAACAAAGCGCTTATGGATGAGCGCGTTTGCCTTTCAGTACTTTCAACAACCTCTCCTTTCACAACGAAGAGCTGCAATATCACTTTCACGCTCGAATTGACAGAGCGTTGATAAGTTTTTCACGCCAGATAACGTAAGATAAGCCCCTTATTTTCACGTGGTTGAATAACCCTCAATAAAAACAAAACGCTCTCAATGAAAACCAAAAAATATGGATTGATGATGCTCGCCTTGTTTGTTCTTGGCATCATCCCAATGTCGCTGTTTGGCTCTTATCACAATCTCACTTCACAGGTGCCTGAAAGTCTGGGTATTACTTTTACTTTGCTCACAGATTCTGCTGGTAGCAAAGGTTTTTTAATTACGTTAACACTGCTACTGCTTTCTTTATTTCGCTTTAAACCAAGTCGCATTGAGTGGATACAAAAACTCTCAATGTTAGGGTTGTTACTGGTGATTGGTTTTGCCAGCAAAACGGGGCTAAAACTGATGACAGAAAGCCCGCGTCCCTACGCCGAACTGCTTGCTGCAGAGCAATTGATTGAGCACCCAGAAGCGTTTTATCAGTTGGATACAAAGCAGCAAGCCAACGTAATTAACCAGATTTCTGAACACGTCAGTGATTGGCGAACGCGCCATTGGCAAGGCGAGAAAGACTATTCTTTCCCATCCGGCCATACGATTTTCGTTTCGATTTGTTTGGCTTTCTTTGGTGGTTTGTTCTTACAGAACAAGTGCTATATCTCTGCACTGTCATTGTGGATGTGGGGAATGAGCGTCGCATATAGCCGCTTATGGCTGGGCATGCATCGCCCTGAAGATTTAATAGGCTCGGTCTTGTTTGTCGCGATTGTATTTACTTTACTCCCGACATTTCAGATTAAGAAACAGATGCCGTTTGTTTCTCTCGCTTCGCGCTAATGTGAACGATGACTAGATAAAAAGAAGCCAGCGATTCGCTGGCTTCTTGCTTTCAATCGCTACTTTTTTCTAGCCATTTCTTGGTGGTTCAAACGCTGTTAGTTCTAATTCTGGGCCAGTGTATTTTTCAATACGAACCAGTGCCGAGTTCGCCGCACAGCCGTTTGCAAGTCGAGAGGTCGGAATATCCAACGTTAACACGTTACAACCGCCGTTCTTACAAATGCCGGTTTTCGGATCCAGATCCGGCCAGCCGCCTTCATGAATACACACTGAACCTTGCTTGATTCGGTCAGTCACTTCTGCACCAACCAATACTTGGCCACGGTTGTTAAACGCACGAACTAAATCGCCCGTTTTAATACCACGCGCTTTCGCATCTTCAGGGTGAATCCAAATAGGTTCACGGTTTGCAATTGCGTACTCTTCGCGAATCTTCGCGTAGTTAAACTGGCTGTGTAGACGATGCGCTGCGTGCGCGGTCATTAGCTGCAACTCGCCGTCTTTTGCATTGCCAGTGTACTCGGTTGGTGCCATCCACGTTGGGTGTGGAGGACAGTCTTCCAACTGATAACCTTCAATGGTTTTCGAGAAGATTTCGATCTTACCACTTGGTGTACCGAGTGGATTCATGATCGGGTCTTCACGGAAATCTGCGTAACGAACAAACTGTGCGTTCTTCTCGTTCCACTTCATCTCGATCAGTTGGTTATCTTCCCAGAACTTGCTGAAGTTCGGCATTGCTACGCGAGAGCCACGGCCACCTTGTTGCGCCGCCTTGTAGAAGCCGTACAGCCATTCCATTTCAGTTTTGCCTTCGGTGTATACGTCACGGCCACCCGGAGCTAGCATCTCGGCCATGTCCGCGAATACATCGAAGTCATTACGCGCTTCACCTTGCGGCTCAACCACTTGCTTCATTGGCACCAAGTGTTGGTTACTGTAGTCACCCGTCATCGTTAAGTCGTTACGCTCGAACGATGTGGTGATTGGCAGAACAATGTCCGCGTGCTTCGCAGCCGCCGTCCAGTAAGGCTCTGAAATCACGATCAGCTCAGGCTTTTGCCACGCTTTGATCAGACGGTTGGTGTCTTGGTGGTGAGTAAAGTTCGCACCACCTGCCCACCAAATCATCTTGATGTCCGGGAACGTCAGTTCATGACCGTTATGATGGTAGGATTGACCTGGGTTTTCCAACGCCTCGACAATACGCGCCACAGGGAAGCTTTGCACCGCGCCAGACACCGCCCAGTCGTTCCCCGCAGAAGAGCCGCCACCCAGCGATGCCGAAATCGCAGGAAGTACGCCAGCATCACGAGCAGGGTTACCACCGTTTGAGTAGTGGTAAGAGAAACCAAAACCACCGCCCGGTAAACCGATTTGACCCAACATTGTTGCCAGTGTAACCAGCATCCAGTGACGCTGCTCACCGTATTGTTGGCGCTGCATGCCCCAACCCGCCATCAGCATGGTGCGGTTTTTACTGAAGATGTCAGCCAGTAGCTCAAGTTGCTTCGCAGGTACGCCACAGATTTGTGATGCCCATTCTGCTGATTTTTCTACGCCGTCTTCTTCGCCCATCAGGTACGCTTCAAACTTGTCGTAACCTGCGGTGTATTTATCGAGGAAGGCTTTATCGTGCTTACCTTGTTTCACCAAGGTGTGTGCGATACCCATCATCATTGCCACGTCGGTCATTGGGTGAGGAGCAATCCACTCCGCATTCTCACCAAAGAACTCGATGGTTTCAGAACGAATAGGGTCAATAGCGATAACCGTCTTGCCTGACTTTTTCAACTGATGGAAGAACTCAAGACCAGCACAGTCTGTTGAGCTCCACGCGATTTTTAGAGTGTTGATCGGGTTTAAGCCCCAAAGCACAACCACATCGCTGTACTCTAGTACCACTGGGTACGTGGTTTGCTGCTCGTATACTTCGATAGAGCCCACAACGTGCGGCATGATGACCTGCGCAGCACCCGTTGAGTAGTCACCCAAGTGGCCTGAATAGCCACCCGCCATGCTCATGTAACGTTGCAGCAAGGTTTGTGCTTTGTGCAGCACGCCACTTGAACGCCAGCCGTAAGAACCAGCAAACACAGAAGCCGGGCCATATTCTTTACGAATGCGCATGTGCTGCTCGTGTATCAGCTTGTAAGCTTCATCCCAAGACACCCGTACAAATTCATCGCTGCCACGAACTCCTTCGGGAGCTGATGGGTTTGCCAAGTAACCTTTGCGAACCATTGGGTACTTAACACGCGCTTTAGTGTGCACTTGGTCAGGACCGGTGCTTTGTAGGCTGTTTGGTACCGTTTGTGGCAATGCGTTCGTGGTTGAAACCAGCTTACCGTCTTGCACTTCACACAGCATTGGGCCCATGCGGCCCGCTGTCAAAATGCCCTTGCCACGCTGGTTTGAAGACGCAACAGACATAGGTGCAAATGAAGTGAATGCCATTGCACCAGCCGCCATACCAGTGCCTTTTAGAAATCCGCGACGGGTCATATTAGTCATAATCTTATCCTTCTATTTATCGTTAGTGACCAACCACATCTTTCGCGTGGTGCTGGAAGAACTTGGTTAGAATTTCTAGGTTCTCGGCTGAAATATCAGTTCGATCACCCATACTTTTCGCTACCGGTCCCCATGCATTCACTGTGAAGTGATTTGAAGGAATTTTCGCGTGACAAGTTGCACAGTAAACGTTGTCCAACTCTTCTGCGTATGACCATACTGGTTCAAGCGTGTCAACAACTGGAGAATCAATAGCGCCAGTTAGAGAAACCGCGCGCCATTCGTTGCCGTAAACATCTGCCTCAAATTCACCAGTTTCAAGCGCTTGTTGGCCTTGCTCTGTTAGCGTTGCTACGATGGCACGTTGACCTTCTCCCATGTAAAGCACTTGCTCTGCGCCTTTCATTTGGAATGCGTTCAACTTAACAGTGCGGTTGTCGCCTTCAGAGCTGATTACTTCCAACTTCGTCGTTGGGTTAATTTTACCCATCTCACCCATTGCGATTTCAGTCACAGGGTAAACGACTTTGGCACCAGGTGATGTTTTTGTGGTGAAGCTCATCAACGTTTCAAATGCCTTGCTGTCTAGCTCTGCTTCTGGTGCAAAGTGCGCCACACCTTTATGACAATCGATACACGTTTGATCGTTTGCTTTCGCGTAAGCGTGCATCTTCGCCGCATCACGTGATTGCTCAAACTCTTCCATTGCATCGAAATCATGACACGAACGACACGTCGCTGAATCATTTTCACGGAACTGAGCCCATACCGTTTCAGCCATATCTTTACGATGTGCTTCATATTTCTCTGGCGTGTCGATCTTACCTGTCACAAATTCATGGTAGATATCTTTCGACGCGCGAATTTTGGTGATCAGGTAATCCATTGGTTCTTGAGGAATATGACAGTCAGAACATTCCGCGCGAATGCCTTTCGCATTACTGAAGTGCACTGAGCCTTGGTACTCTTTGTAAGGGGTTTCCATAGAGTGGCACGAGAGACAAAATTCAGTATCTGAGGTGTAATGCATTACTACCGCACTCCCCCCCAAAGTTAACCAGCCCACACCAATGCCGGCAGCAACCAGCAGTGCAACATATCGTTTTTTTATTGACATAATTAGCAACACTTCCAAATAAAATGTAATTATAGGTCGCAAATTACTACTTTATGGGTAGTCCTCTCTTGATCCACATCATTTCCGTGTTGCTCTGTATGCCTCAAGTATGAAATTTTGTTATTTGCATCTCAAAGATGAATATATGGCAATAATCCATTACCCAGCCAACTATTCACCACATAAATCACTTTTATGAATGCAACTATTTGATTAAACAGATAAGAGGATGAGAGACTGAATCTCCACATTGATGCAGTAAGGACACGCATGTCAGTTTATATCGAGACGCACAGAAGCCAATTAAGACCCACCAAAGCCAGTGACTGGGAACTCTTTCAACGATTACTCTCCGAACAAGAGGTTATTGCGCTCTGTTTCGATCGTCCCAGCGAAACAGAAATAAGAGAAAAATTTGCTTCGCGATTATTACCATGGACCCCAAATTGCCAGCATTGGCTTTGCCTTGTAATACTCGATAAGCAATCTGAACAACCCATCGGCATCACTGGCTTTGCTATTGAAAACGGTAAGGCAGAGGTAGGTTACTTACTTTTGCCGGAATTTCATGGCCAACAGTTTGGAACAGAAACTCTTCAAGCGCTTCTATACTGGGCAACCTCGACACATAACATCAACCACTTTTCCGCGACGGTCACTGAAGGCAATATTGCGTCAGAACGTGTCCTGATAAAATGTGGTTTCGAACTCATTGAGGTCATTCCAGACGCATACCAAATTGGTGGCAAACCCTACGCCGATAAAATCTACTCACTACAAAAATAAGGACGTATTTTGAATAAAGTAGTCATCATTACCGGCGCAAGCCGAGGCATTGGAGCCGCAGCGGCGAAAAAGCTGGCCGAGCAAGGCTATCGCGCTTGCGTTAATTACCGCACTCAGCAAGAGGCCGCCGACCAAGTTGTGGCAGAAATACAAGCAAACGGTGGCAAAGCGATTGCCATCGCCGCAGACGTAGCCGATGAGAAGCAAGTGCTCTCCTTGTTTGATGAAACAGAACGTGAATTTGGTGCAGTGACGCACTTGGTCAACAACGTTGGCATCCTATTTACTCAATCGCCTTTGTCAGAAATCAGCTTGGAACGCTTTCAGAAAGTAATGAACACCAATGTGAATAGCTGTTTTCTCTGCTGTCGAGAAGCGGCGAAGCGATTCAGTGCAGGCGGTGCAATTGTGAATGTCTCCTCTGGAGCGTCGCGCTCAGGCGCGCCATTTGAGTATGTCGATTACGCCACATCAAAAGGCGCGATGGATACCTTAACTAAAGGGCTCTCGCTAGAGTTGGCAGAGCGCAATATTCGCGTCAATGGCGTTCGACCTGGTTTCATTTACACTGATATGCATGCCGACGGCGGAGAACCAAACCGAGTAGATAGACTCAGCCCTCAAATTCCTCTTAAACGCGGTGGCACGGTAGAAGAAGTGGCAAATGCGATCGCTTGGCTATTAAGTGACGAAGCCTCTTATGTCACAGGATCATTTATCGATATTGCAGGGGGCAGATAGAATGCAAGTCCATATCCGACAAGCGATTCCCGATGATTTAGACGGAATTTTTCAGCTTAATTTTCAAATTAATTCACTGCATTTTGCGAATGCGCCAGAAGCCTTTGTTGCGCCTTCAGAAGCTGACCGTGAATTTCTTGCACAAGCACTAGAGAACAAAGAGCGACTCTTTTTGATTGCCGAACGCGAACAGCAAATTCTCGGCTTCTTAACCGCGATGATCACCCAAAACGACACCGTCAGTTTTCTGATCAAAGACCCAATTTGTCGCGTGGGAACAATTGTTGTCGATGAAGCGCAAAAGCAGCAAGGAATCGGCCGCCAACTGCTCCAAGCCTGTGAGCAATGGGCGCGCGATGCCAATGCCACACAAGTTCGATTGGAAGTGATGGAATTCAATCAGCCAGCACAGCGCTTTTACGATAATCAAGGTTTTAAAACTAACTCACGCATTATGCTGAAACATTTGTAACGATAAAGACAATTAAGCGCTTTTCACGACTAAACCCACCTAAATCGCATTTATCGATGCAATTTACCCCCCTGATTTTAGAAAAAGACGATATGATGTGCGGATAAGGAGATTCGAACATGATTTATCTTTTCGATTGGGGGAACACCTTGATGGTAGATTTCCCTCACGCACAAGGAAAAATGTGCGATTGGGAACACGTAGAAGCAGTTCCTCAAGCCAGAGAAACACTGGCAATACTTTCCCAAAATCATCCCATCTACATTGCGACCAGTGCATCTGATTCCAACATGGAAGAGGTTCAGCGTGCATTTGTTCGCGTCGACTTAGACCAATACTTAAATGGCTATTTTTGTTTTGCCAACCTCGGCATCGCTAAAAACCAACCTGAGTTTTATCTCGCCATCGCAAAACAGTTAGGGGTTAACGTGAGTGGAATAACCATGGTTGGCGATTTACCTCACAAAGATATTTATCCTGCGATGAAAGCGGGCGTAAACACAATTTGGTTTAACCCAACGGGCGCTGATGCACCAGCCGAAGCCATTCCTAACCAAATTCGTTGTTTATCTGAGCTTATCCCCTAACCGTTACTAACCTGCACTAATCAAGGAAGATGAATGCAAATCAGATCCATCAAGGTGAGCGATATCGCGCGCTTCACCGCGCTGTGGAATCGAGTGTACTCCGAAGGGGAATTTTTGATTTCTCCGGCACCCGATAACGCAACGCTTCGCAGAATCCTGCAACGTGTGGAAAACGAGTCCATCCCTCAGTTTGTCGCGTTTGACCGCCAAAAACTTATCGGTAGTGTTGAAATCTACCCAGCTGAGATGTGCGGTTACGAAAGAGGGCAACGCCTTCGCGTCGGTATTCTTGGTATTCACATCGACAAAAACTACCGAGGCAAAGGATTGGGGCGGAAACTATTGGCAGTCGCGATCGCACGTGGTTGGGAATTTGGTTACGACCAAATCGCACTCTACGTATACACAACCAACACACCAGCGATTGCTTTGTATGAACGGTTTGGATTTGAACATCAGGGGGAACTTGGGGAAGTGACCTTGCCAAATGGTAAAGTCTTGATGAGTCAAAAAATGGTATTGTATAAAGCGCAAAGCCGTTCGAAAAACCCCGATTTGTAGAGTCACGATAACCGTTGTTCGCAACACTTATTCGGGGTTAACACCCTTGCGTCACATGCCCTCGAACAATTGAATCGTTAGAGGCTTGATTCACGTAATAGAAATAGCATGCTTCTTCTGCCAGTGTGTAACCTTGCGGCCAAATGTACACAACGCGATCAACACCCGATTTATCTAAGAACTGATAATCAGGAATAGCGACAAAATGAGCACTGTTTGGGTGCTGCAGACCGATGATGCAAAAATCACTGCCTTTGCACGGCACGTCAATTTTCGAATAACCTCTGGCTGGTAGATCGATTTCTAACAAAGCTCGAATACTATCGGCACTCGCTTCTGGCATGCCTTTGCGTGTTTTGACATGTCGGTCAATGTAGTGAACGTGCTCTTGGCCGTAAGCGTTATCAATCACTGATTGAGCATGAAAGAATTTGAGAGCCGTACCCAAAGAAGACTGAGAACTGTGCAGCATCGCAGCGTATGCTTGGCGATGAATATCGAGTAGTACTGGTAAAGCAGCTAATGCGATGAAAGCCAAAGTGGTAAGCACTATGGTGATTTCCATCAGCGTAAATCCCTTTGATTTCACGTTTCTTATCTCAACTAGCCCAAGACACTAGCCCCACATCCATGTGAGACCGAGCCAATATATCGCCAATTTCTTACGATTAAAGGCTTAAGGGGTAAGAAGAGACAAACACCACTCAAACTTGAGAACAGCAGCCAAAGAGCAGTGTAACAAAACGACGCTATGTGTCAGATATTAGACGGTTTTACTCTCTAGTTACTGAGTAAAGGCACATTATTTCGCACCAGACCACGACGAACATTCGTGCACATTTTGCCAAAACGACGAATCTCATCGAACTGCGGAACAACGCCGCGCTCCATGGCTGACTCCCAATAAGTGACTTCTGAATCGACCATTTCCAACAATTTCTTCGGACAGCCAATGCACTGCCCTTCTGGTCCACATACAAACGTTTCTGGTTCATAAATTGGTAGTTCCGCTTTTACTTGCTCTATGATGCTACGCATGGCGGTCATTCGATCTGGCTTTACCTTCATCATTCTGCTCCACGGATTAAGATGAAGCAGATTGTACCCACTGGCACGCAAATGTCCCTACCCAATTTAGGTATATTCTGTTTGAATCGATTTCTTTATCGTCAGATCCGGCTTTTTAACCACCAAATACACCGCCGTAGCTGCCAGTACGAAACCAGAAATCCCCATCCAATCAAATGACTCTCCAAACGCGAGCCAAGCCTGAATCGCCGTCGTTGGCGGCACCAGGTAGAATACAGAAGCTACGCTCGATGCAGCACCGTTCTTAACCATGTACAGCAGCAGTAGAATAGCTACACAAGAGAGCACGACGACCAACCACAACACAGTCAAAATAAACTCCAGTTCCCACTGCACTTGCATGGTTTCAAACTGCATCGCAACGGGCAGAAACATGACGAGCGCGGCCAAATATTGCACCGTCGCACCACCCACCATATCCACTTGTTGGCAATGTTTTTTCTGATAAAGCGTCCCTAGCGTGATACCAACCAAAGCCAACAAACACAAACCAATGGCCAACACTTTATGCTGCTCGGATTGCCACTCCATTTTGCCCATCAACACCATAGCGATACCGACAAAACCAAGAGCCAAACCCAACCATTGCGAGGGTTTAAATTCCTCACGAACAAACGCCACCAGCAAAGCCGCGGTTAAAATCGGTTGAATACCCACCAGCAACGAACTCAACCCAGCAGGCATACCCAAGGCGATAGCGAAATAAGTACCGCCCAGATAGAAACCGTGGATCAACGCACCAACCACACAGCTGTGCCAAAAATCTTTTCCTGTCGGCAACCTTCTACGCAATACCGCCACAAGAACCAAAAACAATAAGACATTGAATGCCATACGGATAGAAAGTAGTGTCGCTGGCTCGGCATATTGCAAACCAAAACGCGCACCAACGAATCCAGAAGCCCAAAGGACGACAAATACAAAAGGGATGGCTCGGATTAACATGATCGCCTCACTCACGCTTGTTTTATGTTTTGAGATACTGCTAATGTAATTAGGTACAGTATTTTCAAAAAGTGACAGATGGAAGTGTTTTTATGGGTACAGATTTATTGGGAAGCGGTGAAGGGAATAAGTACCTCGTGGTGGAAAAACACCTCAAACAAGCCATCAGTGGTGGCGTTTATCAGGCGGATGATCGACTGCCCTCCATTCGCTCGTTGAGCCAAGAATTAAACGTCAGTAAAAATACCGTGATTCGTGCGTATCAAGAGTTGGAAGCACAAAACTTGGTGTACTCGGTTCCCAAATCGGGTTATCGAGTTAAAGTCGCCTTGCCGACCTCTCGCTCAATTCCGGATCCGACTCGCGTGGATTTGCTCTCGATCTGCAAAGAAATCCTCACGTACCCTGAATACCAAGAGCGTTTGCCTACCGGTTCTGCCCACCCAAACATTGACTCCCCCGCGATCAAAAGCTTGTACGCCGAGATCGGCCGCCACAGCCGCCAGCAAACGCATGTACCGAGCCATTACCAATTACCACCCGGTGATCACCTCTTAATCAAACAACTAGCGAAAATCACACAAGATTTGGGCACGCCAGCCAAGTTGGATGAGATCATGGTGACGCACGGCGCGCAACAAGCCATTAGCCTAGCGCTGCGCGCAACGACACAAAAAGGCGATATCGTCGCGGTGGAGTCCCCTTGCTATTTTGGCAACTTATTGATGCTAGAATCACTCGGCCTCAAAGTGGTGGAAATTCCGAGTTGCCCACGCGACGGTATGTGCCCCGAAGCCTTAGCAAAAGCAATGGCGACATGGGACATAAAAGCGATCATCGTAACGCCAAACTTCACCAACCCTACTGGTGCCATGATGCCGCTAGAAAAGCGCCAGCGATTGCTCTTGGCATCTGGCAATATTCCTATTATCGAAGACGATGTGTTTGGCGGGTTAAGCTATGACAAGCCGTTACCAAGCTTGAGATTGCTCGATGACAAGCAACGCGTAATTTACGTGAATTCGTTATCCAAAACGCTCGATTCGCGTTTGAGAATTGGTTGGATGTTGGCGGGGCGATATCGAGATCAGATTGAGCAATATCTACTGTGTGAGAACATGGGCAGTTTGAACCTGATGCAATCCGCCGTGGCAACGTTTCTAACGTCAGGCAAGTATCGAACGCATACTGCGCGAATGGGTCGGGTTTATCAAAACAACATGCGCCGATTTATCCAGATGCTTCATCAATACTTGGATGAATACGAACCTCTAAAAAATCGATACCAGATCAACGCCGTGCAAGGTTCGTTCTTGCTTTGGTTGCGACTGCCCGAAGACACGGACAGCTATGCGTTGTATCAAGCATGCAATAAGCACAGAATCAGCCTACTTCCCGGCACCGTATTTGGCACTCAAGGGCAATATCGGCATTGCGTACGCCTCAGCGTGGCAAACTTTGGTCATGAAACCGATTGGGGTCACGCGATGCAAACACTGGCAAAATTGATAGCAAAGCATGCCTGTTAACTCGCTCTTACTAAATGAACTTATGCCGACACACGCAAACAGGTAACAACAAAAAACTCCACGCAAAGGTGGAGTTTTTCATATCGTCATCGCTTTCAGTGCGACTTAATTTGCCACATTCTCGCGACGTTTTCGGCTAAATTGGCAACGTTGACGTCGGCCTCTTTCATGGCCTCAGGTAAGCTCATCGCCCTTGGTACACAAGCAAACACCGCATCAATGCCGCACTCATAAACCGCCTGATAGTTGTCGCCCACACAGCCTGCTAATGCAATGACTGGTAAATTACACTGCTTGGCGACCTGAGCAACGCCCATCGGCGTTTTGCCATGTGCGGTTTGATGATCGATTCGACCCTCGCCTGTAAATACGATATCCGCATCCGCAACATGCTGAGCAAGTTTGACCGTTTCAAGCACAATCTCAATTCCCGGTTGCAAACGTGCTGGCGTGTACCCGAGCAAGGCCGCGCCCATACCACCAGCAGCACCCGCCCCTTCACGAGTCAGTACATGCTTACCCGTCGCTTGTTCCGTCAACTCGCCAAACTTGCGCAATGCGTTATCGAGCAGAGTGACGTCTGATACGGTCGCTCCCTTTTGAGGGCCAAAGATAGCCGACGCGCCTTTGTCACCACAGAGTGGGTTATCAACATCGCACGCTACCAACATTTCGCAAGTTGCTAAACGAGGGTCAAGACCAGAAATATCGATGGACGCAAGCGCCGCTAACCCGCCTCCATTTGGGGTAATTGCATGACCAGATTCATCAAGAAACGCCACCCCCAACGCGGTCAACATGCCCACGCCACCATCATTGGTAGCGCTGCCGCCCAAACCAATGATTAAGCGTTGAATACCTCTATCTAGCGCGTGTTTGATCAGCTGTCCAGTACCAATGCTGCTGGTCAGTTTTGGGTCGCGAGCATCACTCGGCACAAGGTGCAGACCACTGGCCTCCGCCATTTCAATAACCGCGGTTTCGCCGTCGCCGAGGATGCCATAAAACGCTTCAACATCATTCCCTAATGGCGCGGTCACCGTTGTGAAGACTTGTTCGCCTTGAGTTGCATCTATCAAAGATTGAACCGTGCCTTCGCCACCGTCTGCGACCGGAACCGTAACAAACTCGGCATCATGCCATACGCGAGCAAGACCCGTTTTGATCGCCTCGCTCACTTGTTTGGCGGTTAAGCTTTCTTTAAATGAATCAGGTGCAATTACCACTTTCATACGTATTTCCAGAGACTTATAAGAGAACGAGGCTCAAAATGTACACCAATGCCATTGCCGTGACACCTTGAACGAGCGTAGCCATGGTTTGCGCGCGGTACGCTAAGCCCACCGACATGCGGCTAAACTGCGAAACTACCCAGAAGAAACTGTCGTTTGCATGAGAAACCGTCATCGCACCAGCACCGATCGCCATCACCGTTAATACGCGGCCCATTTCTGAATCGAGCCCCAATTGCGTAAGCATAGGCGCAACCAAAGCCGATGTGGTCACCAATGCAACCGTTGATGAACCTTGCGCCGACTTTAGCGCAGCCGCAACGATAAATGGCATGAAAATACCCACGCCCAGCGCCGATAGCGTCGTACCTAAGTATTCACCTAGCGGCGTTGCTTTTAATACCGCGCCAAAAGCACCACCCGCACCGGTAATCAAAAGAATAGGCGCAGCAGCCGTAATACCTTGGCTGATTCGCTCGCCAAATTCTTCAATCTTGTTATCTGACTTGAGTAGACGAACAGAAAGGAACAGGCCAATCACCAATGCCGTTAGTGGCTGTCCTAAGAAAGTCAGAACATCAAACACAAAACCTTCGCCCAGCGGTAGGCTTGGGAATTTCGCGATAGAGCCAAAACAGATCAATAAGATAGGAACAAAAATAGGAGCGAATGCTTGGCTCGCCGTTGGCAATTTGCCGTAAGACGCTTTGAGTGCTTGCCAGTCTTGCTGAATTTCTTCTGCGGCTTCAATGCCATCTGGTTCAACATGTTGGAATCGGTTCGCCCACAACATCCCCGCTAACGCCGCAACCGCTGCAACAAACACACCCACACCAATCACTAAACCAAGGTTAGATTCCAGGCCTAAGTTACCCGCAGCGGCAATCGGGCCAGGAGTTGGCGGCACAAACGTGTGCGTTGCGTATAGGCCAGTTGCCAACGCCACACTCATCGCAACGCTTGAGGTTTTTAAACGCTTAGCGAGTGATTCTTTGAGCGAGTTCAGAATGACAAAGCCTGAATCACAAAATACTGGAACAGAAACGATGTAACCGATGATGCTCATGGTCAATGTTGGGAAACGCTCACCCAACACTTTGATGACCGTATCGGCCATGGTGATCGCCGCACCACTTTTTTCCAAAATAACACCAATGATGGTACCTAAAACGATAACCAAACCAATGTAACCAAGGATACCGCCAAAGCCAGAAGCAATGGTTTTGGCAATGCTATCTGCCGGTAATCCGTAAGCAAATGCCGCAAGAAACGCTGCGATGATCAGCGCTAAAAAGGGATGTAATTTGAATTTGGTGGTCGTGAGCACAATAAATGCGATCACCCCAAGCAGGATTAATATAAGGTTCATGATAACTCCATTTATTCTTATTTTGCTGAGCGAGTCCGTGTTGGCTCACTCAACATGTAGGGACGCATGAATTATTAATCGTTTGCTTTCGAATTCCTTTAGGCGGAGTGACAAATGATGTGGTCAAAAAATAACGCGTATTGTGCAAATGCACAACATCACGACATTTTTGAGAGCCGAGTCGCAATATAAAGCTCCGCTAACCCCACAAAATTGGTTGTTGGTAGCCCTGTTATCTCGGTGATTTTCTCTAACCGATAGCGCAGAGTGTTCCGGTGAATAAACAGCATTTTAGAGCATTCTGTTACATTGCCATTGCATTCAAACAGTGCATCTAGGGTTTTCAATAATTGCCCAGATTTGTCTTTCTCTTTCAACCGTTTCACACCATCAATAATTTGTTCACCTTGCCAAATATCCGCCAACGGCGCTAACAAAACAGGCAAACGAAGTTCATCGAACAGGTACTTACGTTTCTCTGGGTAGAACTGCTTGCCAATGGCTAATACCTGCTTCGCACTTTGGTATGACAACGCGACATCTTTAGGCTCATTAAACAGCTGCCCTAGCGCAATGTGAAACGTATGCGAATCGTGATCGCTTAAACGCGACATCAACTTATCAATGCGCTCACTTTCAACTTGGCTATCCCACTGCTTGGCGGAATGACACGGTTTCAACACCACAATTTCATTCACCGAGACAATCGCAACTAGGTTGTTACGCTCTGGGTATTCAAGCAGTTCAACAATATTGCGCACACTCTTCATGCTTTTTGAGGCCGACGGCGTCGAGACTTCAATCACCGTTGCCACCCGTGGTTGAGTAACATCGATAGAAAGACGCATCGCCCAATCTTTCAGCTCTTCATCGGTCAATTTCCCATTGATCCAAGCCAGAATAAACTCTTCGCGATGACGTCTGTCCCACTGAAATTTTTCCACCAGCGCGGCTTGCTCGATTGTCAATTCAGCGGTCATTTTAACCAGTTTGGCAAAATCTCGGATTTTCTCCGGCTCGCCTGTGACACCAACAATACCGACCACGTCACCATGCAATTTCAACAGCATATTGATACCGGGTTTGACACCCTGCAACGTCAAACATTGCTGCTCATTAAGCTCTAGCGAATCGCCATGATTCAGAGCCAGTACCGCGCCATCATGCACTTGCCCAACACGTTTAGGGTCGCCACTGCCAATGATGATGCCTGCCGAGTTCATCACATTCACATTGTGACCAATGATGGACATGGTTCGATCAACAATTTGTTGTGCTAAAGCGTGGTCGAGAATCACCATTTCGAGTTTCCAAATTGACCGTTTAATCACTCAATAAATCACAAATGGCAAACTATCGCGATGCTGCGGTTCTAAATAACGGAAGCAGCTCAAAGCATCATCCAATTACCCATATTTAAAAAGTGGATTAAACCTTCATTTTTAGCAGAGGGTTATATACTTAGAACAAAGGTTACCAATGCATTCTTCACTGTGCATTGATGCCACTCGTCTACCTACAGAGGAGAGATCAACATGGAGTTACGGAATAAATCGGGGGAAGTTGCAAATATTGCTGATAACCTCACTTTGAAGGAAATCACAGAAATGGGCTACACCGTAGATTTATGCGATGAAGCATTTGCCCCTGGAGAGCATTGGAAAGCGGAAGGTAAAACGCAAGGTATGGGCGAGTATCCAGAGGAGTAAACGTCCTGACTAACCAGCGCACAAAGCGCTCCACAAACAGAAAAGCCGAGCGACTTAACGCTCGGTTTTCTACTTTTGAACTTCTTGAATAAACAAGCCCATCTCTTCAAGATAATTGCCGTTTGAGCATCCCCAATCGGTGACTTCAATCAGCTCGGTAACTAACTGTCCAGATTCATCATTTTGTACTCGCTGCACAAACGCTTCAAAGCGTTCCAGTTGCGCCTGACTCTTAACGCCATGCACGGCATATTCTACAAGCAAGCCGTTGTACGTCTGCCAGCGCTGATCGCCAGCAACATCATTGCCTAAAATCACAGAACACTTTTGTTGAATGCTTTCAACCGCATCATTTCTTGGCGGCGCGACTGTGGAACATCCAACTAAAATCGTACCTACCGCCAATAACGTAACTTTTGTCTTATTTATCATATCGTTTCCAACTGTATCGCCACGATATGGAAATCTTATTACACCTGATAAGGATCATCGATAGCGCACCGCAGATTAATTACTTAATAAACTGTAAACTCCATACCAGTCTTAACACTGCAAGCTCATAACTCCTATTAACTCACCCAAATGTAAACAAATAGTAAAATCACCTTTACGCGATGCAAAATCGACAAATGAGATTAGCGTTCCTTTCTCGCGACCAAGCGTGCAATAATCAACTGTCTACATAACGAAACCATTTGAAGGATCAAAATGACCGCAACGGATTACCTCAACGACCTCAATCAACGTTACCTTGCGATTCACCGCACCAAAGAAGATTTCTTTTGGGAAACTTACATGGGGATCAGCGATGACCATGATGGCTCGACGCAAGCACAAACGGCATGGACAAGCTTTTTAAGCAACGCCGAGCAAATTACTGCCATCAAACAACAGCTTGAAGCCGCGGACTCAATTACCGACCCACAAGAGAAACAACAAACCATTACGGGTCTATCTGGTTGGCTGGCGATGTTTGAATCTCACGCTATCGAGGGCGAAAAAGCACAAGCGTTGAAAAATCAGCTCATTGCCTTTGAAGCTGAGCTCTTCGAGAAAAAACAGAACCACGTACAAACATTTACCGATGAGAACGGCGAGCAAGTAGAAGGTTCACTTCCAGTATTAAGCTCAACCATTCGCACTAGCAATCATGAAGAAGTTCGCCAATCGGCTCATCAAGCGTTGCTGAACCTTGAACAATGGCTACTGCGAAACGGCTTTATTGAACTGATCAAACTGCGCAACCAGTTCGCTCGCTCACTGGGTTATGCGACTTTCTTTGATTACTCCGTGCAAAAAACGGAAAACATGAGCACTGAGCAGCTATTCGAGATTTTGGAAGATTTCGAACAACGCACGCGAGATGCACACCTAAACAGCTTAGAAAACTTGGCGAAAGAGAAAGGTGCAAGCGCACTAGCAGGCTACAACTTTGTTTACTCATTCGCGGGTGACGTTATGCGTGACCTTGACCCATACGTGCCGTTCTCAAAATCTCTGAGACGCTGGGTAGAATCATTTGGTCGCCTAAATATTGATTACTCTGGCGCGACGCTAACGCTGGATTTACTAGATCGCAAAGGTAAGTACCCGAATGGGTTCTGCCACGGCCCTATCCCTTCTTTCTATAATCAAGGCGAATGGGTCGCAGCGCAGGTGAACTTCACCAGTAATGCCAAACCAGACCAAGTGGGAAGCGGCTACGATGGCATTAACACGCTGTTCCACGAAGGCGGCCACGCAGCACACTTTGCGAACGTAAAAATGAACGC
The DNA here is from genome assembly GCF_033338655.1 of Vibrio sp. Vb1729. NCBI lineage: Bacteria > Pseudomonadati > Pseudomonadota > Gammaproteobacteria > Vibrionales > Vibrionaceae > Vibrio > Vibrio sp. Vb1729. The sequence goes on along the minus strand of NZ_JAWOTB010000022.1, from coordinate 406,698 downwards.
GCCTTGTTTCTCGCAGGAGTTTGCGCCGACGTCAATGGCTTATGCAGAAACTCAGTCGATGTTCTGTGATAGCCTGTTAACCGATGCCGATTGGCTAAAACAGTACGCACTGGATGATGAAGGGAATTCTGTTCCTGATGAGATTATTCAAGCAATGATCAACAGCCGTCAGCCATTCAAAGCTTATGAAGAACGTAGCATCTTGGTTGTGCCATATTTTGAGCGCGCGTTGTATCAACTGAGCGATGACGAGTTAACGCCAGAGCGCATCACTAAGCTGGCTCGCGATTGTGAAAAACAGATCCTTGGTTTGGAATGCAGCCCTCGCCCACTGATGGCGATTCCACATTTGCTATCCGACGAAGCGGCTTGTGCGTATCAAGGTTACCTACTCGCGCACATGGCGGTGTACCAGACCCGTGCATACTTCCTTGAGAAGTTTGGTTACCTAACGGATAACCCAGAAATTGGCCCACTGCTGGCAAAACACTACTGGCACGCAGGCAATCACTTGTCGCACAACGAAACCATTGTCAGCCTGACTGGCGAAGGCTTCAATGCCAAATACCTTGCAGACGTGTGTAACCTGTCACCAGAACAGGCATGGGAAGTGCAGCAGAAGAAAATCGACTCACTTGCGACGCGAGAGCGAGTACCAGTCGCTTCACTGAACGCCGCGATTAAAGTCGTCGACGGCAGTAAAGAGCTGGCAAGCAACACCATCTCTGACGAACAAATGTGTGACGATTTTGAACATTACATCGTAGAGACTTACGGTCGATAACACGCAGAAAGCCAGGAGCTCGCCTTCTGGCTTTTTATTCTTTAGCTAATGCAATAGGAAGGAAGATCCATGTACCAAGAAGTCATCAAATTTTGGTTCGAGGAGCTATCGCCCCAAAATTGGTTTGAAAACAACCCAGAACTGGACAAGCGTATTACATCGCGATTTGCCTCGGTATTAGAACAAGCGGCTCGTTGTGAACTGTTTAATTGGCGTGACAGCACACAAGGACGATTAGCCGAAATCATCGTCCTCGACCAGTTTTCACGTAATGTGTATCGCAACACCCCAAAAGCGTTTGCACAAGACCCACTCGCATTAGCATTGGCTCAAGAGGCAATTCGGTTAGGTCATGACAAAGAATTAGCGCCTGAGCAGCTAAGTTTTTTGTACATGCCGTTTATGCACAGCGAATCTCGCCTCATTCATGTCGAAGCTGAAAAATTGTTCCGCGCATCAGGGCTTGAAAATAACTACGATTTTGAGCTAAAACACAAAGCCATCATCGACCAGTTTGGGCGCTATCCTCATCGCAATGCGATACTGGGAAGAGAGAGCACTCCCGAAGAGTTAGCGTTTTTGCAACAACCTGGGTCAAGTTTCTAAATAACAATGAATAATGAGTTAACCATGAGAGACCACGCAGTATGCTGGCCATGCTTGCTAAAACTAGACGGCGACGATGAGCTGATCTACACGCATTCCCAGTCCGACTTAGACTCTGAATGCGAAGCCCTCATTTTTGGGCAAGATGATTACGTTATTGACTCAAATGGCAAAACGTTCGAATTGAAAAACAATGGTTCGAACACCACTCTTTTACACCCAAAAGAACGAACGCTGTCCGTAGAAGAGGTTACGTCATTAATCCAATCGCATGAATTCAGCCTCGCGCAACGGTGCATTATCAAGATTCATTTCACCTCGGTGAGGCAAGCTGTTGAGGCCTTAGCTCACTAACTCAATCCCAACATGCATAGCATTAAATAAAATTATCATTTTTATAATTTATGATAATTTCACGTAATCAACATCGCACCATATACTCTCCCACATCGAAACCAGACAACGTTCAAACACACATGTTGGGAGCAAACAAATGAAAATGAATCATGTCGGTATTATGGTCGGAGATATGGACAAAGCGGTTGAGTTTTACACGCAAGCGCTAGGTCTAAAAGTCGTTATGGGCAACACGAAAGTGATTGAAGAACGCGAAACGGCAATTGGCAGAATGTGTATTGCGGTCTTTGGGGAAGGCTTTAAAGGCTTCAACATTGCGCACCTTGTGACAAGTGATGGCATCGGCCTTGAGTTATTCGAAATGAAAGAGCGTCAAGAGCGCCATGAAGTGGATTTTTCTCGCATCGGTATCTTCCATTTCTGTTTGCAGACAGACGATTTTGAAGGTGCTATCAAACGCACCGAAGCACTAGGTGGCAAAGTTCGCATGGACATCATGCGTTACCACCCAGAAGACGATAATAAGCCTGCGAAAATGGTTTACCTAGAAGACCCATTCGGCAACCTATTCGAGCTTTACTCACACACTTACGAAGAAACTTACGCTTCTGATTACGAGTAATAGCCCCATCCATATTCCAAAAGGCTAGCAATACGCTAGCCTTTTTTGTTTGCTTTGAGTTGCAGTGTTTCTGCACTCGCTCTAGCAAAAAAACATCTGGAATTTGATCATTTCTCTCACCACTTTTAAGGTCACTTTATACTTACCTCAACACAATGCAAAAAGGAGTGAAGCATGCCCACCAAAAATCCAATCGCCATCAAAGCGCTTGATCATGTTGTTTTAAGGACCTGTAACCTCGATGCTATGTTGCATTTCTATCGAGACATTTTGGGCTGCCCTGTCGAACGCGAAGTAACGGAACTTGGTTTAACTCAACTTAGGGCAGGTAACGCATTGATTGATGTGGTGACGGTGGACAGCGAGTTAGGGCAACTTGGCGGTAAGCCACCAGTTCAAAATGGTCGTAATATTGACCATTTTTGCCTGCAATTGGCGCCTTTTTCCGAGGATGAATTACTGGAATATCTGCGTGCGCGCGGCATTGAAACCGAAGAGTTTGCGAAGCGGTATGGCGCACAAGGGTTCGGTAGATCACTCTATATACATGATCCGGAAGGAAATGTCGTCGAGTTAAAACCTCAAGTGATTGATGAGTAAGCGAGTAAAAAACCTTGTTATATTCTGAAAATAACAAGGTTAACTTCTAAAATAATTATTGAAGTAAGAACATATTATTAAGTCAAAATTCTAGCTGGCTCACCTATTTCTTTTTCTCGCCACCATTGTTTATTTATATGTTCTTGATGAACGTAAAAACTCTCCCCCGGCATTGGCGTCAGCAGCGTTATATGTTCTTTTTGACAATGGGTAAGCAAATCTAAAATCGGTTCGTCCCAACGGTGAGTAAATAGCTCGTATGTAGCCCAATGCACGGGCAACAGTTTTTTCGCATTTAAATCGTGAAACGCTTGCACGGTATGGTGAGCCTGCATGTGCCCCCAGTTTTCGACCGGATAACCTTGGCCTTTCACATCGGCAGCCACTTCCAAACAAGCAATGTCGATTGACCCACATCGCTTTGCGATCTCGGAAAAGTGCGAATCGTAAGCTGAATCGCCACTAAAATAGAGCGTCTCTTCTTTACCTTTGATGACCCAAGAAGCCCACAAGGTCGAGTTTTTATCGAAATAAGTACGACCAGAATTATGGTTAGCGGGCGTACAAATCAGTTCGATTCCGGCATAGTGCACGCTATCCCACCAATCGAATTCCACGATGTTGTCTGCGCAAACGCCCCACTTTATCAGATGCTTGCCAACCCCTAAGGGCACATAAAACGTCACGGATTTATCAGCGTAGAAACGTATGGTCGATGCTTCTAAGTGGTCGTAATGATCGTGCGAAATCACGATCATTTCAGGAATCGGCAAACAATCTCTGGCATGGGTATTGGGAATATTGCGTTCAAACCACGCTTTTGCGATGAACGGAGAAGCGTAATCAAATACCGGATCAGTCAGAATTCGAATGCCATCGACCTCCACCAGCATGGTGGAATGGCCCAGCCAAGTAACGCGCATCGATTCACTTCTCTGCGCAAACTGCGTAGGTTGAATTGGGAAATGTGGCAGATGTTCGTTAGGACTCAATGGCGTTCTACCACCAAGATAGCTCCAACACACCTGCCAGAATGATTGCGGGCTAGGGATATTTGGCATCTCGTTTTTAACGCGGCCGTTTTCAAATTGAGGCGAGTGGTGAACACGGTGCGCCAACTGCGCATGGTAGGTTTGAGGGGAAATCAGTGAACTTGGCTTTTGTGTCTTTTGTTCACTCGTTAGGTATGTGCGCTTAAGTATCGTTTCAGACATATCGTAGTTTTGTCTCGCTTGCGAACGCTCAACAGTAGGTTTATTAAAACGTGCGTGTATGTCTATTTCGTGACCAAAATGAGGTGTAAGATGAAGATTCAGTTTCAATCAAACGTTTTCTATATTAAGGAAGCGGTTCTCAAACCTTCTGAATACTGCGTCGGTTTGAAAGGAGAAAGCTATGGTGACTTGCAGCCAATACGATTTTATTGAAATCGCCTGTATGTTTAAGCTCCCTATCGAGATCACACTAAAAAATGGTGAAACTCATCAGGGCAACGCGTTCGACACAGGCTACGACATGCAGCGACAAGAGTGCTTGTTTTTAGATATGGATGGTGAGCACACCGCCTTCCCGACTGAACAATTAGTCGCAATGCGCGCGCTCAAAACCAATCCGCATTTTGACGAAGTGACATTTGAGTAAACGTCCTTCTTTCACTGGCACTGTCCAATAAAAAACGCCTCTCAAGCTGACACAACTTGAGAGGCGTTCTCTTACACTATTCACCGGAACTTCATGTTATTCACGCGACCGAATGAAAACCAGCATCGGCATCATGATCACGAACATCACTCCCACAAGCTGGAAGGTGTGCACAAACGCGACCATTTGCGATTGCTGCTGCAACATCTGTTGGTATTGGTCTAACGCAACCGGGTCGGTAATAGAAAGCCCCTGATTGGCCGCCCAGTCATGCAAGTTAGGATTATAAGGATTAATACCCTCTCCCAGCGCATGCCATTGCTGCTGACTATCACGATATTGGAACGTGGTTGCGATAGAGATACCAAACGAACTACCAATGGTACGGAACAGATTGTAAATACTCGCCGCCGCAACAGATTGCTCTTTCGGAATCGTTAAATACGCCAAGGTGGATAGCGTCGAGAAAGTTAAACCAAGCCCCATCCCCTGAATCATACTCGGCATCACAATCCAAAATGTATCGATCTGCAGTGAGTACTGCGTCATCAAATAGCTACCAATCCCGATGCAGCTCAAGCCAAAGACTATTTTGATTCTGGGATCGAATTGCGGATTGAGCTTAATCACCAAAATCAACATCGCCGCTGACGCCAACCCACGAGGTGCCATTAATAAGCCAGTGGTTGAGACCGGATAATCCAGCAAGCTTTCCAACAGCATTGGTTGTTGAGTCGTCAGACCAAACATCGCCATCGACACCACGGCAATCATCAATGACGAGACCATAAGGTTTCGGTCTTTCAGTAGCCACAATGGCGCTATTGGACTTTTGGTTTTCCAACTGCGATATATCCACATCACCAATCCCATGACTGCGAGCAATATCGCCGTCTGAATCATACGTGAGTCGAGCCAGTCGTCTTCATTCCCTTTATCCAACACAAACTGCAACGCGCCCACACCTAACGCCATGTAACCGATGATCCACCAGTCAAAGTTAGGTTTGGATTTGCTGTCGATATGGATATAGCGATAAATCAAAGAGGTACAGATCAAACCGAATGGCAAGTTGATGTAAAAAATCCAGCGCCAGTTAATGTTGTCGGTGATCACACCACCCACAACTGGGCCCAAAATAGGACCAAGCAAAATGCCGATGGAGAAAATCGCCATCGCTTTGCCTTTTTGCTCATACGGATAAATCTGCACTAACGTCGACTGCGTCAATGGAATCACCGACGCGCCGAAAGCGCCTTGGATAATGCGAAATAGCACCATCTCTTCAAGAGACTGTGCTTGCCCACAAAGCGCACTGGCAATCACAAAACCGATCACAGCAACCAACATGACTTTGCGTTCACCAAAACGCGACACCCAGAAACTGGTCATCGGAATGAAGATCGCTTCCGCCATGCTGTAACCCGTCAACACCCACGTAATTTGGTCTGCCGTTGCGCCCAACGCGCCCATCATGTGCGATAGCGACACGTTCGCAACGGTCATATCGATTAACACCATGATGGCAGAAAGCATCACGGCGACGGTGGCAATCCCCCGTTTGTCTGCCGTAATTTGATGGCTCATTGCACGCTACTTTGCAAATCAATGGTGACTTCTGAGCTCGCACCCACGCGAAGTTGCGGCGCATCGGCCGGTACTTCTAATGCCAAACGTACAGGGAAACGCTGTTTGATTTTAACCCAGTTACCCGTTGCGTTTTCTGGTGGCATCAAGGAGAACGATGTACCACTCGCAGGCGATAGTTGTTCTACCGTTGCTTTCCACACCACGTCTGGGTACATATCAATCACCACATCCGCATGCATGCCAGGTTTAATATGAGTAAGATCGGTTTCTTTAAAGTTCGCGCGTACCCAATAGCTGTCTTTTAAAATCACAGGGAACAACGTTTGACCCACGCTAACGACCGAGCCTACGTGCGTATTGATCTCACCGGCAATGCCATCCACTGGTGACGTAATGTCGGTGTAGCTCAAGTTCAGCTCTGCTTGCGCTAACTGTGCTCCCGCTTGTTGAACAACCGCAGCCTCTGCGCCTTCTTCACCACGGTTCGCAATGGCTTTTTCTACCGTCGCGCGCGCTTGCTCCAGGCTCGCTTGGGCATTGGCTAGTTTGTTTTTTGCCGTATCTAAATCTTGGTTCGACGCCAGTTTGCGTTTCACCAAGGAATCCGTACGTTTGTACTCCACTTGCGCTTCTATCAGGTTAGAGCGCGCCGCATCTAAGCCCGCAACAGCTTCAGTTACCTGCTTATCGGCAACGTCATGTTGCTGGACCGCCAATTGGTATGCCGCTTTTGCTTGCTTCACTGCCAACAAATATGGGCGTGAATCTATCTTCAGCAGTAGGTCACCTTTGTTAACAGATTGGAAGTCTTTGACATCCGCGGAAACCACTTGGCCTTTTACCTGAGGCGCTACCGACAAAATTTTTGCCCTAACGTAGGCATCTTCCGTGCTTGGATGACTGTCAGAATACTGCCAAGACCAATACATCGCACTAAATGCAATAACACAGAGAGTGAAGAAAAGAGTTTTTACCAGCTTAGATCTGGCGGAAGAATGCTTCGCGATGTCGTCGCTCATTTATATTGTCCACTTGTTCAATTATGTGATCAGTGTAGGACTTTTCGATCTTCGGACAATAAAATGATCTGCAAGGTAAAGATCCAATTTTGCATGTTGCTAAGTTGAGTAAATGATGTGCAATCAAAACGAGGATAAAAAAGAGGGGCAGTCCCCGTAACCGCCCCCAAAGTCATGCCAATAATAGTAATGTGCGTGTAACTACTGGTTTTTCTTAGAACTTGTAACCGCCGCTGATCATGAATACCCAAGGGTTAATTTTGACGTCGGTTTTTTGCTTCTCTCCACCTGCTTTGTAAGTTGCTTCTGTTTCAATGTTTGCGTACCACGCAGCAGCGTTGAGGAACCATTGATCGTTGATCATGTAGTCCACACCAATATTCGCTGCTAGACCGAATGAATCATCCAACTTAAGATCTGAAAGACCAGCGCCTTTACCCGTGCTATTGAAGCCCTCATCAAAGAACATGGTGTAGTTGAGACCTGCACCCACGTATGGACGGAACTTACTTTGTGGCTCGCCAAAGTAGTACTGCACCATAAGCGTTGGTGGAAGGTGTTTGGTGTCCGCGATATCACCAAGACCTAACAAGTCTGTTGAAATATCGTGGCTGAATGGTGTTGCTGCTAGAAGCTCTAAACTGATGTTGTCTGTAAACATGTAGCCAAACGTCAAACCAAGCTGCGTATTTGAGTCAACTTCTAACTCTTCTTGAGAACCAAGAATCTTATCACTGCTGTCATTTGGAACGACAGACGCCGCACCAACACGAAGAACGAAGTCACCTTGTTTATGAGCGAAAACACTTGGTGACACGAGTGCAGCAACCACTGCTAGACTGCAGATTGTTTTTTTCATTTTTATTTCCTTTCGTAGGGCTTCGTTATGTCGTACCCAAAGGGGTGCCTGCTAACTGATCTGAGATTTCAAGTAAACTCAGCGCCTTGAAGCACACGGGTATCTATATCTTTTTGAGCTGTGCGCAATCTAGCACATAGAAACCCTACTATTTTGATGGAAATCAATTTGTGAAAAATATAGGTTTTTTGTATGGAGAAACGCCATATTGATCAACAAATTATGCAAATAGGATACAATTCTGTAATGCAAACTGTGCGTGTGAGTTGCCATGCATACCCATAAATGCGAATCCTCTCGTTAAGGCTCGTAGCCAGCAAAAACTTTTTTCGTCCTCTACGTCTTCTATTTTCAAAAAACAACCCACTTAAAAAGCTCGTTTGACCCCTTAAAATCGCGATTTGAGGGGTTTGTAAAACACTGAAATACAAGAAGTTATTTTTCTGGAAAATCAGTCACTTGGAGTGCTAGTCTGCTCGCAACTAAGGAGAAGACATGTTAAAAACCGATCTCATTTTTGAACGAGAAAACTTTTCTCATCACGATTTTCAGAATGCTACCTTTAAAAACTGCCACTTTTATATGTGCTGTTTCGACCATGCCGATCTGCGCGATGCTAAGTTCATCGACTGTCGCTTTATCGAATCCAAAGCGCTAGAAGGGTGTAGTTTTCGCTTCGCGAACTTAAAAGACGCTAGCTTTACGAACTGCATGTTGGCGATGAGCCTGTTTAACGGCGCAAATTGTATGGGCTTGGAGCTACGTAAGTGCGATCTCAAAGGGGCAAACTTCCAAGGTGCGAACTTTGCTAATCGCGTCAGTAACACCATGTTTTTCTGTTCTGCTTTTATTACTGGCTGCAACCTCACCTACTGTAACTTCGAGCGAGTGTTACTAGAAAAATGTGACCTCTTTGAAAACCGTTGGAACGGTGCGAACCTCGCAGGGGCAACTCTCAAAGGCTCGGATTTATCTCGCTGCGAATTCTCGCCAGAACAATGGGGAACCTTTAACGTTGAGCAGTGTGATCTGACTCATGTCGAACTAGACGGGCTGGATGTTCGCCGCGTTTCTCTGTTTGGTGTTAAAATTTGTGATTGGCAACAAGAGCAATTGCTTGCGCCTTTTGGACTGATCATTCTCTAAGGAAAGGCCATGAACCTGTTTAAAGACTTACCGAATAACCTCGACGAGGAAGTGTTCGAAGACCTGCTGACCCACAAAAACCTGCGTATAGAACGCATTCTCTCAACGGGGCAAACCTCTCCCGAAAGTGGCTGGTACGATCAAGAAGAACATGAATGGGTCTTGGTTCTTAAAGGAGCAGGTGAGCTGACTTTTGAATCAGGTGTCGTGCAACGACTTGAGGCAGGCGATCACGTTACGATTCCAGCTCATACCAAACACAAAGTGAGCTGGACTGACCCAACGCAAGAAACCATCTGGTTGGCGGTGTTTTATCAATAAACACAAAACGATCTTAAACCAAAAAATAGGCGCTGAGTTTGCTCGATACTACTAAGCCGTCACTGGCACTGTTTGATTTTGATGGCACCATCACCCGAGAGGATATGTTTAGCCTTTTCCTCCACTATTCTGCTTATGGCCTGCGCAAACGAGTGGGAAAGGTCGCTATCATGCCATTTTATGCGCTGTACAAACTCGGAGTGTTACCCGCTCGTGTTATGCGTCCTCTCAGCAGTTTTATTGCATTTTCAGGGAAAGAAACGCAGAAAATTGAAGCGATTGGCGCTCAGTTTGCCCACGAAGTGATCCCGCTGTACTTACGGCCAGAAGCGATGGAAAGGTTGGCGTGGCATCAGCACAGAGGCGATACCATTGTGGTGGTGTCGGCATCACTCAATGCGTATCTCAAGCCTTGGTGTGAAGCGAACGGTTACCACTTGCTGTGCAGTGAACTGATCTCAGAACAGCCAAAACTGAGTGGCTTTTACCAGCAAGGTGATTGCAGTTTAGAAAAAAAAGTCTCGCGCGTTAGGGCCACGTTTTCGCTCGACGAATTTGCGTCTGTTTATGCCTACGGTGATACGCACGAAGACATTCCGATGCTCAAACTGGCAGACTACGCGATGCTCAACTGGAACGAGTGGAGAGCAAGCGAATAACGATATGTGCTCTGATTTTCAAGACAACCACTCGACCAAAGTGGTCGTTTTAGACTGAAAAAACAAACCCTTCTCACATGAGAAGGGTTTTATTGTTCAGGGCCCGAATAAATGGCTTAACGCCATACACCCCACTGACCCGTTGTGCCTGGTTCCTCACCAGACGTCCACCACTGGGCAGTCCATTCTTTACCGTTGTGCGTCACCACATCACCTTGGTTGTAAACGGCCGTCTTGTCCCACAAGTTGGTTGGTTCAACTGGTGGCGTGACATCCGCTTTGATCAGTGACAACGCATAACTGAAGTCTGCGCTTGGCGCTAATACTTGGTTCGCATTCACGTTCTTATTATCGAACATGTAGTGGTTCATCTCTTGATGCCAAATGCCCACATACCAATCGCCCGTTTGCTGCGCGTTAAATTGATCCGCAATTTCTGCCGCCCAAGTCGCCGTATTGTTTGCACTGATTGGTAGTGAAATATCGACAATTTCATTGCCTGTCGCATTAAACGTACGAAAACGGATGGTGTCACCCGCTTCTATTGGTCCGAAACCTTGCTGAACAAAGTAGCCCAGAGATGTCAGATTATTGCCCGGTTCGGTTGGATCAACAGGGTCAGTCGGTGGCGTCGTGCCCGTTCCGTTTAACGTAATGTCACTACAGTTGTAGAAACCTTCACCGGCAACATCAATACGCTGCCAACGAGTATAAAGCACCGCATCGCCCGAACGATCAGCAGGGAAAGTCACCTGAATACGGTAGCGTTTTTCCGCATCAACATACACATCACCTGCGGTGTCGATCAGCTCTAAATCACTCCAAGTAAGAGGTTTTGAATCATCATAAGTTGGCTTGGTGAGATAGAATTCCCAGTACGATGGGTTGTGCGGCGCTTTGCCGTAAAACACCAATTCAATCTGGTTATTTGCATCTGGCGTAACATTGGTGCGCTGCCAGTTTGGAGAAGGAATGTTCAAGCCTTTCTTAGCTGCATCGCCAGCAGAACATAGCTCACCGTCGCGAACCACGGCTTTCACATGCTCCATATCTCGGTAATTTGGTACGTTTGCTGCAATTTCGCTGCGTTGCACAAACGGGTACGCACCAGATTCTTCAAAAGCCGCTTTACACGCTTGGTTAGGGATCTCGTTGGTCCAAAAGCCACCGTCTAAATAACACGTATTTTGACGAGCACTTGGAAACTCTACCCAGCCGTGGGCGTTGACGTTAAATGAGCTCAATGCGGCAACAGCGCTTAAGCTCAAAAGAGGAAGTGTTACATGTGATTTCATCGTGCATCCTTAATTTTGCTGACTCGCCGCTCTGAAACACAAGCGGTTTAAGCAAAACTAGCAGGATGGGATTATTTAGAAGGTGAGAATAAATATGGAAATTGTCAGAGTGCCATCTGCTTTCCAGCATTTGTTGTGAACCATTCTCATACTCGACTGACTCTTTCGAGTCACTTCAAATTCATGTGCCACAAAAACTGTCACTCTCGTTTGGCTATCGCTCGTCTTTTGGTGTGTCCATCACCACCATCGTTGTGATCGACTTGACGTGTTCGCACTCACCCAACACATCAGCATGGAACGCTTTATAAGCGGCGAGATCTTGCGTCTCTACGCGTATGAGATATTCGTTAGATCCCGTAATGTTGTGACATTCCACCACCTCGTTTACAAAACGCACATGCTCTTCGAAACCCAGCTGTGCCTGCTTAGAGTGCGAGGCCAAACCAATCGACACATAAGCGACAAAACCCACGCCAAGTTGCTGATTATCCAGTACTGCTCGGTAGCCTTTGATCACGCCTTTACGCTCTAAATCTTGCACTCGGCGTAAGGTGGCAGATGGAGATAAACCAACACGTTCCGACAGCTCTACATTGGAGATTCTTCCGTCGCGTTTAAGCACTTGCAATATTCTTTCGTCAAATCTATCCATGATGATGTTTCATTGCTTATTTAGTTTCTAATCATCAAATAAAAGCACAATATTGACCTCAGTTCTACTTATAGTTGTTCTTTACTTATCGAGAACTGATTCAAGGAACAATCTATGGAATATCATCAACTGGGCGCTTTGGCGTTGTTCGCTTTTGTCTCCACTTTTACGCCGGGTCCCAATAACATTATGTTGATGACCTCAGGGGCAAATGTCGGCTTTAAACGCACTATCCCACATATGTTGGGCATTACCTTCGGCTTTGGTGCCATGCTAATTTTGGTGGGTATTGGCTTGATGAGCCTGTTCCACGCATATCCAATTACACACTCCATTTTGAAAGTGTTGAGCTTGAGTTATTTGCTGTACTTGACGTACAAAATCGCCACCAGCGACAAAACCGAAGCAAAATACGATTTTCGCCCAATGTCTTTTTTAGGGGCAGTGGCATTCCAATGGGTGAACCCAAAAGGTTGGTCGATGGCGTTGACGGCCATTACGGTATACAGCAGTGGCGGTTCTTGGCTCGAACTGACTTTTATCGCCGGTATCTTCTGTTTAGCCAACTTGCCATCGGTGACATTTTGGACGGCGGCAGGTATGCAATTGCAGCGTTGGTTGACCACCGATAAACGCGTTAAGGGGTTCAACTACAGCATGGCTGCGCTGTTGCTTTTGTCTACGATTCCAATGATATAAGTCCATTTATGGTTAAAAATGACTCACTTTACGTGGTTAGAGAAAGGATAGAGGTAATATTTTTCTTGAGGCTTTGGCGTTAATTCACAGTGTAAATTTGTTTAAAGACGCTACCCTCTTGTTAGGGAACTTGATAATCTTTAAATGAGAAAGAGAATAATTATCGAGTAAAGTAACAATGAAAAAGAAGCCTCAACCTAAAACGCTTGTTGTCACAGACACAGAAACCATCACTCCAAACATGCAGCGCATTACCTTGCAAGGTGAGGCGCTGAGCCACTTTCCTCGTGACTGCGAAGGCAGTTACATCAAATTACTGTTTAACGATATGGGTGGCTCGGATCTGAGCATCCTGTCAGAAGACGACCGACCAATCATGCGCACTTACACAATTCGACGCTTTCATCCAGAAACCAGTTCAATCGAAGTGGATTTCGTCCGACACGTAACGCAAGATCTGCAATGCGGATTTGCAGCGCGTTGGGCAATGGCCGCGCAAAAAGGCGACACGATCAGCATTGTTGGGCCAGGTAGCATCTCCAACTTAAATACTGAGGCGGATTGGTTCTTCATGGCTGCCGATATGACGGCACTTCCAGCACTTTCTGCGAAAATTCGTACGCTGCCAGAAGAGGCCAAAGGCTATGCAGTGATCAGCGTGATGTCTCCAGCCGACATTCAACCCCTAAACACGCCAGCCGGTATGGAGTTGATTTGGCTAACTGAACAGCAAAACTTGGCTGATAGCGTTCGCGAACTCGAGTGGTTAGATGGTAACGCTTCGGTATGGTGTGCGTGTGAGTTCGATTCAATGCGTACGCTGCGCCAATATTTCCGCAACGAAAAAGAAGTCGATCGCGAGAATATCTACATCAGCAGCTATTGGAAGCAAGGCGTGTCTGAAGATGGGCACAAAGTGATTAAACGTGAAGACGCGGAATCCAACCAATAGTGATTCATGTCTTTTCGATTCCAGCTCTCATCCTAATAAAAACGCCCGGCATCACCGGGCGTTTTAGCAACTTCAGTTGTATTAAAGTTCATGAAAACTCTAATCCGCTAGTTCCTGCGCTAAAAAGTCGATCAACAACCTCACTTTGGGCGATAAATTTCGGCTTTGTGGATACAGTGCCCAAATGCCTTCACGGTCGTCTCGGTAATCGGTCAGCACCTCGACTAGCTCACCGTTATCTAGGGCTTCTTGAACGTAATAGTCCGGCAACTGCACTAAACCCAAACCACGTTTGGCGGCGCCCATTAGCGCAAAACCACTATTGCATTTAATCCTCCCCGACACGCGCAAAGACTTATCGCGTTTATTTTCCTTAAAATGCCAATAATCGACCGAACCAACCAAGCACTGATGTCGAGCCAGTTCGGATAATGTGTGAGGCTCGCCAAATCGCTCCAAATACATAGGGCTAGCACACACGTAATTTTGACGCGACGAAAGACGCTTTGCGATCATGCTGGAATCTTGCAGGCGGCCAAGACGAATCGCCACGTCTACCCCTTGCTCTATCAAATCCAGTTTTTGATTGGTCAGAACTAAATCGAGATCCACACGCGGGTACTTCTCCAAAAACTGATGCAAGAGCGGTGCGAGGTTCATTTCCCCATAGGTCACAGGCGCTGTCACACGCAGCAAACCTCGCGGTTCGGTTTGCATTTGCGTTACAGCAAGCTCAGCCAGTTCTAGCCCTTCGACCAAGTGTTTGCACTGCTGATAATAAAGCTGTCCAGCTTCAGACAGAGAAACTTTTCGCGTCGTGCGATGCAGTAACTTAACCGCAAGACGCTCTTCAAGTGCCGATACGCGGCGACTGATTTGTGCCACTGACGTTTTCAGTTTAGCCGCGGCAGCTGTAAAGCTGTTAGTTTCCGCTACGGCAACAAACTCGCTGACTCCTTCCCAATTCGCCATGCTGTATTCCTGTCGACCTCTTCTAGACAAATAGTGATTACATTGTTCTCGTCGAGCTACGCTTTGAAAACGGGAAAACTTTACGCGTCAGGTAACGGACGAAGATCGTCGTATTGCGCATCAAGCTCAATACCAAAATATTCTTTCAACGCATCCAGGTAGGCTTGACCTGGCTCTAGCTCTATTTCTGTTAGCGCTTCATGATTTGTGCATCTGAGTGTGTAGTTAAGCAGCGTCACCAACCCACTTTCTGTCGCTCTAGCAGCGACCCTTGCGCTAGTAAAACGCGAATTAGGCGAAGTCGAGGTAAAGAAGTTGCTACATGCAATGTCACCAGCAAACACAAACTCTAGGTCAAAGCTGTATAGATTGTTCCACGTGTCCGTTCCATCGGTTGAAAGCACTTGGAGGAAATAACCAAACTGAGCATCTTTGACAAAACGGAAGGTTTGTAAATCCGTCTGAATCACTTGGTCAAGGATAAATGGCAATGGCGCTCGAGGGGTATTGGAGCCAAAACCCACATCGACAATCCATGTTTGTTCCTCTAACGTCACTAACGTGATTTGATGACTACGACCTGTTGGTGTACCAGACACATGTACACGCCCTAGCAAACTTCGCGCTTCAAACCCAAGAGTGTTGAGCACATCAAGCATTAAACCATTTAATTCAAAGCAGTAACCACCGCGAGAGTGGTACACGGTTTTTTGAATAATATCTTCAATCTCAACAGAGACGCCTCGCTGCAACGAAATATCAAAGTTCTCAAACGGCAGGCAACGGTGCTGCGCTACGTGAATCTTGTGCAATGACTCCAAATCGGCGGGTAACTCACTGGGCAAACCGAGCTTGGTTAAATAGGCGTTCAGATCCGTCTTATTCATAATCACTCTTACTTATCTGATGGGTTGATTGTTTTCTACTCTAGTCCCTCTACCTAACCTCAGGTCAATCGCCTTTTCCGTTTTCCCTTCTGTTTTGAGGAGGCATCACACTCTTGTTGTCCACTAACTTTAACATTATTACGTATATGTAAAAATTATTTTCAAAATGGACGGATTATCATTTTTACTGAAACACCTAAAATGAGCACCAACAAAACGACGCAGCGCGGTAAGCAAACCTTAACTACGCTTATTACGTCACTCCATATACTGAAAATATAAAGGAAACATCCAATGTCGCTTGAAATCAAACTTGGTCAAACTCACATAAAATCAAAAGCAATGGTCGCTTGGGCTGCGGGTGAGCCGCTTAAGATGGAAGAAGTTGATGTACAACTTCCAAAAGCTGGTGAAGTGCTAGTACGCATCGTAGCAACTGGTGTTTGTCACACTGACGCATTCACACTATCAGGTGACGATCCAGAAGGTATCTTCCCTTCAATCCTTGGTCACGAAGGTGGCGGCATCGTTGAAATGGTAGGCGAAGGCGTAACAAGCGTTGAAGTTGGCGACCACGTTATCCCACTTTACACTGCTGAATGTGGTGAGTGTAAGTTCTGTAAATCTGGCAAAACGAACCTATGTCAGGCCGTTCGTGAAACGCAAGGTAAAGGTCTAATGCCAGATGGCACAAGCCGATTCTCTATCAACGGCGAAACTATCTTCCACTACATGGGTTGTTCTACTTTCTCTGAGTACACGGTTCTTCCAGAAATCTCACTAGCGAAAGTAAACAAAGAAGCACCACTTGAAGAAGTTTGTCTTCTAGGTTGTGGCGTAACCACTGGTATGGGTGCGGTATTAAACACAGCTAAAGTTGAAAAAGGCGACACAGTGGCAATCTTTGGTCTAGGCGGTATCGGTCTTTCTGCAATCATCGGTGCTCGCATGGCTGGTGCCAGCCGCATCATCGGTGTAGACATCAACGAAAGCAAATTCGACCTAGCGAAACAACTTGGTGCAACTGATTGCATCAACCCACAAAAATTCGACAAGCCAATTCAAGAAGTGATTGTTGAAATGACAGACGGTGGTGTTGACTACTCATTCGAATGTATCGGTAACGTAAACGTGATGCGCCAAGCACTTGAGTGCTGTCACAAAGGTTGGGGTGAGTCAGTCATCATTGGTGTTGCTGGTGCAGGTCAAGAGATCTCAACTCGTCCATTCCAACTGGTAACTGGTCGTGTATGGCGTGGCAGCGCTTTCGGTGGCGTTAAAGGTCGCTCTGAGCTTCCAGAAATCGTAAACCGTTACATGGCTGGTGAATTCGGCTTACAGGAGTTCATTACCCACACAATGGGATTAGCAGACGTCAACAAAGCGTTTGATCTGATGCATGAAGGTAAGAGCATCCGAACAGTTATCCATATGGATCAATAATGCTGCCTCAGGCTCTCCTTTTGGGGAGCCTGAATTCCTTCTGCTAATTAGAGAGTTTATTCATGACCATTGAAAATGTAAGCCAAGCCAAAGTGTTTGGCGGTTGGCACAAGCAATATACACACGAATCCAATGCCCTAAACTGCACCATGCGCTTCGCAATATTCTTGCCACCTAACGCAACGAAATCAAATCCCGTACCCGCGCTATACTGGCTCTCTGGTTTAACGTGTACCGATGAGAACTTTATGCAGAAAGCGGGCGCATTTCGTATGGCGGCCGAGCTTGGCATTGCGATCATTGCACCAGACACAAGTCCGAGAGGCGAAGGTATCGCTGACGACGAAAGCTATGACCTAGGAAAAGGAGCTGGCTTTTACCTTAATGCGACGCAAGCACCTTGGTCACTGCATTACTGCATGTACGACTATGTGACCGAGGAGTTACCTGCGATCATCGAAAGTAACTTCCCTGTCTCTGACGTGAAGTCGATTTCGGGTCACAGCATGGGCGGCCACGGAGCGCTCACCATTGGTCTGAAAAATTCAGAACAGTACCGTTCTATTTCAGCGTTCAGTCCAATCAGTAACCCAATGCAATGCCCTTGGGGACAAAAAGCCTTTACTGCTTACTTAGGCAAGGAGCTTGAAAGCTGGAAGCAATACGATGCAAGTGAACTTCTAAAACAACAACAATCACCATTACCAATTTTGGTTGATCAAGGTGATGCTGATGGCTTCTTAAATGAGCAGCTTAGACCGGAAGCGCTGATTGCTGCGGCAAAAATACACGATTCAAACCTAACCTTGAGAATGCAACCAGGCTATGACCATAGCTATTACTTCATCTCAAGCTTTATTGAAGAGCACCTCAACTTCCATGCAAAATATTTGTTTGCATAGTTAAATTAAGTAAGCTCATGAAATAAAAAATAAAGTCACCAAACTAGGTGACTTTATTTTCTTTACGTACTAACAAATACATATCTGAATATCGATGATTTAAATATGTAAAATAATGTAACTTAAGAACAAATTCGGCATCCATTTCTCGCCTTATTAAATTCTCATTTCCGACACAGTATCTTTATTAAAAATGACACAAAGTTGCACTAAAAACCAATTAAATACCGCGAAATCATTACGAAACTCTACCATCATCCCAATAATCTGAGCTTTTAATTAAGAAGCAACTTAATAACCTTGACGTGACGTAAACCGACAGTTATTTTTGAAACATAACGTATTATAAAATCTCATCCGGTTGGCTCTATAATTATAAATAAATTACCGCTAGCACCTTTGTCCTAGCTAAGAAAAAAAGAATAAAACTCAAAAGGGCATATGATGAAAAAGATAGTCGCGCTAGGTCTGTTTTTTGTTGCGCCATTCTTGTCTGCAAATACGATCGTATTTAGTAGTAGCCAGCAGCCTAGTGTCATACTGGAACTGGAAGAGATCCAAGCTTTACCTACCACTAGCTACACGATGACATTGCCTTGGCTTCCTGCCTCGTCAGAGTTTTTAGGCGTTAAACTCAGCACGCTTCTTACACACGTCTACGGAAAGGTACCAGAGCAGGTTGATATCAGCAGCTTAAACGACTATCACTCGACATTGTCCCGACAAGATATTCTTCGATATCAACCAATACTGGCTTATCAACAAGATCAGAATTACATAAAAGTCAGGAATAAAGGCCCTTTCTGGGTGATATATCCACTCAATCTCTATCCAGAGCTAAACTACAATAAATATCATGCGCAAATGGTATGGCAAGTAAATGAAATAAAAGAAAAATAATAAGAATGAAGTTATCAGAACCCTATTCTAAGAAACAAAGAATATTGCAATATTCTACCACCAGCAAAATGCTGCTGGTGGTGTTTGCCGTTTCTTTGCTTCTCGCGAATGTCGTGCTTTTACAGCAAACACGTTCACTCTCACAAAATTTTAATAACGAACAAAAACAAGCGACTTGGTTTTTATTCCAACTCTCCAAAGAACTATCAGAACTTGTCGGCGAGGCCAGACGGTTAGATGAAAACGTATTGAATATTGATGGTGCAGAGCTTCAATACGAGTTAGCGTGGAGTCGCTTTGACTTATTGACCAGTAGCACGAAAGCCAATAAGTTCTTTTCTCGGAACAACATGCACCTTTACTTCATTAATCTTTTTGAAGAGTTCAAAGAGCTAGAAAAACAACTAGTAGAAGCTAGAACAGGTGACAGCCAAGCTGCTGCTGCATTTTATCGTTCAACTCAAACACTATATTTAGGCTTAATAGACTTCGTTAATCAAAACTTCCGCCTAAGCAGTAAAGCTTATGAAGCACAAAAAGGTCAAACCCAGCGCTTAATGCAAGCACAATATATGTTGTTTGCGACGTTCGTTTTGTCGATTATTTCTCTAACTTATTTCTTTTATCGTGAATCCCATTTTCATAGAAAATTGGCGCTCAGCGACCCTTTGACGAACCTAGGGAACCGCAATGCACTATTCATAACCCTAAACAAATTTACTCAAGAAAAAAGGCCCTTTTCTCTCTGGATTCTAGATTTAAATGGTTTTAAAGAAGTCAACGACACACACGGACACCAAGTTGGCGACACTGTACTGCGGGAAATCGCTAGGCGGCTTAATTCTATGGCACTCAATGATTTTACTGTTTATCGCATGGGAGGAGATGAGTTCGCGGTTATCCTTGAAGGTGAACATCTCAATGAAGAGAACGTACGTGAGCAGATAAATACCGTCTTTGATGCACAAATATTAAACTCCGATAAAGTCTCAACACTTTCAACAAGCATGGGCTTAGCGCAATACCCTAAAGACAGTGACAATGTTGACTTTCTTATCAGCATAGCGGATAAGCGCATGTACAAAATGAAATTTCAACGTTAAACGGTATATATGATGAGAAAGTTCATGCAAGTACTGCTTCTACTGGCAGTCATTGCGGCAGGTGTGTTGGCTTGGGTATTTATTCCATCGCACGAAACCATCGGGCAAAAAACGCTTGAGCAGGCACTCAACGACGACTACAGCCTCGTTGGACATCGAATCTACTCAACCGATCCGGATGCTGGCAACCGATTCGGCTACTTCGTATTGGCAACGGGCCAGAGCATTGAAGAGCAAGAGCCGTTTTTGGTCACTTCGGATCAGTTTATTCGCATGGAGCAAACGGGTGATAATACCTTGTCTGTGACCATCAATGGCCGTATTTACCATTATCATAACGACTTGTGGGTGCCAAAATCAGACGGGAAATTGCAACACTTTTTAGTCAGCGCAACCGCCAAGTACGTACGCTAAAACGGGAACCTTACTCCCCCCAAAAAAACAAAGCCCCGCAGTGTATGCGGGGCTTTTTACGTGAAGAAGAAAATAACATCGAAAAAATGAGCGTTACTTCGCTAACACTTTCTCTTTAATCACTTTGAGTACCCCAGCCTCTTGGTTGCTTGGCGCAGAATAACGAGCAATTTTCTTAATCTCTTCGTGCGCGTTGGCAACCGCGTACGAATGCTCACTGACTTGCAGCATTTCGAGGTCATTGAGGTAATCACCAAACGTCATGGTTTCTGCCGGAGTAAAATTCATCGTCTCTTGAAGGTGCTGAATGGCCGCGCCTTTAGACGCCTCGGCATTCATCACATCCAGCCAAATTTTTGCGCTCACTACGACTTTATGCGTTGCGCCAAACTTCGCGTTCATGGTCGGGAACAGGAGCTCTTCCGAACCGTCAAAGTGACAAATTGCTACCTTAATAAACTCGTCTTCGACCTCAAGCAAATCCGGCACATATTCACAGCGGTGGTAGTACTTTTGAAATTCTTCCAGCGATTGCTGATCATGCGTTTCGATGTACGCCGAGCGCTTGCCACACAATACGATGTTCGCCCCGTCAATCTCACGAGCCGCTTTCACAATCTCCAACACTTCCGCTTTAGGAATGGTACAACTGTAGAGCTCTTTGTCTTGGTACATCACCAAGGTGCCGTTTTCAGCCACATACAACAGTCTGTCTTTGATTGGCGCGAACGTGTCTCGCAGGCTGTAATACTGACGACCAGACGCAGCGGAGAACAAAATGCCTTGCTCTTCCAGTTGCAAAAACAGATCGAAAAACTCCGGATCCAAACGACCGTATTGGTCAAGCAATGTGCCATCCATATCGGAAGCAATAAATTTGATGCGAACTTGTGACATTAACTAAAACTCTAAATGACGCTGCGAAAATATATCCATGTAAGGTACAGGATCTTGTATGAATCTCAAGTCGGGATGACGACGCCTTTCGCTATTACCAAGGATGCTGTTTAAAGTAATCTTCACTGTGATCGATGAAAGCTCTCACCGCAGGAGACAAGTGTTTACGTGATGAATACAGCGCGTAAATGTTGAGACCATTTGGCTTCCAATCCGGCAACACCGACTCAAGCTGACCCGATTTGAGATAGATATTGCTCAAGTAAGTTGGCAACATCGAAATACCCATGCCTTGTAAAGCGCCATGCAATAACGCCGTGGCCTCATTGCTGGTTAGGCGACACTCAATTCCCACCGATTCGAACTGGTCGCCCTGAGACAAATGCCACACGTGACGCTCAAAGTTTTTGTATCCCAAACAGTCGTGTGAAGATAAATCTCGCGGATGCGCGATCGCGTGGTGAGTTTGTAAATATTGCGGTGATGCTACCAACACCGATTCGCACACCGCAATCGGCTTACCAATCAAAGAAGGATCGGGATCTGACGCAATTCGGATCGCCAGATCGATGCGTTGTTCGGTTAGATCACTCACTGAATCTTGCAGATCTATGTCGATATACACTTTGGGGTGCTTTTGCATAAAACTGTTTACTACGGGGATCAACTGTGAGAATCCAAATGAAGTACTAGACGCAAGACGGATTTTTCCGGACAGCTCACCATCAACGGCAATGTTCGACGTTAATGTATCGGCCTGTTTTAACCAGCGCTCAATCTGAGGCAAGCTGCGCTCCCCTGCGGTGGTGAGGGACACCTTGCGCGTGGTGCGGTGTAACAAACGAGTTTGCAGCCAGTTCTCCATCGCCTCTACATAACGAGTTACCATTGGCCGAGACATGTCTAACCGCTCGGCAGTCGCGGTAAAACTGCCAGAATACACCACATCTACAAATACTCTTGCTGCCGTTACTCTGTCCATACATTTGATCGAAATAAGAAATAGTGATGCACATTATTGTGTATTTTTCCGAGCGTATCAATTTCCTAATATAGCTCCCGTTCCCAAGCCATGGTCGCTTGGCCCCAAATTCTTTAGGAGCTTATTATGAAAAAATTCACTTTGATTGCTGCATCCATTTTAATGGCAAGCCCTGTTCTAGCGGCAAACCACTCTCCCCTTACTCTTGAGGTTTACAACGCCGACGGTAACAGCTTCCACGTAAACTCAACCTTGGTATACGGTGAGACTGACGCCATGGTTATCGACACTGGATTCACCAAAGCTGACGCGATGCGCATTGCCGCTAAAGTTCTGGACTCAGGCAAAACACTTAAAACCATTTTTATCAGTCAAGCGGACCCAGATTACTACTTTGGCGCAGAGGCCTTACACCAACAGTTCCCTGATGCGCAGATCATCACAACGCCTGCGGTTCAAAAAATTATTAAAGAGAAATTGGCTGGAAAGCTGGCGTACTGGGGGCCAAAGCTTGGCGCAAACGCACCGGTAAAACCAGTGATCCCTGTCGCGTACGATAAAGCATCATTAGAGCTAGAAGGTCATAAGATTGAAATCCGTGGTAACCATGGCACATCAGCACACCGCCCTTACCTATGGATTCCAGATAACAAAGCGATTCTAGGTAACGTAGCCGTGTACTCAAACGTACATTTGTGGATGGCCGATGCCGCTGACCAAACCGCTATCAATGCTTGGGAGCAACAACTTAGCGAGATGCTTGCGCTTAAACCTCAAGTGGTCATTCCTGGTCACATGAAAGCAGGCACAAAGCTGAACGCAGACACCATTCGCTACTCGCAACAATACTTGCAGGATTTTCAGCAAGCGAAAAAACACAGCAATAACAGCGTTCAACTCATTGACACCATGTCAGCGAAATACCCAGAAGCTCAATTGCCAATCGCGCTAGAAATCGGTGCTAAAGTGCATACTGGTGAAATGTCATGGTAACCGTGCATTACTTCTTCGATCCCATGTGTGGTTGGTGCTACGGGGCATCACCACTCATCGAAGCCTTGATGGACACCTCTCAATTTAAGGTAGAGCTTCATCCCGGCGGTATGATTGAGAAACGCGCGATTGAATCTGAATTTCGTCAGCACATCATCAACAGTGACGCTCGTATCGCAACCGAAACCGGAGCAACGTTTGGTGAAGCATATCTGCAACGCGTGAAAAGCGAAGATGCGTTTGTTCTTGATTCTTATCTACCCACACAAGCGATCTTGAGTGCGGAGAAAATGGGGCTGAATCCATGGCACATGCTAAAGGCCATCCAATCTGCGCATTATCAGCTCGGGTTAAAAGTGAATGAAGCATCGACGCTCAAAGCCATTGCAGAATCGCTAGGTTTAACAAGTGATGCGTGGGAGCAAAACATGGCGTTAAGCGAAGCCGAACTAGATGAGAGAATTCGCTCTAGCCGACAATTGATGCGACAGTTACACGTTGGTGGTTATCCAACCCTGATTGCAGAAGTAAATGGCGAGTACTTGACCTTGCCGCACTCGACCTACTACGACAAACCGGCACAGTGGAAGCTTGCATTACAAAAACTGCAATAAGCTCTTCCCCACTCGCTCTTGTTCTTAATCCAAGAGCGAGTGCCAACACCGACATGGCAATCCTGACTCAAACAGGTACAATCCTCGCTCGATTTTTTACTCGCGCGGATACCCACCATGCACTCGCCTGAACATTGTTTTACTCGTTTTACTGCTGATACTTCTGACTATGAATTGCCAACGCAGTTTACGTTTCCGTTCTACTACACGCCACATCCTCTTTGCGTTATGGCCGCAAAGCAATTGCAACAGCACTTATTAGCGCAAACCGACTTCGAACACGATTTTGGTTTGGTTAATGAAGAAACGGGGCGAGGCAAAATGTTTGGCGTATTGCTGGTAGAAAACCCTCAAGGCGAACTCGGATTTTTAAGTGCGTTTTCTGGCAAAATTGCTGACCAAAACTTGATTCCAGGGTTTGTCCCTCCTGTGTATGACATGCTGACCGATGAAGGTTTCTTCCGCGCAGAAACGGATGCCATCAACGCTGCCAATGCGGAGTACAAAACCTGTGCCGCGAATCCGGAATTGGCAGATCTTAAAGCGCAAATACAAGCCGACCGAGCCGCTTATCAACAAGAAGAGCAAACACAGCGCCAAGTGATGATTGACGGCCGCGCCGCACGCAAACGACAGCGTCAACAGGGCGAGCAAACACTCAATGCCGATGACCTCAAAATCTTATTGGATGAGTTGGGTAAGCAAAGTGTCGCCGAGAAAAACGTTCTCAAATACTTAAAGCAAGCGTGGGATGAAAAGCTTGCAATCAAAGAGGCGCGCTTGGCCGAGTTAGAGCAGCAACTTGCTCATCTGAAAGAACAGCGCAAAACGCTCTCCAACGCTTTGCAGCACAAATTGCATAAACAATACCGCTTTCTAAACAACCATGGCAAAACACGCGACTTGGTGGACATTTTTGCGGACACCACAAACCCAGTACCACCAGCAGGTGCAGGGGAATGTGCTGCGCCAAAACTGCTCCAGTACGCGTTTAAATACGGATTCAAACCGCTGGCGCTGGCAGAATTTTGGTGGGGTGTGTCGCCAAAGTCTGAGGTTCGCCAACACAAAAAATTCTACCCATCGTGCAACAGCAAATGTCAGCCGATTTTGGGCCATATGATGCAAGGGCTGGATGTCGAACCTAACCCATTGGCGGAGAATTGGGCAGAAGACAAAGAGCTAGAGATAATCTACCAAGACGACGCTATGGTCGTCGTCAACAAGCCCTCGGGCTTACTTTCAGTGCCTGGTAAAACTATCAAGGACTCTACTTATACGCGCCTACAAGCGATGTACCCTGATGTGGAAGGGCCGTTTGTGATTCATCGTCTCGACATGGCGACCTCTGGCATTTTGGTGTTTGCCTTAACTAAGCGCGCGAACAAAAGTCTGCAAAAACAGTTTATGGCTCGCGGCGTACAAAAACGTTATATGGCACTGCTCGAAGGCGTATTAAACGAGCCTGAAGGGGAAATTTCACTGCCAATGCGTGGTGACCCAGACGACCGCCCACGTCAACTGGTGTGTTTTGAACACGGGAAACATGCAGAAACCTACTGGCAACTGATTGAAGTCAAAGATGGACGCAGCAAGGTATACATGTATCCGAAAACCGGGCGAACTCACCAACTACGTGTACACAGTGCTCATCACATGGGGTTAAACATGCCGATGGTTGGTGATGGTTTATACGGCGAAAAATCGAATCGCTTACACCTGCATGCTGAGATGCTAGAGCTGGATCATCCATACAGCAAAGAGCGTATGGTGTTCCAAGCTGAGTGCGAATTCTAACGTCTTCCCGATTTTAAATAACAAAAAGGCACTGACTATCAGTGCCTTTTTTTGTTTTCTAACAACAGAATAAGCGTGATGCGCGATACCGAAAACCGTTAGCTCACCTTAAACTTGGTCCACACCTGAGAGCGCCAACGTCTTGCCATGATGATACCACGTACCCATTCATCGAGAGCGATTGCCATCCAAGCCCCTAAAACGCCATAACCCAAGTGGATGCCAAAGATGTAAGAGAAAAGCACGCCTAGTCCCCACATACTCAAAATCCCCATTTGCACTGGGAACTTGATGTCACCCGCGCCTTTGAGCCCCGCGATAAAAATCAGGTTAAACACACGTCCGGCCTCGAGCAAAATTGAGCCCATGACTAACGAACCTGCCAATGCGAGTATCTCTGGTTGATCGGTAAATACGCGCAGAATCTCTTCTCTAAACAGGTAAATCAGTGTGGTTGCCGCCGTTGATGCCACAAATCCTACTAAGAAGTAGATTTGTACGCGTTTTAAAATGCTGCTCACCCAACCTTTACCGATGTAGTAACCAGTCTGAATTTGCGCTGCCTGACCAATTGCCAACGCGAAAGCAAACGAGAAACGGGCAATGTTTTGCGCATAAGTGAAAGCCGCTAACGATGCCGTCCCCATTTGCACCACAAAATACACAATGCAGATTTGCGCCACGTTGTAAGACAGCACCTCACCCGCGTTCATGCCGCCGATTTTTAAGATCTTTTTGTAAATCTCTACGGGCACTTGTTTCATGGTCGACATTGGTAGCTCAATGCTGCTGCGCGCGAGAATAAACCATAACATTAACGTACCGATGACTTGGCTGACGACGGTTGCTATTGCCACGCCTTGCACGCCATACACAGGTAAACCAAATGGCTGGTAAAGCGCAATATAGTTACCAATGATGTTGAACACACCCGAGATCAAATTCACCACCATTGGGGAACGTGAATAACCATGACTACGCAGAATAGTTGTAAAAACAACGCCAATCGTAACGTTAAACGTCATCGCACCGCTTATCAGCAGATATTCATGAGCGTACTGCTCGACTTGCGCTTCCAAGCCGTAATACGGGAGTAGATATATCGCACCAAGCACGGCAATCACACTCAATAGCACACCGACGAGCACAGACAACGCAATACTCGCAACACCAACGCTCACTGACTCTTGCTCGCGTCCAGCACCATTGTATTGGGCAATCAAAATCCCCGTACCGCTACTGACAAACGTCGAAACGATGATTAAAAAGAAGGTAATCTGCGTGATCACACCAACAGCGGATACGGCTTTGTCTGAGTAGCCACTCAGCATGAACACGTCACTGGTTCCTAAAGCCGTCCGTAGCAAAATTTCGACAAGAATTGGCCAAGCTAATGCCACGATGGACATTCGTTGGTTGATGTTTTGGCTTTTAGGCATGCTTGTAACCTTTCCTACAACTAAAAACTGCCTCACAATTTTGTGAAGCAGTTTAAAAATAGTGACTCGAACGAAGCTCGATATGAGGTTGTGATTTAGCGCGGATTCTAGTCGCATATTGGTCATAACAACAACAATATTTCGCCCTGTTTCGGAAAAATATTTCTAATGCATTTTCGAAACGACATATGCCTTGACGATACGTAGAGCAGAGATTGGTGAACAATACTCTCAATCAACGAGCACCGAACAGAATCAGGATAATCAATAGAAATGTGTCTAACTAGATACATTACTTTGAGTTATCAGTCCAACCATATAGAGCCATGAAGAACCGTCATGAAAACCTGCATGCGCCACCATTCCTCTTTGAACACTCGCACCAAATCACACTGATGGCTTTGCACTAAAAATGACTGATATCACATTTGGAAACTTTGTTGTTCTATTTATCGCGAAAATACCGCCTAGAATAAGCGTACACGTTAATTAAGCAAGGATACGTAATGTCGACATTGGCTGGGGCGCGCTTAGAAGAAATGGCGGACATCCGTTCAACAAGAAAAAAGAAAATTGTCTTTTTATGCTCCAGTATCGCCGCTGCCTGTTTAACTTATGGTTCCATTGCTCAATCACTTGAGAATAACTGGGGTTTAAGCTTTTTCCATGCTTTGTGTGCCTTGGCATGCTTAGCAATCAGTTATGTAATAAAAGTCCAGCGGCACCATCAATACGCCGACTTATGGCTAAGTGCTGTCTTAATGTTCGAAGGGTTATTGTTACTTCTGTATAACGACGCTCCGTCAGGCAAAATGTTATGGCTATATCCTATTGTCGCCACTCTAGTATTAATTAATGAGTTTAAGGTCGGTCTGTTGTTCAGTGGCACCTACATTTTACTGATCTTTTTTGGGGTCGCTTTTTTAGATCGACTGCCAGCAGCCACAGAAATCATAGAGCGGAGATTGATGCTGACCCTGATAGCGACCGCGTTTGTGTGTCACACGTTCTCGTATTACTACACGAAAGTCCTCAATTACATTCAAACACTGTATCGTGAGGGGATTGAGGAGTTAGCATATTTTGACCAGCTCACTGGGCTTGCCAATCGCTGGAGCTTTGAAACTTGGGCGCGCGCAAAGCTCGATGAAATCAAGCACTCATCTGATGACAGCATCACCGCATTGGTCTTTCTCGATATCGATAACTTCAAGCACATCAACGACACCTACGGGCACGATATTGGTGACCAAGTACTTCAAGCCTTCGCCACTCGATTAAAAAATAACATTCGCAACAAAGACAGAAAAACAGATAAACACGACTACTCCATCGCTCGATTTGCGGGCGACGAGTTTGTAATCATGCTTTACGATGTAAAAAGTAAAGATGACCTCGACAGCATCCTAAAACGGATCGTAAATCTGTTTCCGACAGGTTACCGAAGCTACGATATGATTAACGAGTTAACGATGAGTGTAGGTGCTGCTATCTATAAGCAAGATGCAAAGGATTTGTCTGAATTGACTCGATGTGCAGATAAAGCAATGTACGCAGCTAAACATACTGGTAAAAACCAGTACGCCTTTTATGAGCACTGCAATACTGAAGAACAGTCAACATCTGATGCACCAGCGGTACCAGAAGCTTGCTAATGACTAAGCGAACACATGCATCACCCAAAGCCCCACAACGAGGAATACGATTAACCACACTACTTGCAACGTTCTGTTCGGCTTGTCTTGCTGACGAGTGGGGTGATCTTTAAACGCACGGCCCTTCATTTTGCCCATTAAGCTCTTCCCTAGAGCACGTCGATAAAATTCACGTCTCTTATGAGCGGCGTTGGCAACTTCGGTAAAGCGCTGTCTTTGCTCATTGGTGAGATCTTTATCCTCGTAACGAGGAGGGAGATCAGAATGCTTGCGTTGTACTGCCATCACTTCCTCCCTGGTCGATGGGTACATTTTTATTAAGTATATACCCAAATAACCAAAAAGATGCGTTATAAGTGAAGCACATAGACGAAAAAACCACCCGAAGGTGGTTTTATGACGAGCAACAAATGAACGCTAGAAGTACTCACATAAATACGCAGTCGCTTCTTTCACTTGAAGCTCAAATGAAGAATTACCTTCCACTTCAAAAAACTCACCACTTTGATAAGTCGTCCAATCGCTCTCGCCAACACGCTTGACCACAAGCGCACCTTTTACAACCGTCATACGCTCTGGTGCTTGAGTACCAAACGTGTACTCACCAGGAAGCATCACACCAACGCTAACATCCTGATCTTTCTGGTTAAAGCCTAGTGATTTTACACTACCAGCAAAATAGCTATTTTCCTTAATATTCATTATTGGTTTCCTTATCAAAAGTCCGCTCTTTTTTACCTTGTTTCTTTCCGTTACTCAAGCTTTGAAAGCCATTAAACTCAACGTAATAACGCACATCCTTTGCTACTGAGCGAGAACCTCTTTTCGCGAGGATTAATCAGGCGACCTAAACCGAGCAAGAAAAACTGCGAAGTAATGAATGTGAGCAAACAACAAAACCATCAATAAGATGTGTATCTGAATGTAAAAGTGGACATTAGATCATAGTTTCGTCGTCTCAATGGCGGGATTGTTTGTTTTTAAAAAGGAAGGTTTCCACCATGTTAAAAAAGTGGAGAAAATTAGATCTATGACGGACTCGACTCGCCGAAGGCGAAAAGCACGACAAGAACCAAAACTTTCATTTTTGGCTCGCCACCAATCCAAAATCCTCAAGAGTACATTTGTCTGCTTCGGGATGGGTCTGTTGACGTTTTTTGGCTATCAAATCCACCTCTCCTATCAAGAGCACATTGATCCGGAAAAGGTGTACGGCGAATGGATTGAGATTGGCGCGCCACCCTACCAAACAGAACGTCTCGTTTTCACTGAAGATGGGGTATACCGAAACCATCGACTTATTACGACGGAATTTGAATTCGATGGCAAGGTCATCACGTTGAATACCGGATTAGGAAAGACCGCGTATCAGATCTCGGGCTCTCATCTTTCACCTCAAATACGCCGTATTGAGCCTCTTATTCCAGATCAGCGATTCATTCGTAAAGGATTTGAGCATACCGTTCAGGGCTCAGAAACCGGTGCAGCCTCTAAACGTCGCGCCGCGTTGAGTGAACACTTCAGCCGTGACTAGTATGTCTTCACGGCTATTTTTCCTTTCAATTCTCTTTCTATATCAATGAAACAAAACCTTAATAAACAACAAAATAAGGCCTTCATCGCATTTAACCAACTCGTTACTGAGTAAACAATAATTTTAGTTTCTGCTGAGATTTTATAAATTATTGACTCAGTCTGACACTTTCTGTGTAACAGAGTGCGAGTTTTAGTTAAGTTCTCTCAAGTGCCTCGAAAACCGTCTTAATTTTTTTTGACGAAAAAAAACTCTCTGAAATGCTGAGTGTGATGCTTTTGCACGTGGAGTAAATCCAATCATCTTATCTGGTGCAAGAGCAGCCTATGTTCTAGGTAGAACATGAATCCAAGGATTGAGAGAGAAGTTATGATTCGATTTAACCTATGTGCAGCTGGAGTTGCTTTAGCGCTATCAGGTGCTGCAGTTGCGGCTCCAACCGCACCAAGTATCGATATGTACGGTTCCAACAACCTTCAGTTTTCTAAAATTGAACTCGCGATGGAAACCACGTCAGGCTACTACGACATGGTGAAATACCATGAGCAAGCGAAGATCACTGTTAAATTTAACCAGTGGAGTGGCACACCTGGTGACACTTACAACGTCTATTTTGATGGTGTAAAAGTAGCAAGCGGCCCTATCACTGGTAGCCAAACGACAGCTTCGTTTGAATACGGCCAAGGTGGCTTATACCAAATGGAAATCGAAGCATGTGATGCGACAGGTTGTGCGAAAAGCGCACCAGCTGAAATCACGATTGCAGATACCGATGGTTCTCACCTGAAGCCACTAACGATGAATGTTGATCCAAACAACAAAACCTACAATACCGATCCAAGCGTCGTGATGGGTACGTATTTTGTTGAATGGGGCATCTATGGCCGTGACTACACAGTCGATAATATGCCGGTCGACAACTTGACTCACATCCTTTACGGTTTTATCCCAATTTGTGGCCCAAATGAGTCTGTGAAGTCTGTTGGCGGCAACAGTTTCAACGCGCTACAAACTGCTTGTACAGGTGTGCCTGATTATGAAGTCGTTATCCATGACCCTTGGGCTGCTTATCAGAAGAGCTTCCCACAAGCTGGTCATGAATACAGCACGCCTATCAAGGGTAACTACGCAATGCTAATGGCATTGAAACAACGTAACCCTGATCTAAAAATCATCCCATCGATCGGTGGTTGGACACTGTCTGACCCATTCTTCGATTTCGTGGACAAGAAAAACCGAGACACATTCGTCGCATCAGTTAAGAAGTTCCTGAAAACTTGGAAATTCTACGACGGTGTTGATATCGACTGGGAATTCCCTGGCGGCGGCGGTGCAGCAGCCGATAAGGGCGACCCTGTAAACGATGGCCCAGCATACATCGCACTGATGCGTGAACTGCGCGTAATGCTTGATGAATTAGAAACTGAGACAGGCCGTACTTACGAGCTAACGTCCGCTATCGGTGTCGGTTACGACAAGATTGAAGACGTAGACTACGCAGATGCAGTTCAGTACATGGATTACATCTTCGCAATGACTTACGACTTCTACGGCGGTTGGAATAACGTTCCTGGTCACCAGACTGCGCTTTACTGTGGTTCATTCATGCGTCCTGGTCAGTGTGACGGTAGTGGCGTTGATGAGAACGGCGAACCGTACAAAGGTCCTGCTTACACAGCAGATAACGGCATCCAACTTCTTCTTGCTCAAGGCGTTCCTGCAAACAAGCTAGTACTTGGTACAGCAATGTACGGTCGTGGCTGGGAAGGCGTAACTCCAGATACGCTAACCGATCCAAACGACCCAATGACAGGTACTGCTACAGGTAAACTGAAGGGCAGCACAGCGCAAGGTGTTTGGGAAGATGGCGTAATTGACTACAAAGGCATTAAGTCATTCATGCTAGGTGCAAACAACACTGGCATTAACGGCTTCGAGTACGGCTACGATGCACAAGCTGAAGCACCATGGGTATGGAACCGTACAACGGGTGAGTTGATCACATTTGATGACCATCGCTCAGTGCTAGCAAAAGGTAGCTACGCGAAATCTCTGGGTCTTGCGGGTCTATTCTCTTGGGAAATCGACGCGGATAACGGCGACATTCTCAACGCAATGCACGAAGGTATGGCTGGCGGTGTGGTTCCTCAACCAAACCGTAAACCAACAGCCGCAGCTGGCGCAGATCAATCGGTAACAGGTCCTGCAAATGTGGTTCTAGATGGCAGCCTGTCAAAAGACTCTGACGGCACCATCGCAAGCTACGCTTGGGAACAAGTATCTGGCACAGCAGTGGTACTAACAGGTGCAAACACAGCGAAAGCAAGCTTTGATGCAGCAGAAGTTACTGTTGAAGAGCAATTAACTTTCAAGCTGACGGTGACTGATAACGAGGGTGCAACGGCATCTGACCTCGTTGTAGTAACAGTGAAACCAGCAGGTGTTGTTGACCCAGTGAACAGCGCACCAGTAGCGCAAGTTGTTGCTCCAGCGACAGCAAACGCTGGTGACGTTGTGGTTGTAGATGCAGCTGCGTCTAGCGATGCTGACAACGATACCCTAACATTCAACTGGACTCTACCTCAAGGTCTGAATGCAACGGTTGAAGGCTCTAAAGTCACGTTCACTGCTGCGGAATACCCGCAAGACACAAGCTTAAGCTTCACTGTAAGTGTGAGCGACGGTAAAGCGTCTTCATCGGCAAGCGCGACTGTGGTTGTTGCACAGTACACAACCGATCCGAACCCTGGTACTTGTGACAACGCATGGGATGCGAGCGCAGTGTACACAGGTGGTAACCAAGTGACTCACGCAGGTAAAACGTGGGAAGCGAAATGGTGGACTCAGGGTGACGATCCTAGCCAATCTGGCGAATGGGGCGTTTGGAAAGAAGTTGGCGTAGCTAACTGTAACTAATTTCAGCCTTGCAGACGTTCTGCTAAATAAACAAAGGACAGCTTCGGCTGTCCTTTTTGGATTTAACCTCTTAACGAGGAGAGCAACACCAGAGACGAAAAAGTCTGAGGTGTTACTTTCAAACCGAATTAGCGCAAAACGGAGCGAATCAATCAGTAAAAGTAAGGGTTACCAAGCACTATCGAGCAAACGGTCAAAACTACTGAAGACTTGCTCACACTTCATCACTCGACCATGCCCCTGACCTTGTGTTGTCACTAACTCAACGTTTTTAATCTCTTCAGCCGCTTTTGCCGAGACACTGTATTTGGTGAACTTGTCTTGCTCATCATGAATAATAATGGTGTGAGACGGACGCTCAGACAAACGCTTCATCGGATCAATGGAGTGTAACGGATAACCAAATTGGTCTTCAACTTCTGAAACCACAGCATTAAAAAGCTTCATCGAGTAACCGGAACGTGCAATGCTACCGAATAAGTTCTCTACGTAATTTAATACCGGAGCAATAAGCAGCAAAGGCTTGTTTTCTAACTTACTGTGCCTACACTCAAGAGCAGAAGCGGTGCCCATGCTGTGCCCAACTAGGCCAACAATATCCTCGACCGTATCCAACACATCTTCTAATCCTCTGACAAACCCCGGAATGTGCCCATACTGCCCCTCACTCCCACCATGTGCCGGATGATCGTACGCCAAAGCAGTAAACCCTTTCGACGCAATATGTTCCATCAGTGGATAAAACTGACTTGCCGTTCCAGACCAACCATGAGTTAGCACCCAAATAGGTCCAGATCCCAAAGTATAGGTTTTGATGATGCCTGCATGCCCTTTAATTTCACCTTTGATAAGCCCTTGAGGTTCAATATTTTTAGGTTGCGTACGAGCAGGTGTCAGAAGAAGCTTGCGCGCGGTCTTCTTTGCATGTGACGGGGCCAGTGTATGGTGTAACCGAGTACTAATGTTCACCAAACTGCGCTTAATACTGAAACGTTGCGATGTATTAAAGTAAATTTTTTCACTCATAATCATGTCCTTAACTATCAGCTTTGCACAAAATAGAACGGTCGTGCTTTTTACGCTGATAAGAAAGAGCGAACTCAGCCGCTCTTTGTGATTTTATGTCTACGAATCTGGGAAGCGAATAACCGATATTAGCCTTTCCAGCGAGAAAATAAGTTGTCGATCCCTTGCCAAAACAGACGCAAGCTTTCTTGCTCACCTTTAATTGAGTAAAAAACATGCGCACTCAAATAGAGACCGTACAAATCAAACGTTGCTTGGCGTGTATCTAAGTCTGCTGCAAATTCTTGCTTCTCTTTGCCTTTCGCTATTTGGATCTCCAAATAACTCAGCCAAGTGTCTATGGATTTACGCAGTCCGGCCTGAAGCGGGCAATCTTTATCTGCCGTATCATTCCAAGCGTCAAGAAACATACAACTTCCTTGGAATGCGTGATTCCAAGTCATCCAAGAGTCGAGCAACCCTCGAATTTTACGCTCGATATTGCCATCCCCGAGTTCTCGAGCAGGCTCAATAACCCGATCAGCGAACACTTTATTGGCGTGATCAAGCACCGATAGCTGTAAATTCAACTTCGAATTAAAGTGGGCAAACAGACCACTTTTCGACATACCGCATTGCTTGGCTAACTCTCCAATCGTAAGACTTTCTAATCCGTCTTCGCTGGCGATCTCAAAAGCCCGCTGCAGAATAAACTCTTTTGTCACTTTTCCTTTTTGCATAATCTTATTTTTAGCACGATCGTTCTTTTTTGCAATCTCGAGTTAACTGGTCTAACCATTATTCAGTGCTATTTTCGACTCACGAATCAGGTATTGATTGCGTTAATAGGTTAATAATTAAGAAGTTTGAAGTAAGTCTTAATTTTCGAAACAGCTTCAATGTAAGCGCAAGTCTGTTGACTTTTTCACGTATTACTTCAGTAACAACCTGCTATTTTCACCTAAGTTTTTTATTTAGGTAAACAATGTAATGGCAAAGAAACAAAAAATAGCCAGCTTAGAGTTTGCACGTATCATTGCGATGCTTGCGATTGTGGGTTTGCATTGCCAGATGGCACTGACGTACTGGCAGTGGAATGGGATACCATGGGTTGGCTATATGCTCAACCAACTGGCTCGTTTTGCTGTTCCGCTGTTCTTTCTCATCTCGGGTTATCTAATCCAGCCGAAGTTGAGTCACTCACCTATCGATACTCTTAAGAACTACGCCAAACCGTTAATGAAGGTTTGGCTCATTTGGAGCATGATCTGTTTACTGATGCCATTCCAATGGCAGAAGGTCGCTGAGGCAGGATATCTCGCCGAAAGGCAAGGTTATTGGGGGTACTTAATGTCAACCCCGATCAATTCACTCATCGAAGGCGGACTCGTTCATCTGTGGTTTATTCCGGCTCTGGTCATTGCCGTAGCGTTAATTGCCTTTCTCGTGCATATCAATATGGTGCAACTGATACTGCCAACTGCAGTATTGCTATACATATACGGGGTCTTTGCTGGCAGTTACGCGACCATTACCGACCTGCCAGCGCCTTTCTTTACTCGTAACGGGCCTTTTTTCAGCACGTTGCTAGTTGCTCTAGGTTATTTCGCACGAGAAGTGCAGTGGCGGTGGTCGCGAAACAATACGGTTCGATGCATTATTCTTGGCATGGCACTGCATTTTGGTGAAGCTTACTGGCTGATGCAACATGACATCGCTTTCAACTCGCACGACTTCCTATTCGGTACCGTTATCTGGGCTGTAGGTGTCTTTATGTGGCTTTTGGCTCACCCTCATTTTGGCGACATGCCTTGGGTCTTCAAACTATCTCCTTGCGTGTTAGGAATATATGTTAGCCATCTGCTTATCATAATTGTCATGATGAATGTCGCTGAATTTATCGGGCTGCAACACCTCGCGAAAGATGTGTTTATCTATCCTGCAACGATTGTTGCAACCATACTGCTTGTGAAAGCAATTGATGCTTCACCGTTGAAAAAATGGCTCCTACGCTAAATGCATTCAGCTCTAGATATAGCTAGCTTTAACTCAAAAGGGTTAGAGCTAGCCAGTTAAAAATGAGGTTTCTCTCTCACTGACCAATTTTTGACTTTCTAATCCTTCAGAATTTGCTTTCACTCACAAAAAACATTGTTCATTTCCTTTAAATTGGCTCGACTATTACAACATTGCTCATTAAACGGAGGCTGTATGTGGGCAGGTCAAGGACTCGTTCCTTTTTTAGAGATTAGTCACTGGTTAACTTACGGTTTATATGCCGCTGCGGTTTTATTCGGCGCAGCAAGCATTGCGTCACTCAGAAAATAGTGGCGCACACTATCATTTCCTAACTCCTACTGTTAATTCGAGCTCTCTCACAACTAACTCATTCATTTGTGGCTAATATTTCTCCAACCAGACAAAGGAGAAATGTCTATGCCGATCTATCCAATTGTGGCTTTCTGCTGTTTGTTGTTCTCTAGCGCCACCTTTGCTGCATCAACCAATGAACTGAATCTTGTTAATTCTGGTGTCGGTTACGCGGCTCTGATTATCTTTTCGTTCGCTTACATACTGGTTATGTTGGAAGAGTATCTGAAAATGAGAAAATCCAAGCCTGTGCTGCTCGCTGCAGGGTTAATTTGGATTCTGATTGGCTACACCTTTGCTCAGCACAACCAGCCTGAAATCGCCAAATCCGCACTAGAACACAACTTGTTGGAATATGCCGAGTTGCTGCTGTTTTTGCTCGTGGCGATGACTTACATCAACGCAATGGAAGAACGCAAACTCTTCGATGCCTTACAGGCGTGGATGGTTGGTAAAGGTTTTGGATTCAAAAAGTTGTTCTGGCTGACGGGGTTTCTCGCTTTTGTCATTTCACCGATTGCCGATAACTTAACTACGGCCCTTTTGATGTGCGCTGTAGTGATGAAAGTCTCTGGTGATAATCCTAAGTTCGTCAATCTTGCTTGTATCAACATTGTTATCGCAGCCAACGCTGGCGGTGCATTCAGCCCATTTGGTGATATTACAACCCTGATGGTGTGGCAGGCCGGTCATGTCAGCTTTGCTGAGTTCATTCCGTTGTTTGTACCGTCATTGGTGAACTACTTGGTTCCCGCATTTTTGATGTCACTTTTTGTTCCAAACACAAAACCGAATACGATTCACCAACACGTTGAGCTAAAACGCGGGGCAAGGCGTATTGTCGCGTTGTTCATTTTGACGATTGCCACCGCAGTCTCTTTCCATGCTGTGCTGCACTTCCCACCCGTTATGGGCATGATGATGGGCTTGGCGTACTTACAGTTTTTCGGATATTTTTTGCGCCAAACTCTCAAACACTCACTCGCAAAAAAAGCAGCTATGGCAATTGCCAATGGCGATGATCAGGCATTGAAGCGCTTAGGCTCAGTGGTTCCGTTTGATGTGTTTCATCGTGTGTCTCGAGCTGAATGGGACACCTTGTTGTTCTTCTACGGTGTTGTAATGTGTGTTGGCGGTTTAAGTTTACTTGGCTACCTCGAACTGGTTTCAAACGTCATGTACACGCAATGGAACCCAGTCTGGGCAAACGTAATGGTTGGTGTCCTATCTGCAATCGTCGATAACATTCCGGTTATGTTTGCTGTACTGACCATGGAACCAAGCATGTCGATGGGCAACTGGCTACTGGTCACATTAACCGCAGGTGTCGGTGGCAGTTTGCTTTCCATTGGCTCCGCGGCAGGCGTCGCTTTAATGGGAGCCGCGCGTGGACAATACACCTTCTTTGGCCACTTAAAGTGGGCTCCCGTCATCGCCTTGGGTTATGCCGCCAGTATTGCGGTACACTTGTGGATGAATAGCGGTTTATTTACTTAAAAACACCTAGAATTAGTCACTTAACTTGCAATGTAACCTAACGGTCGGATGGATGGTTAACGCCATCCATCACTTCAATCGCTCCCAAATCATATGGGTTGACGCCCTCTAAGCAGCCGACATTATAGCCATACTCACTCGGGTCAGAACGACGCTGATGGTGCGTATAAATACCGCACTCGCCACAGAAAAAGTGCTTCGCAGTGTGTGTATTAAATTGATACTGCTTCAAGACGTCTTCGCCTTGCACAATACGAATACCGTTCAAAGGTACAGATGCTACAATCGCGCCACGACGTCGACACATAGAACAGTCACACCGTCTCGGCTTCTCAATACCATTGGGTAACGCCAGTTCCAGCTCAACTTTTCCACAGTGACAACTCAGTCGATGTAATGTGTTGATTTGGGTGTTGCCAACTTTCTTAATCATAACTTTTCCTTGTTGTTTTTCTATCTGTGTACATTATGTTAAACAGGTTAATATCATCATAATTTCGTCCAAAAACTCGACATCCATCACTTTTCGCGACATTTTATTGGCCGATTTGTTAGTTGCTATTTTGGCGACTGTCTATCGCGTCCGTGAGACGTGTTATCTCCGGCGCGGTTTTTAAACCAAGGAAATTAATTTATGGACAAAGATCATAGCCTAAGAGAGAACCTCTTGGCTCTGACGCTCGGCAGTGCGTTGGTGTCACTTGGGGTGATATTTTTTAGCAAAGTAGGATTGCTCACTGGCGGTACGGCTGGTTTGGCGATCTTCCTAACCAAAGTGAGTGACTTCAGTTTTGGTCAGATATTTTTCGCTCTTAACCTCCCTTTTTATATTTTATCTGTGATGCGCATGGGTTGGCGCTTCACTATCAATACCTTTATTGCGGTTTCGATTGTCTCTTTTGCGGTCGATCATCTGCATCATGTGATTGAGATTTCACGAATCGAACCTTTCTATGCGGCACTTTTGGGTGGTGGGCTGATTGGAATCGGTATGTTGGTAATTTTCCGTCACAAAATGAGTTTGGGTGGCTTTAACATTCTAGCGTTGTACCTTCAGGAACGTTTTGGAGTTCGAGCGGGTAAAGTTCAAATGGCGTTAGATTGTGCCATCGTGGTGATGTCACTGTTCATTGTAGATGTGCACCTTATCGCTCTATCTGTTCTAGGTGCCATCGCAACGAACTTGATTTTGGCGATGAACCATAAACCAGGACGATACCAAGCAAAAGCGCAAGCAGCATAATCATCGCTGCATAGTCAACAACCCTAAAGCCCCCAGCCAGTCGCTCGGGGCTTTTTTCATTCAACGCTAAGATCACGTCAACGAGCTCGTTTTGCAGTGCTGCTGCATCTCTTCATCCAATTTAGCTTTATATTTCTGGCTAAGATGGAAGTGTACTTGCATCAACAAGTCATGTGCGTGGAACAGCTCAAACGCGTCGCTACCATTTTGCTGACAAATAACCTCACAGCGCTCAGCCAGCGCTTCGTACTGACATGCTAAGTTGTTCGCAGTGATCGCGATAGCGCGCGCTAATGGCCCTTCTGCATCGTTCGGCGTCATTCCTAACGCTGCCTTCACCAACCATTGACTCGCCAGTTCAAGCTGAACAAGTGCAGAAAGTTCATTCGAAATCAAAGCGTAAACTCGGCGTTGTTCTTGCTCTTCCAATAATTCCATATTGTCAGTGCCATCTACGAAGTAGCGCGCAACGGCAATACTGCGTTGAAATGCCAAACTCTCGGCAACCTTGCGTTCATCAAAGTGATCTAAACAAGTAAGAAACTGTTCTGGGCTCTGGAGATGCCCAATAGCGGTATGCAGCATCAATGCGAATATTCGCTCGATTTGGGTAACGTCTTCCACCTCGCTCAGAGCCGTTTCTAGCTGAGCATAAATTTGTTCGGGATTTTCCTCGTGATGCTGCCAACACTCACTCATGAAGGCATCAAAATCCGTTTTGAAAGGCATGTCCTTATTGTCCTTTTTCTGTTCGTATAACGAATATGAAACTCTACACTATCGTTACCCCTGTGTAGCACGCTTAATCCCTATATGAGAATCGCCTCACTTAAAGCGGTGTGCCTTGCTCCAACGCGAGCAAACGTTGCTTGCGCTCCACTCCACCTGCATACCCAGTCAGTTTTCCGCTTTTGCCAATAACGCGATGACAAGGCACCACGATAGAAATCGGATTCTTCCCATTTGCTAACCCAACAGCACGCACAGCTTTAGGGTTACCTATCGCATTCGCGAGATCTTGATAGCTCCACGTTTCCCCATATGGAATGGTCGTTAGTGCCTGCCAAACTTGATTTTGAAAATCAGTGCCTGTCGCTGCAAGGGGCAAGTCGAATTCGTTGCGCAGACCAGCAAAGTATTCATCCAGTTGGGTGACAGCTTGGCGCAAGACCGGATGCTGCTCGTCTCGCACCCCCAGCTCACTCGGCTTAGTGGTGCATGTTTCAAACCAAATGCCAAGTAAGCCCTCAGCGTTCGATTGGATAGTCACCGTTCCTAGTGGACTCGGCATTTCGGTATAAAATGTTTTCATGATTGATTCCATAAGTGAAACGTCGCGTAGCTTCCCCAAGGGGCCGCAGTGTGCGTATTCAGTGATGGGTAACGCTGCATCGCCTTTTTCACCACTAAGTCTTTATCTAGAAAGCAATCGGGTTGAGATTGCCCTCGCAGTTGAGCATAACTGACGGTCCAAGGTCCAATGCCTTTCAAAGCTAGCCACTGCTGGGGGTCAGCTTCTGAGTTGTCCTGCATAAACTGGGCGAAGCGCACTAGCGTCTCTTTACGGCTTTGCGGCATGCGCAAAAAGCTCACGTCGGCGTTCGCAATATCACTGGGAGTCGGGAAAAAACGTTTTTCTGACTCTCCACTAAGTGTGGCCACCAATAAGTTAAGTTGACCAATCGCAGCTTTAACCGACACTTGCTGGCCTAAAATCGCTCTAACCCCTGCTTCCCATGCATTCCATACACCAGGAATACGAATACCTTTACTCGACACGAGCCCAGGCGCAACATACTCCAAATGCTGCTCAACAGTACAAATATCAGCGTCAAGATCGAACATACGACGAATGTCAGACACCAAGTTTTGCAGCTTCGTTACGTCTTCAATTTCAAACGCCAGTTCTAAGTATCCTTCACCTTTTGTCGCTTTAAACCAGGCTTTGCTGTTATCCAAAAAAACGTTGCGCTGATAACTCTCATCACTCACCAGCTCAACCCCCTCAACCGCTCGCAAACGATAGAAGTCCAACATGTGCGACCAATTCAACTCACCTCGATAAGGTAAGGCAATTCGATTGCAACCCGCACCATCAAACTCTTTACGGCGTACTTGAGAAGGCGTTAGTTTGAGAAACTTTTGAAAAGCATCGTTAAAGCGGCGCGTACTGTTAAAACCTGATGCAAACCCCACGTCGGTGACCGACATAGAGCTGGAGTGAAGCAACTGTTTGGCGAACATTAGTTGCTGATATTGCGCATACTGCTTGGGTGACATACCTAGATACTGCTCAAACAACATACGTAAGTAACGGTCAGAAATCCCAACACGCTCAGCCAACTCAGACACCGAATGGTGATGCAACTCCCCTCTATCAATTAACGAAATCGCTCGTTGAAAGGTCGTCTCGACACCTTTCCATGCCCAAGATCCAGGCGCGCTGTCAGGTCGACAACGTAAACACGGACGGTACCCTGCTTGAAGGGCTTGCGTCTTATCAGCGAAATACTCAACATTTTCTTCTTTAGGCAAATTTGCCGGGCAAATCGGACGACAAAAGATTCCCGTTGTTTTTACCGCCACATAAAATCGCCCATCAAAACGACTGTCTCGCGCGACTCGCGCCTTGTGACACTGCTCGAAGGTCAGTGAGGTATGGGGGTGAATAAACATAGTGCTTTCCTTGCTCATGCCTTTTGTCATTTATTGTTCATAGGCATCGTTCAATATAGTGTTATTGTAGCTTGCTTAAGCGCCCACAATTAGCCATTTTCGGAACTCAATATTGAGATTTATTGGCATTAGCGCTTTTGTACACTAAAGTTAGATCCAGAACATCACAACAACGTCGGCTAAAGGGAATTGGCATGGACTTACATACTTGCGTAATTGTATTAAGAAACCAAAAGGTTATTACCAGTAAATCCGTAGATCATTCTATTGGAATTATCGAACGAGACTCAGATAACGAGATCTCAGAAATTCAGATTAATGCGACGGATGGACGTAATATTCGAACTTATCACTACAACAATGTAGAGGAGTCATTAGAGAGCTTAATGAACCTCTGACGGTTTTCTTTAAGGCACCTTTCTCCCTTGTTAAAAGCGAAAGCAATAGAGCACAGTACATGTGCTCTTTTTTTGTTTAACAGCAAAAATGTTTATCGAAAATAATGACAGACCTTGATTTAAAACAGACAGTAATCGGCAAATAAACACTCGAATATAAAAATCAAGACATTGATTTAAATAAATAAAAACCAACTATTCAATTTTTTAGAACGAGTTTATCAAAATCCTCCCGTTATTTTTATGTTCGCCTCTACCTAAACTGTTCTCAACAGCACGGGAGCACACGCTTCCCACTCATTGAAAAGAGTCAGAGGACAGAATCATGAAAGCACTATTAC
The DNA here is from genome assembly GCF_033338655.1 of Vibrio sp. Vb1729. Classification (NCBI taxonomy): domain Bacteria; kingdom Pseudomonadati; phylum Pseudomonadota; class Gammaproteobacteria; order Vibrionales; family Vibrionaceae; genus Vibrio; species Vibrio sp. Vb1729. The sequence continues at coordinate 363,915 of NZ_JAWOTB010000022.1, read as the reverse complement.
AGAAAATTACCACATCAAACGCAGGTTACAGCGCACTATCACTTCGCGTTCCAATCGGCATTATCTTTATGGCGCACGGCGCACAAAAACTATTTGGCTGGTTTGGTGGCTACGGGCTAGAAGGCACAGGTCAGTGGATGGCATCTATCGGTTTAGGTCCTGGCGTGCTCATGGCGTTACTTGCGGGCAGCGCAGAGTTCTTTGGCGGCTTGTTCATTTTACTTGGTCTGCTAACTCGACCAGCAGCGGTTGCTTTGGCGTTCACGATGGTGGTAGCGATATTCTCTGTCCACTTTGAAAATGGCCTGTTCATGGCAAACAACGGTTACGAGTTTGGCTTAGCATTACTGGCAGCAAGCGTTTCTCTGGCGTTCTCTGGCGCAGGTAAAGCAGCGTTAGATAACTTTTTAAACAAAAAGCTCTCTTAAGGAGGCCTTATGATTACGGTAAGACATGCAGCAGACCGAGGTCGAGCAAACTTTGGCTGGCTTGATAGCAAACATACGTTTTCTTTTGGTAGCTACTACGATCCTCAACATATGGGCTTTTCTGAGCTGAGAGTCATTAATGACGATGTAGTCAAGCCTGGCGCGGGTTTTGATACACATGGCCACCGTGATATGGAGATCATCAGCTATGTGTTGGAAGGTGTTATCGCACACAAAGACAGTGAAGGTAACGTCAAAACACTACCTGCAGGTGAATTCCAACTCATGTCGGCAGGGAAAGGGATTTACCACAGTGAGTACAATGCGTCGAACCAAGATACGCTGCGGTTTCTACAGATTTGGATTCAACCAAACGCATTTGGAACCAAACCAGGTTATCAGCAAAAAGATTTTGGGCGCAATCCTGGGTTAACGACTATCGCAACTCCAACTGGAGAAAACGGCACGCTACTTATCAAGCAAGATGCGACTTTGCATCAGTTAATTCTTGAGCCAAGTAGCGAACTAAACTTTGAGATTGAGTCGGGCCGAAATCTATTCATCCATCAAGTGACAGGCAGCCTTAGTGTCGACAATACCACTTTGACGGCTGGCGACGGCGCGAAGATTGAACACCAAAGTAAGGTTGTTTTGCGCAATACATCAAACGAAAGCACAACAGCCCTGTTGTTTGACTTACCATAACTATCGATTCATCGAGATAAAAACAAAGCCGCCTTGATTTCTCAAGGCGGCTTTTTCGTTTTTCTGACTTTTCATTCAACGCTATTCGTCGGAAGTGCCAGAACCAATTTGCTGAAAACTGTAAGCGGTCAGTGGATCGATCTCTTTGACAATTTCTTCCACTTGCTTAATCGCGTCTACAGACGAGCTAGCTTTACGATAGCTCAAATAGATAGGGCGACACCAATCTTCTACTCCAGACACCTTGTGAAGCTGCCCATTAGCGATAAATGGCTCCACGAGAGAGATTGGTAAGTACGCGGCTCCACCCTTCTCTAAAATAAAGTCCAATGCGATACGCGCTGTTGAAGTGCGTAAATATGGAGCCGGAATCTTAGGGTGACGTTCAGAATGCTCTGAGGAGAAACGCGTCCCCCAGTCAACGTACACATATTTGTTTTCGAAAACGGTGTCTAAAGAATCTTTCTCAGTTGATACCAGAACGAGAACAACATCTGCCACTTTTTTACAGTTAAGCTCATCAGCTTTGATCTGATCGAACGCAAATGCCATATCTAACGTGCGCTCTAGCAAGCTACGACTGAGCATCTCACGTCCCATCACTTCTGCCATGAAGCCATAACCACCAAACGAATCTGTGACGACACTTAAACAATTCTGTAAATAAGCGTCCCAAATGTTTGGCGTGCCACCTAACGTTAGTTGCAGCGCTTTGCCATCTTCAAGCGATAATTCTAGCTTCGCTTGTTGCAATGTAGTGACCATTACCTCGGCATAGCTGATTAAGCGCTCACCTGCAGAGGTCAACTTTATGTTATTTCGATCACGAATAAACAATTGCGTATCGAAGTAACTTTCCAATTGTTTGATACGTGCGCTCACAGCGGCTTGGGTAATATAAAGGTTCTCAGCAGCACGTCCAAAGTGACGAACTCTTGCCAGCTCTAAAAATGTTCGAAAGACTTTTACATCCATAAACCATCTCCTGGTTAATATAAAACCAGATTAACAACTAATTAAAATCATGACGACAAAAAAGTTTTGTTTTTCTTTTGTTAGATTTAAGCCTAATTTTCGCCGTAAGTTCACTACATTCATCAATAACGGTTACAGAGGCTGTTGACATGTCTGACACTGAATTCCGTCATGGCAAAAAACGTTTTTACGATAACGTAAAATTCCCACGCGGCTTTGCAAAGTCTGGCGATTTTACTCTTTCAGAAGAGGAAATCCTAACAATTTATGGGGATACAATGCTTGGCTTAGAGTCAGGCGAATTAACACCTGAAAACAGCGAAGAGAAACACTTCATCAAGGTGTTAGAAAACCCGGGCAAAGCAAAAACAAAACTTGAGCGTACGTGGCTAAAGTACACCCAACTTGCTCGTGGTCGCAAGCGCTTCCATACGCTAAATGGTCGTAACAAGCCTGACGCCACAGAAGAATACATTGAAGAGAGTTTGGTTGAAGACGATTAATAACCAATAACCTAGTTCTCGCCTTTTTCTAGCAGTAGGCGAAAGCTCGTTTGACTTTACTGAGCGAGCAAGACAAGCTCATTTCTTCTCCTAAAGCCCAAGGGGGCATTCTCCCAAGGGCTTTTTTAATATTTGGGTGATGACCGTTTACTTGGCGAGCGTCGCAATCTTTTTCAGAAAGCTCTCTTTCAAATGCTCTTGGTCATATTCCAAGTGATAGGTGTTGTGGAAGCCAATTTTTAGCTCAACACCATTCCCTCTCAAGAAAACGTTGTACCCATCGTAGTCAGAAAACGCTTCTACACCTTCATACATTTTACCAAATTCGGTTGGCGTACCGTTGTTCATCACACATTCGTAAGCCTGTAGTACTTTGCTCGGATCTAACTCATTTTTCATACCGAATTCCTCACTGGTTTACACATTTCAATTATGGTTAAAGAATGAGCGCCATGCCATATCTAACCCATAATATTTGAAGTTCGTATGCGATTTCGCACTCTGTAGGTTGTTAAAAAACAAGGTTAAGTGCGAAGGCAGAACTTAATTTAGATCATAAATTTTATCTATTGATTCGTCAGTTTCATAATGCAATTTCTTTGTAAAAAATCGTCTTATAAAAGCATTTAGATATAAAAATCGTCGACAAAACCAACATTGGTTAAAGAAAAAGCAAAATTTTGACCTAAAACAATAGCAGTTCGCCATTACTTATTTTATAATGCGAATTAATGTTTCAGTACATCGTCAATTCCAATAACTAGGGGCACAAAATGAGACTTATCCCGTTAACTCGAGCAGCACAAGTAGGTAAGTGGGCAGCTGCGCATATCGCTAAGCGTATCAACGACTTTAAACCTACTGCTGAGCGTCCATTCGTTCTGGGTCTACCAACTGGTGGCACTCCTCTAGCAACCTACAAAGCCCTAATCGAGCTTTACCAAGCCGGCGAAGTCAGCTTCAAAAACGTCGTGACTTTTAACATGGATGAGTACATTGGCATCCCTGCGGATCACCCAGAATCTTACCGCTCGTTCATGTACAACAACTTCTTTAATCACATTGATATTCAAGAAGAAAATATCAACCTACTGAACGGTAACACAGACGATCACGACGCAGAATGTAAGCGTTACGAAGACAAAATTAAGTCTTACGGCAAGATCAACCTGTTCATGGGCGGCGTGGGTAACGACGGTCACATCGCGTTCAACGAGCCAGCGTCATCTCTTTCTTCTCGTACTCGCATCAAGACCCTCACTGAAGACACTCGCATTGCGAACTCTCGCTTCTTTGACGGCGACATCAACCAAGTGCCTAAATACGCGCTGACTATCGGTGTTGGTACGCTTCTAGACTCAGAGGAAGTGATGATCTTGGTCACTGGCCATAACAAAGCTCAGGCACTTGAAGCAGCCGTGGAAGGTTGTGTAAACCATCTATGGACAGTTTCTGCACTTCAGCTTCACCCTAAAGCGGTGATCGTATGCGACGAACCAGCTCAACAAGAACTGAAAGTGAAGACAGTGAAGTACTTCTCTGAGCTAGAAGCAGAAAACATCAAAGGCTTTTAACCCATAGGATGGCAGCCTAGAAATACACTAAAAATACAAAACCCGTGTTGAACACGGGTTTTTTCTTATCTGAACAGCGGGCTTAAGTCGTCAATAAGCTTTAATACCAAACTGACGAAGACGCTTAGGAAGCACTTCATCCAACTTGTCTAGTTCACTCGGTTCGACTTCGATAAGATTGAAATGATGCTGCTCATAAACAGTACGAATGGTCTCACGGTCGGCCTGAGCCATCTCCCCATCGTCACTTCCCCAAAATTGCAAATAGACTTTGCCACCTGGCAAGTAAAAATCGCTAGTGACATCTTGGTCAATCGGCAACTGACGCTCATAAGCGTGCACTACACCAGCCAAGTACAGCCAGTTGTCAATGAGCAACTCACCCTTAGAGCGTACGTAATGCCCATCTAATGTTCGGTGCTTGGCTTCAAATTTTTGGCGAAAGCTTGAGTACGATTTATCCGTAGAATGTGACTCCGCGTCTTGCCCTAAAAACTCAATGACAGACTGCTTAAGACGCTTGTTACGCAGCACCACATCGTGCCATACGACAAAGGTATTTTGTGTTTCTTTATCGGTTCTTTGCTGCCCACCAGCGCGCACACCAGCTTCTGTGACACTCCATCCCTCTTCGGATTTGGTCAACCAACCCAGTTCACTCAAAAGCTGGTTCATGCGCTTCGCATTCAATTTCAGCTTTTCACCCAGTTGTGTCGCGCTCAATGTTTTCCCTGAGCTGGGAGTCAGCTCAATATGTAAGTTGGTCGGCCAGACGATGAACTGGCCAAATTTAGGGTGATCCACATACTCACCGCCAAACTTTGCCCCTTCTTCGGTCAAAATCCACTTTTCATCTTGGCGAACGATGTAGCCTGCACGTTTGAGATCGGCAAACAGCAGCTTAGCTTCTACCTTGCGCATTTTCGCTAATGCCGACGTCGATATTTTTTCAGACATGTGGGTACCTCATGCTGCTGCAAAATTGAACACTATGTCGTCATAGTAACGCATTGATTTCACGGCTTGAAGTCAGGCAAACAAGATTTCGTGTTACAAATAGCAAAGCCAGCGTATAGGTGCTGGCTTTGTTATTTCGGTAAAAAAGCGAATGTTATCGAATAAAAGCGATGCACCCTTGCAAAATCACTAAATTCACAATGTCGATGAAGAATGCACCGACAATTGGAACCACCATAAATGCTTGTGGTGATGGACCATATCGACTCACGATGGAGCCCATATTCATGACCGCAGTCGGTGTAGCACCTAACCCAAAACCGCAGTGTCCGCTAGCGATCACCGCCGCATCGTAGTTGCCTCCCATCATGCGGAATGTTACGTAGTAAGTGAACATCGCCAACACTGCCGACTGAATAGCAAGAATAATAAGGAATGGGATCGCAAGATCGAAAATATTCCACAATTTCAAACTCATCAAGGCCATGGCAAGAAATAGAGATAGTGCAACCGTGCCAAGAATATCAACGGTTTCTAAATCAACCTTGCGCGCCTTCGTCACTTCCATGATGTTAGTGATAACAACACCAATAAACAGCGCATACACAAAATCGGGAATCATTAGCCACTTGATGTCAAAACTGCTTACCCAACTCTCGAGATACTTCGCGCCTGTCACGCAAAGTAGAATGATGGACAAGCTTTCAACGACTCTTTTCGCTGTGACACGATCTTCCTCATGTTCGTTGTACGTCACCAGTTCAGGGAAACTCTGATGACTTTGATTGGTGCGTCCGTATTCCGATTCCAAGTTGTGTTTGTTTAGTAGCTTTTGTGCAACAGGGCTGCCAATAATCCCGCCCATCACCAAGCCAAATGTAGCAGAAGCCATTGCCACCTCTAGAACATTATGCAAACCATACATTTCTTGAAAAGTTTGCGACCACGCAGCTCCAGTTCCATGTCCGCCAGAAAGCGTAATGGATCCGGCGATCAACCCCATGAGTGGATCTAACCCCAACGCTGTTGCTAAGGACACGCCGACCGCATTTTGGATAAGAATGTAGACCGATGCCACAACTAGGAAGATGAAAACCTTCGCACCGCCTTTAATCAGTTGGGTGTAATTTGCCGCTAAGCCAACGGTTGCAAAAAACATCAGCATAAAGACGTTTTGCAGTGGTAAATCAAAGGAAACATCCACACCGTTTAAGTGCATCGTCGTGATGACGCAAGCGACCACTAGACCACCAACAATTGGCTCTGGAATATTAAATTTTTTTAAGGTTGGTAACTTGGTATTGATGAACTGCCCTAAAAACAACACGCAAATTGCGACGAGGAACGACTCCTGTGGGCCGATAGATATTACCTGATTCATGAGACCTCTTTACTCTACTCTTTCTCATTCATTGAGCACGCGCTCAACGTGAGATAGGTGCCTAAGCCAGTCAGATTGCCTCTCGAAACTTTTGTTTTCTAGGCCTCTTTGACCATTGATTCTCATCAAGTAAGAAATAGGCAGACCTAAAATTATGCTAATTATCATTCAGTGAGAATATTCATTTAGAACAGGCGATAAGTGTATTGATGGGAAGAGAAAAACAACACTTCTCAACTTATGAGAAGCAATTAATTTCCATATAAAACAAAACCTCAAAACAACGACCACATAGGTGGATATTTAGAGCGAATAAGACAGGCGGATACACTAGGTTTTAAATTATTACTTTCTCTCTAACGCACTAGGTGTTATACATATATATAACACCATCTCAACCAAGAGATTCACTCATGACTAATTGGCATGATCGCCAACCGATATTTCGACAGTTGGCAGACCAGATCACGCAGCAAATACTGCAAGGTGTCTGGCAAGAAGGCGATGCTCTGCCCTCCGTCCGTAGCATCTCTGCAGATATGAAAATTAACCACCTCACCGTTATGAAAGGCTATCAATTGCTTGTTGATGACGGGCTAGTGGAGAAAAAACGCGGTCAAGGTATGTTTGTCGCTTCAGGAGCAAAGCTCAAATTACTCGCAGACGAGAAGGCACGTTTTCTTCAGCAACAAATTCCGCAGATAGCCGACACAATACAGCGTCTGGATATGTCACTCGACGAATTCATTCAACAACTAAAACCACACTTGAAAGGTGACCAATGAGCGCATTAGTCAGTGTAAACAACGTCTCCAAGCAATATCAGCAACAAGGAGAAGCACTGCATGAAGTGAGTTTCGACCTACATGCAGGACAAGTACTTGGCTTACTCGGCCATAATGGCGCAGGTAAATCAACGCTTATTAATGCCCTACTCGGTGCACATGAATATCAGGGCACTATTCGTATCAACGGATTTGAACCTATTATGCAACGCGACAAGATAATGCAGAGCTTATCCTACATCTCGGATGTCAACGTTCTGCCAGATTGGATGACCGTTGCTCAACTGCTTAACTATACCGAGGGCGTGCATCCAGGGTTCAATCGCGCCCAAGCAGATACGCTACTTCGTCAAACGGACATCAAACCTCGTGCGCGCATCAAATCTTTATCCAAAGGGATGAAGGTGCAATTACACCTCGCGATTGTGATCGCGACCAACACCCAAATCCTCATATTGGATGAACCGACACTCGGGTTAGATCTCGTGTATCGCGAGACGTTTTATCGTCACTTATTGGAATGGTTTCACGACGGCGAGCGCGTGTTGATCATCGCCAGTCATGAAGTATCAGAGATTGAGCACTTGCTGACAGATGTTCTGATTCTTAAGCATGGTCGCCCCGTTCTGCAAACCTCGATGGACAGTATCAGTGAAGACTATTTCATTCTTGAAGCCAACGACGAGCACCGCACACAAATTGAAGCGATGAACCCACTCTCGTCACAAAAAGGCCTCGGTTCAACGAAATGGTTACTCAAAGCCCAGTATGCCCAACAAGCAGAAACAATGGGTTCCATCCATGGGGTGAAATTAGCGGATTTATTTTTAGCATTGCAGAAGGAGGCAGCGTAATGCGTTCAGTTGTCGCGATATTGCAAAAAGAGTGGTTAGAAAACCCTCTTGTTTTACGTATTCCACTGTTTGTGTTGGCGTGTGGAGTTATTCTCTTTGTGAGTTTAATGAGTAACGACACTCTACAACACAATATGTTTTTCCAAATGAGCTTTGGTGGCGATGTCAGTGACATTCACAAAGAGCTTGGTGATGACGTCAATATGTTGATTACCGGAGGAGCAGGGCTGCTGTCTATCTTGTTAGCCGTTCAGTACTTCCCAAGAACGCTACGCAAAGAACGGGCGGAAGGCAGCATTATGTTTTGGCGCAGTATGCCTGTCAGTGACATAAAAACCCATTTAGTGAAGCTAGGGTTTGGCTTATTGGTGATTCCGCTCGTCTGCTCGGTGCTCGTACTCGCTGCAAATTTAATGTTGTGGTTGCTGAACATCTCTACTGATCACCAATTGGCTTTATTGTACCGCCAAGCCTCGTTAGGTTACGTGCTGCTGCATTGGGGAGAGTTTTTAATCAGAATGTTGTTCGCCGGTATTCTGCTGTTACCGCTGGCATTAACTGCGATGGCTATTTCACAAAAAGTGAACTCACCACTGGTCATTTTGTTTATCGCCATTTATGCGCTACGTTGGATGCCTATCGCACTTTTTGGTTACTACGGGCTAGATCACTTTTTCTCCGAAGTGCTTTACCTTCCGCTGCACGCCATTATTACACCAAACCCATTCAATACCATTCCTCAAGCGGGTTGGTTAAACGTTGGCATTTACGCCTTCATTGGTATTCTTGGTTGGACAGCTAGCCTCAAGTTCAGCCGAACTATCCAATAATTCTTCGTTCAATAAACGACCAAGCCAAGCCATAAAAAAACGGTCACAACCAGTGTTGTGACCGTTTTTATTTCGCCTCTAGGAGCTCATCAGCTTAACTTTAACCAAGGAATGAAATGTAGCCTTGCAAGATAATTAAGTTGACGATGTCGATAAAGAAAGCGCCCACAATTGGCACCACCATAAATGCTTGTGGCGACGGGCCAAATCGGTTAACGATCGAACCCATGTTCATTACGGCTGTTGGGGTTGCACCCAAGCCAAAACCGCAGTGCCCCCCTGCAATAACAGCAGCATCGTAGTTGCTTCCCATCACTTTGAACGTAACATAGTACGTAAAGATTGCTAAGACGACAGACTGCACAGCTAAAATAACCAAGAATGGAATCGCTAGATCGAAGATATTCCATAACTTCAAGCTCATCAGAGCCATCGCTAAGAACAGAGATAGCGATACCGTACCTAACATATCGACCGTTTCGGCATCTAACTTACGAATCTTGGTCACTTCCAAGAAATTCGTAATGATCACACCAATGAATAGCGCATATACGAAGTCTGGAATCATCAGCCATGAGATTTCATACGTGCTTACCCATTGCTCGACATACTTGGCCCCAGTAACACAGATCAGTAGGAAGAAGAGTTTCTCCACCACTTTTTTCGCCGTTACTTTATCTTCTTCGTATTCATTGTAAGTCACCAACTCCGGGAATTTCTCGTGAGTTTTGGCATCTCGACCACCACGACCATACTCAGACTCTATGCTGTTCTTTTCCACCAGACGCTGCGCTACAGGGCTACCAATGATACCGCCGATGATCAAACCAAAAGTCGCTGATGCCATTGCAATTTCTAAGACGTTATCCAATCCATACACGTCTTGAAAGGTTTGTGACCACGCAGCACCTGTACCATGACCACCTGACAGAGTAATCGAGCCAGCAATTAACCCCATCAAAGGATCTAAACCGAGCGCCGCCGCAAGTGAAACGCCAACGCCGTTTTGTATGATGATGTAAAACGATGCGACAGCTAAGAAGATAAAAACCTTCGCACCTCCTTTCATCAACTGAGTGTAATTTGCGGCCAAACCAACTGTCGCAAAAAACATTAACATAAACGTATTTTGTAATGGCAAGTCGAACTCTAAATCGATGCCGTTGAAATGAAGAGCAGTAATCATGCAGGCTACAATAAGACCACCTACAATCGGCTCAGGTATGTTGAATTTCTTTAAAATCGGTAGCTTAGCATTAATAAAATGCCCCAGGAAAAGCACACTGATTGCGACCAAGAAGGACTCCAGTGCACCTACAGATATTAAATGATTCATATCGCCTCTTATTATTGTTCTCTTCATTCTCCGTAATGAATGAGTGTTAGTTTAACCTTCGTTCAATAGCAAATTTTCTCGCTTTATTGTTTCGAAAATACTCAAAAAGTTGGTGTAGATGCGCCTTAGGCTAGTTTAAGGGGCGCTCCTTAAGCGATGTGTCAGTTTTTACGCTGTTAGCAAGCCCTTAAATGTGAAAGGAGCTGATACAGCTCCTTCAAATGGCCCCTCGCAATACCTGTGCGTTATCGCTTGGGGTGTCGTGTTGTGAGTAAATTCTGGGTGACACTTTCTGAACCACTTCGGGCTCCCTTACTTAAACAGAATGTGTCAATTACTATCAAACAAAGTTCCTTCCCGTTGTAACCGCTAAACGCCGAGAGCGCGTTCAAAACAATTGGGTTTGCCTGTTCCTGTCGTAGCTTTTCAACTCTGGCTCATGGTGTATAAACGAGCCGAATCCAAGGAAACTCTCAGGCTGCAACAAACGTTTTCGTCACAACGGAGCAGGATTATAACATATCGCTGATAATTTTCTTCAATTCAGTGACATTCACCAACCCCATGGTTAAACCTTGCAATGATTAACTGCCTATTATCATTTTCACAGATAAAAATCGAAGCACAGTTACTCAGTAAGCTTCTTAGAAAACGATGCATAGCTAATAACTTCACCGCCGTTCTTATCCAAGAGGTCTTGATAAACGCCCTAGAGAACCAAGCAGCCGAAATATGCGATGTTATCATGATTGCTTTTCGAGACCGACGTCCCGACTTTGACTAATGAGTACAACCCCAACTATGCATCAGGCAAAAACATGTATAATTTTTTATACAAGTTATTCAATAACAAGAGTCCCACATGAACATTCATTCGCTTTGCGCTGCGCTATTACTCAGCGTCGTCTCATCAGCTACAGCAGCTGAAAACATTCGTATTCAATATTCTCCCGTAGAGACAACTCATGAAAAAATCGCCCAACAATCGATTCAAAGCAGCGATGTAAACACCATCTTTGCTGAGCTGTCTCAGGCCTACTTTCCATTTGATAAAGCTCTCACGCTGGTTTACGGCGGAGAAGATGGTCCAATGTATGACCCTGATACACACACAATATACGTTCCTTACACTTTTTATTTGGAGTCGCTCAATTACTTCTCCAATAATCAGTATGAAGAACGCTTCGGAAAATCCCCAAAAACAGGGGCGCTAGATACGTTATTGCACACTTTACTTCATGAAGCTGGACATGCTTACATCGAAGATCAAAGCATCCCTGTTCTCGGAAAAGAAGAAGATGCGGTCGATAATTTTGCCACTATTTTAATGATTGACTTCCTAGAAGATGGCGCAGATATGGCCATTAGCGCCGCCGACATGTTCGCATTCGAATCCGACGACAGACCGGACTACTACGATTTTGGCGAGTACATTGACGAACACAGCTTTGATTTGCAGCGTTACTTTTCAACGTTATGTCTGGTGTACGGTAGTGATCCTGAGCAATACAAAGCCTTACTCGATGAAGTAGAAAAAGACTACCTGCGTGATCGCAAAGAGTTCTGCCAATTCAATTACGGCAACATTCGCGACAATTGGCTGCATTACTTGCAAAACAATGAACCAAAAGAAAATTCGCCACGTAAAAGCGATTAGAAAATCTCAAACAAGAAAAACGCAATGACAAAACTCACCATATTTTATGACGGAACCTGCCCGCTTTGTGCCAAAGAGATGAAAGCGCTAAAACAACGCGATGCCAAGCAGCAAATCAAAACCGTCGATATCTATAGTGATGCATTCGCAGATTATCCTCAGATCGATCCTGAACAAGCCAACACCATTTTGCACGCCCTCAACGAAAAGGGGGAGCTTCTGCTTGGGTTGGACGTGACTCATCGTGCGTGGCAATTAGTTGGTCGCGGTTGGCTCTACGCTCCACTGCGTTGGCGCCTCGTTAAACCTGTTGCTGACTGGCTTTACCTCAAATTCGCAAAGAATAGGTATCGCGTCTCATATTGGTTAACAGGGACTTCTCGTTGCAATAGTGGGTCGTGTTCACGTTAATTGTGATCCCGCTTAAAAATGCTACGACCTTCGTCTAGATTTACAAATTTCCAGTACTTCTGATTGATTAACTCGGTTAATCTCTAAGCATTACAACAATAAGTATTAACACTTTTATCAGGCAAGCTTATTCAGCTTGTCACTTGTAACGCTGCGCCGAGAGAAGGACGTCTCTATGAATCTGACGATCAGAAAACGACTATATATCCTTTCAATAATTCCAATTCTAACCATGGCAATAGGCATGATGTGGTTCACCTATCTACAAACCACAGCCTACAACGAACACGAGATTGAGCAGACTCGAAGTCAAATGATGGAGATGAAAAAAGCCGAGCTCAAAAACTACGTCCAAATGGCGCGCTCCGCCGTCGAGCCACTACTCGCTCAAAATGCCCCACTTGAAGCAGCACTGCCTATCTTGAAACAGTTGGAGTTTGGCCAATCCGGCTACATCTTCGGTTACGATTCAAAAGGCGTGCGTGTCGTGGTGGGTAAAAACACCAAAGGCATCGGAGAGAACTTCTATAACTTGCAGGACAAGAAAGGCAATTACCTGATTCAGGATTTGATCAAAAATTCCAAAACTGGTGAGTTCACGACTTATTACTTCCCGAAACTCGGTCAGAGCGAAGCACTACCGAAACTCAGCTACTCGGTCTTCATTCCTGAATGGGATTTGATGTTAGGTACGGGCTTCTACACTGACGATATCGACGCCATTGTGGCAAACATGGAAGAAGCCGCGCATCAGGCCCTCAACACCACACTGACGGCAATTGCTCTGTTCTGTGTCTCGATTGCAGCTATCGTAGCGGTCTTCGCGGTGTTTGTTAACCGCAGCATCATGAAGCCTATCGAGCAGTTTGATGCCTCAATCCACTCTTTCGCGCAAGGCGATGCAGACTTAACCGCGCGTATGGAAGAATCAAGCGTGCCGGAGTTCACTCAGTTGAGCCGTAACTTCAATATCTTCGTTGAAAGCCTGCAAGGCATAATCAAGAGTGTTAGCCATGTCGGGCAAGAAGTCGTTTCAGAGACCAACGACATGTCACAGCGAGCATCGCAAGTGGACGAGTTGGCTTCTGGTCAGCGTGAAGAGACCGAACAAGTCGCAGCGGCAATGACCGAGATGACAGCAACAGCGCACGAGATTTCCAGTAACGCTAACCAAGCGGCGCAATCCGCCAAAGACGCCGATGAAAATTCACAGCAAGCGAAACACATTGTTGATTCGGCAGCGAACTCCGTCGAAGCGCTCGCGCTAGAGGTGTCGGAAGCCAGCACGGTGATCTCTCGCTTAGAGAGCGATGTACAAAACATTTCTTCTTCGCTAGAAGTGATTCAAGACATCGCCGAACAAACCAACCTATTGGCACTGAACGCAGCCATTGAAGCAGCCCGTGCAGGCGAACAAGGTCGCGGCTTCGCAGTCGTTGCCGATGAGGTTCGTAAACTGGCAAGTCGCACTCAAGACAGCACAGGCGAAATTCACCAAATGATTGAGCAATTGAAGTCTGGTTCGGATGCGGCAGTGAAAGCCATGGGTTCAAGCCAAGCGCGTGGTGAAGCAACGGTTGAAGAAGCACGAGCAGCCTCTGCCGCACTGCAAGAAATCCAAGCCGCAATTGCTAACATCATGGACATGAACACGCTTATCGCAACGGCAACTGAAGAGCAAAGCCAAGTTGGGCAAGAGATTTCACAACGTATTGAAGTGATCTCTCAACAAAGCAGCCAGTCGGCACACCTTGCCAACCAAAACCGAGCAGGCAGTGGCAACCTTAACCACAAGGCTAACGAGCTGTACGACTTGGTCGGTCGCTTTACGGTTTAACGCTTTCCTGACCCATTCACTATGCAAACAGCGACGCCAAAACGTCGCTGTTTTTATTTCTGCTATCATAATGCGACTTAGCTATAATGCCGCCAACTTAGCACCCACAAGGGCAAACAAGATGATTATTATGACCACCAATTTCGGTGACATCGAAATTGAATTGAACCTAGAACGAGCGCCAGTTAGCTCAAAGAACTTCAAAAAATACTGTGAAGATGGCTTCTACGACGGCACCATTTTCCACCGCGTTATCGACGGCTTTATGATCCAAGGTGGCGGTCATACCGAAGACATGGCAGAAAAGCCAACACGCGCCCCTATCGCGAACGAAGCAAACCGTGGTCTAAAGAACCTTGTTGGCACTATCGCAATGGCGCGTACCGATGCTCCGCACTCTGCAACAGCACAGTTCTTCATTAACTTGGAAGACAATGATTTCCTAGACCACACCGCAACTACCAACCTAGGCTGGGGCTACGCCGTGTTTGGTAAAGTAACCGCGGGTATGGATGTCGTAAACCGCATCGCGAAAGTGAAAACGACCTCTAAGCTTGGTCACGATGATGTGCCATGCGATCCAATCATTATCGAGAAAGTGACGATCAGCGAATAAGCCCATTCATCTCTTCGGAGAAGTCGTCGCTATAAAACGACAAAAGCGCCTAACGTCTGATGACTTAGGCGCTTTTTGTTTTCGTTGCCGAAACAAATGAGCAGCGAGTTTACAGTGTAAAGAGTGAGCAGTTCTAGCGATTACATCCCTTTGAACAAACTTTGAGATGCACGACTCACAGGGAGCTTAGTTTCTCCAACATGCACAAACATTCTTCCAGCAAAGTCTTTGTTTACTTTGTTAATTTTGCACACTTGCACCACGCTTGAACGGTGCACTTGCCAGAACTGTTCTGGGTTAAGCTGCCCTATCAACTCTTTCAACGATGTACGAATCAAATACTCCTGCACTTTGCCTTGTCCTTGTTGGGCATACACAGAAACGTATTTTTCTTCCGCTTTGAAATACAACACATCAGACGTGGCGATCAGATGAATATCTTCCCCTTGCGTCGCTTTAATCCACTGTAAATACTGCGGCGTTTGTGGCGCGGATAATTGCTGCAACTGCTCTAACAGGCTGCTCATCTGCACATTGCTGCTCTCTTGTGTTCGCTTAGCAAGGCGTGCTTTCACTCTTTCACACGTCGTCAGGAGGCGCTCATCCGAGATAGGCTTAAGCAAATAATCGGCAGCATTTTGCTCAAAAGCTTTGATGGCGTAATCATCGTACGCGGTGACAAACACAATCAAAGGTGGATTGGCGAGTTGATTGAGCTTTTGTGCTAATGTCATGCCATCCAAAACTGGCATACGAATATCTAGAAACGCAATGTCAGGTTGACTTTGCTCAATGGCTTGCAACGCTTGTTCACCATCGGCGACTTTGGCTATCACCTCTAACTCTGGCCACACTTCAGCTAGGCTTTTATCAAGATGACGCCTCAATAGCGGTTCATCATCAGCAATAATGGCAGTAAACCCTGTATTCATTCCTTTCTTCCTTGATTACGATTCCATTGGCCAACTCAGGCGAACACAAACGCCACCCTGAACAGACTCACTGATAGAGACCTCTCCTTGCCCTGCGAACAAAGCTTCAACTCGCTGCTTGAGATTACTTAGACCCACACCAGAGCCCATGTGACCACTCACGTGATTCAAGCCAACACCCGTGTCTCTGACTTCAATCTTCAAGTTCTGTTGTTCGCGCTTGATGAGCAAGCTGACTTCACCACCCTCTCGCTTCGGCTCAATACCATGGATGATGGCGTTTTCGATTAAGGGTTGTAGCATCATCGGCGGTAACTCGGTTCTGCCTAGTCCCTCTTCAACCTCAATCTTGTAACTGAGTCGTTCACCCAAACGAGTTTGTTGAATACCCAAGTAAGCTTCAATTAACGCCGTTTCATTGTCTATAGTAGTGTGCTCTTCACGTGAGCTTTTGAGCGTTGCACGCAGCAGCGCGGTTAACTGTTCTAGCATCAGCTTAGCTTTATCAACATCTTGCGACATGAGCGCGCTGATATTCGCCAAGGTATTGAATAGAAAATGCGGCTCAATCTGGCTTTGCATCTGCTTAAGCTGACTCAGCAAGAGCGCACGATCTTGCTCTGCTTTCTCGCGTTTGATGGCCTCTAACTCTCTTTGAGCAACCGCCTCTTTCTCACGCGAGTAAAAATAGAAATAACACATACCGCTAAACAGTAATCCCATTAAGCCAACAGGGATCATATCGGAGATACCAAAATACTCTCCGAGCCAAAATTGCGCATTAATCACCCCAAACAATAAACAGGCAACAAGCGAACACACCACTTCTATCATACGTGGGATGGTTGGAAACAAACGGTCAATCAACCATGAGAAGAAGATAGCCGAATAGCCAAATCCAAAGCTAACCGCCACATGAATGTAAAATGGACCGCCCCAAACCGAGAGCGTCATTGCTGCGATAAAGAGACAAAATGCCGTGGTCACTAATAAGCTACGCGGCCATCCACTTTTTACCACTGATTTTGCTGAACACATTTAGAGTTTCCCTTTGATATTAAATACAATCATATGCTTATCATTGATTTGTGCGTAAGCAGATTGGTCGTCTCCGGTTAAAAAGCGTGCGGCAACTTCCACTTCTACACTTTGATCGCCGGTATCAATCCATTGGTAGTTAAGCCACTGCGTGACAATCACACCGCCATCTTGTGGCGACAACATCACATCCAACGTGGGGGTTACATCAATTAGCCAGCCCATATCTGCTTTGCCGTTCCATGCAGCCCACGCTTCCACATCCCAACTCCAGTGCAGCATTACGTTATGCTGAACGATATTGGCATGCTGAAACCCTTGGGCGTAGCTTGTCGCAAGTAGAGATACATTGGGATCAGGGATCTGAGAAAGTAATTCGCCACGCCCTATTGCTTGTTGCCATTCGCTTTTCGACCATGCTCGGCTGTCGTACCAATATTCAACAATCACGTTGTGTCCGGTTTGGTTTGCCCAGTTCAATCCAATTAAGGCTTGGAATGCGCTGCCCTGCTCCTCAACCGAAACAGGTTGGTAAAGATCACCTAGCTGAAACTGATAGCCGACACTTTGTCTTTGCCACAGCATGGAACCGTGCATGGCGATGGATTCATCCCACACAGCAATGGCACTGGCGCCAAGTAAACCTCGGCGCACATCATCGTAATAACCAATAAGTTGATACTCGGTGTCACCCACTAGCGCATAACGACGAATACCAACACCTTGTTGCTCTGCGGCTTGATCAAGTGCACTTTGGTCTTGTTGCCCCCAGCTTGAATCCGTTGCAATCACCGTCCACTCGCCGGCCATATCGTAGTGTGAAAGTGAAAACACGCCCGCGCCCTCTTCTGCGACTAAGCCAACCGGGTTTTGTCGATAAGGCTTAAACAGATCCAAAGGTCGGTAGCCATAACCCACGCCCCAATCCACGCGCAACTTACCTAAGCTCACATCAAGAGTGGTATCACCGACTTGCCACTCCCCTAGCCAAGCCAGCTCACGAATCAGCAACTGGTTATCAGCTTCACTCCACCACTCACTCTCTCCTTGTTGATTGAGGTACAAACCTTGGCTGTACAGAGCGAACAAACCACTGAAGTTCTGATAATTCACCTGCACATCCAACAGTGCATTAAGTGAATCACGAGAACTGCCCTGCGCCTGCATAAATGCGCTGTCACGCTGCTTGGCAGTTTCGTAACTGACAGCCCAATCCCACTCAAAACTCAGTTCGTCATTGGCAAAAGCAGGGGCTGACGCACCCACACACAATGAGGCAGCAATCAGCAAACTGGTGCTTTTGTTAAGGTTAGGCTGGTGCGGTTTCATGTAACTTCCTTGCTCGTTTTCATGGTTCTATTTACTGAGTTCAGGCTAAAGCTGAGTCGTATTGGCTTTAGGCAGATAGCTTGGGTTGTAGAACTTGTTATCCAGTTGCCAAGGCACGATTTCTTGGTACTCGATAACGGTCTTTTTGCTCGGCTGAATGCTATCAAGCAAGGTCATCTCACTGACGTAGTCTTCACCGTTGTCGCTTGCACGTCCGTATTGCGCTTGCTTGGCAAGTTTGCCAGAGCGCAGGTAAAGATCGGCTTTGATTGGAAACGCATCTTGCTCAGACAACCACAAGTCGATCTTCTGATAACTCGCCCCTTTGGTTTTCGCGGTTAAGGCAAGGTGATAAGCCGCAACACTCTCTCCGTTCACCGAAACGGTTTCTGTCGCTTTCCATTCACCTTGATAATCTTGGCTCCACGTCAGGGTTGAGATGTCGCCGATAGACGCTTCACCAAGCAGTTTTTGCATTGGCGTAATTCGAATCGGACGGCGGCTCTTTGGCATTTGCAGCCAGTAGTTATCGCCCATCATCAGCATCTTTTGCCCAGCTTCAACCGCCGATTTGAACACCACCAGCGATTCACGATTTGGACGCGTGTACACATGGTAAAGGCGGGTTTTATCTAATTCTTGGTCTTGATATAAGCGCACCAGTGACACCACTTTGGAGGAATCATCTTGCAAGCGGTAGCTATCCGCTTTTTCAATCAATTGCGCGACTTGCTGTGCATCTAGCGCTGTTTCATTCGCACTGGCATTCATGCTTGCAATGCTGCTTACCATCAACAGTGAAATTGGTAATAGTGATTTGAAATTAAACATAAATCAGTGCCTCCGTAATTGGCTTGTTCACCCCTTTGCGTGCCGAGAAAAACGCCGCAACCAAACAAATCATCAATACTGCAAATCCAGCTATAGCCACCAGCTCCCAAGAGAAGTAAATCGTCAATGGGTAACCTTCTGTGCGTCCTGGCGGTGGCGGCATTTGCACATCCACGACCATCAGTAAGACGGTGACTAGCGCCGTAAACAAAGCACCGATTAAGCTGCCAATCACGGCAAGTAACCCTGCTTCGCGCAAGAACCCAGCAATAATTTCGCGAGGGTAGCTACCAAGTGCTGACAAGGTGCCAATTTCACGGGTGCGTTCCGTTACCGACATGGTCATGGTGTTAAACAGCGCGACAAAGACCACCAACGCCATTACTGCGCCCATGATGCCGAAGATGCGGTCGTACAAATCTTTCACTTTGAGATAGAAGAACGCACGTTCTTGCCAAGGCGTGATCTCAATATCTTGCTCGCCAAAGTTCTGCTTTTGCTTACTCAAAACCGAAGCCACTTGTTGCTCGACTTGGCTAGTTAAACTGGTATCGAACAGAAAGACAGATAACGCGCTGACTTTGTCTGAACCGAGCAGCGATTGCGCGCTGTTGATGTGTACGTAAAGCTGGCGTTTATCAAGCTCAGGCACGCCTGTTGAGTAGATGCCTCGTACTTTGAAGTCATACGCATTCAATGCGCCATCGGTAGTGGTCGCCAGCAAGGTAATCCAATCGCCAACGTGCACGCTTAGGTTGTTCGCCAAATCAACGCCAAGCATCACTTCTGGCTCTGTAGGGTCATAACGCGATGCATGAATTTTGGACAGCGTTTGCCCTTCGCGCACGTCCAAAAACGGTCCTTTCATATCGAATTCGCGTTCGTTAACACCAATGCCGATAAAGATCGATGACTTGTTGCCGTTGGAAATCAAACCGCTGAACTCAACTCGAGGCTGCACACCTCGCACTTCATTCAACCCAATCAATTGCTTGGTGATGTCGTCAGCATGAGTTAACCCGTTACTCAGTGGCATTTCTTCTTCTTTAGCGAAGTAACCCGGCGTGGTTAACGTCAGATGCCCCGTGTCACGAGCTGTCGACTCTTTCAAACTGTCGTAGGTGTACAGACCAAAACCGCCCGCACTGGTTAAGGCAAACACGGCAATGGCGATGATCAGCATCGACAACAAACTGCGGCGGCGATTGCGTTGCAGGTTCAACCAAGCAAGGCGAACGGAAACTGGAATTAGCTTGCCCATGAAACCTCCTCCACACTTGCGTGCGTTTGGGTAATTTTGCCATCCACCAATTCAATGGTGCGATCGCAACGGGATGCCATGCGAGGGTCGTGAGTGGCGACGATAAAAGTGGTGCCAAGCTCGTGTCCGAGCCCTTTCATAATGTCGATGACCTTGTTGGCAGTTTGGCTATCAAGACTTGCGGTTGGCTCATCAGCGATCACCAATGCAGGTTTGTGCACTAAGGCGCGCGCAATTGCCACACGCTGCTGCTGACCGCCCGACAAGTTATCGGGCATGTGATGAATAAACTCACCCAAGCCAACGTGTTCTAGCATTTGTGTGGCGAGCTCGGTTTGTTCCGCTTTTGAAAAACCGTTGAGATGCAGCGGATACGCCACGTTCTCTAACGCCGTCATCACAGGGACAAGATTGAATTTTTGGAACACAAAACCAAGCTTTTCACGGCGCATTTTCGCAGCCTGCATTTGTCCGGTTGGGTATGGGCTGCCTGCAAATGTCACCTGACCTTGGTATTGAGTATCCAGCATGCCAAGCACGTTAAGTAAGGTGCTTTTGCCTGAGCCAGACGGCCCGCACAATGCCACCATTTCGCCGGAAAACACTTCACCAGACACGTCTCGCAATGCACGTACCGTTTGGCTGCCAAGGGCGTAATCGCGACTAAGTTGATTAAAATCGATCATGACGCCTCCCTAATATTTCGCTAGCAACGCTTTCGCGGTTTGCGTTTCTAGATTGCTGTCGCCCAATTGCTCCATTTGCGCTAACCATATTTTGGCTTGTTGAACATCTTCAGCGCGCAGTGCCGCTTCAATGGCGTAGCGATAAATCCACGAAGTAGCCGCGAAAGGTTGTTGGCTAAAACTCGGTTCATCGAGCAGAGAAAGGTACAGCTCGTAGCCACGCTCAAAGTGATTGAACATATCTGGCAGAGAAGTAAAGGTAGTGGCTGCCATGGCGGTGGCTAATTGATATTCCGGCAAGCCTTGTAAGCGCTGTTGTTCTTGCAGTGGTACTGGCTGATTCGCCATTAGATCCAAACCTTTTTGGATTGTGGCAAGACCGCGCTCGGTGAACTTCATCTTGTTCCAAGGCATAAACGCCTCACGACCTTGCAACGTCTCCGCACTACCTAAGTAAACCAAGGTCACCGGCGTTGCGCCTTGCTCTTCGAGTTGTTTAGATAATTCGCCGTAAACGGTATCAACTAAGCCAGAGTCACCCTGCGCTGCTTGGTTGAATTGACTGAGTGTGCGCTCGCTTGGATTAGCCAGAGCCAGATTGCTGCTAAGTGCAAATGCGGCGATAAAGGTACTTGCCAGTTTAAGAGCTTTGATTGAGCGAGATTGAGAAACCATCATGTACTGTCCTTAGTTGAACGTGATTTGATGGTTTCAGATTAAGGGAGAAGATCGCACGCTGCTTTTGCATGCGACCAATGGCAGTTATGCAGAGTGAATGGTATTGAGAGAGGATGAATGACATTCACTTAAACAGAAAATACAATTCCGTTCATTCGTAACGCTACATTTTTACGGCAGTCACAATAAAAACACTGGCTTAAAATCTGAGGCTAGTGTATTTATCCATCCCACAACTACCCATAACAGACAGTGCGCACTCTCCTTTCTTACACACCTTTGCATGGTGTCTGTTGTTTCCAAATCGAGATTCTTAGCATCGGAATAGTTTGAACTCTTCGAGTTTTAGTTGTTTTCGCACTCAAAATAGGTGCGTTATTAGGTCGTTGAAAATGAATAAGCGTTATTTCCCAAGAGTTGATTTGCCACTGCTCATGGCGATCATTCCGATCATGCTGTTAAGTTCGCTCACTCTCTGGAGTGCCAGTAGCTTTAATGAGGCGATGCTCTTCAAACATTTGGCGCGCTGCGGACTGACATTAGTTTGTATCTTGGTCATGTCCTCGATTCCAGCGTCCAGCTATCAGCGCTCAGCTCCATATCTCTACATTATTGCGGTTGCTCTGCTACTTGCTGTCGCTTTATTTGGTGATAGCACCAATGGCTCTCAACGTTGGCTCGATATCGGCTTCTTCCGCTTTCAACCGTCTGAGCTAATCAAACTTTCCATTCCAATCATGATCGCCTGGATGCTGCATATTGAAGGAGGTCGACCAGACAGTCGGAAAATTGCGTTTTGCTTACTTATTGCAATGATTCCTGCCGGGTTAATCGCGCTACAACCGGATTTAGACGGTGCAGTTTTTACCATCATTTATGCATTGTTCGTTTTGTTTTTGGCTGGCATGAGCTGGAAAATAATCTGCGGGTTTATTGCGAGCATTTTAACGTTAGCACCTATTTTATGGTTCTTCGTTATGGAAACCTATCAAAAGATCCGTGTAACACAGTTCTTGCACCCTGAGTCCGATCCACTGGGTTCGGGCTACCAAATCATCCAATCTTTGATTGCGATTGGCTCAGGCGGTATGAAAGGCAAAGGTTGGATGAATGCTACGCAAGGAACACTTGGCTTTATTCCAGAAAGTCATACGGACTTTATTTTTTCGACCTATGCGGAAGAATGGGGCTTTGTTGGCAGTTTAGTCTTACTCGCATTGTACTTGTTTATTACTGCACGCGTTATGTTGCTTGCATGTCAGTCTGACCACTTTTTTAGTCGGCTGGTAAGTGGCGCATTAGCGATGAGCTTTTTTCTGTATGCTTTTATCAATACGGGCATGGTGAGTGGCTTGTTGCCAGTAATGGGTAGCCCACTTCCCTTCTTTAGCTATGGCGGCACGGCGATGCTAACTCAAGGTATCTGTTTTGGTGTAATCATGTCGCTGTGTTATTCCAAATATCGTAACGCATAGCTCTGCTTGAGAAAAAGCGATCAAAAAAAGGCTTCCCTGAGGAAGCCTTTTTACAACGATATGAGCGAATTAATTACAGCTCTGCGTTGTGGTAAACCTGCTGAACATCATCACAGTCATCTAGAAGATCTAGGAATTTCTGGAACTTCTCAGCATCTTCACCCGATACAGGCGTATGAGTTTGCGGAACGAATGTGATTTCTTCAACATCGATCGTTAGATCTGGGAATGCACCGTTAAGCGCAGTTTTTGTTTTGAAGAATTCTGTGTGAGGTGCGAATACAGTGATAACACCGTCTTCTAGCTCAACGTCAGTAACGTCTACGTCTTCCATCATTAGCGTTTCTAGAATAATTTCATCATCGTCGCCTTTGAACTGGAATACCGCTTGGTGATCGAACATGTGAGAAACCGAGCCCTCAACACCAATTTTCGCACCGACTTTCACAAAGCATTGGCGTACATCTTGGAAAGTACGGTTGCCGTTGTCTGTTAGACAGTCAACGATAACGCTAGTACCGCCAGGGCCGAAGCCTTCGTAACGTGCTGGAGTGTAGTCTTCACCACCGCCACCGTTCGCTTTGTCGATCGCTTTATCGATAACGTGCGCAGGAACTTGGTCTTTTTTCGCTTTTGCGATCAGGTGTTTCAAAGACAAGTTCATGTCTGGATCACCACCACCGTTTTTCGCGCACATGTAAATTTCTTTACCGTATTTGGAATAAACTTTAATTTTCGCGCCTGCAGTTTTCGCCATAGAGGCTTTGCGCACTTCAAAACTTCTTCCCATCGGGATGTCTCTCTAAATTCAAATTTAATGCGAAGGATTTTAGCAAAAAGCGAAACCTTTTCAATTTCGCTTAGCAAAGGAATAGGGAGGTTACCTCATTCGTCGCATTGGATTGAACCATTGCCACGGTTCGCGTTAAGCGACACCCATTACTCGTTTGTACTTTTCGACCGATTGCTGGAAAAACGCCTTTTCATCAGCATCGTTAATCTTGGACAACTGTTCTTCTATTGCTTCAGGACCAGATTTGGCCTCTCTGAGCTTCCAAACCAAAAACGACGCCTGCTTATCCAGTTCGATTTTGTTTTTTTCGTCAGGCGGCAATAGGGATAGATTAAACGACATTCACAGCCTCAAGGTACTTTAAATACTAGCCGGGCACTATATCACACAGAGTTACAATTACAGAATAGAAACGCACTTAACTTGATCGATTTCAAGTTAACTATTTAGGCACAGCGCTGATTTTCAGTGCTTTTGGTAAATGCTGTTCGAATATTTGTTGTAATCGAGTCTTGGTAACGGGTTTAGCCACGAACTCGTTCATCCCAACATCGAAGCAATGTTGCTGATCCTCTTTAATGACATTGGCACTTAGCGCAATAATTGGAACGTGTTTCCCCCACTCTCCCATTTTTCGAATTCGCTCCGTAGCAATAAACCCATCCATCACAGGCATTTGGCAGTCCATAAAAATCAAATCGAAAGGCTGCTGATCACACAGCTGCAATGCTTCTTCGCCATGGTTGGCGACACTCACTCGCACACCCAGTTTTTCTAACATGATGCGAACTACCTTCTGATTGACGATGGTATCTTCAACAACCAATACCCAAGGTTTATCATTATCTTGAGGGCTGATTTCGTTGTCTTCCGCTTTCCGGAAATCTAATACATTAAGTTGGTCGGTATAGGTCGATTGCGCATTTATTACAGCAACAGGAATCGAAAATTCAAAACAGCTTCCCAGCCCAAGCTCACTTGTTAGTTGTATTTCCCCTCCCATCAAGTTAACCAACTGTGCAGCTATCGCCAAACCAAGCCCTGTCCCACCATACTTTCTGGTGGTACTACCATCAGCTTGTTGGAAGCGTTCGAAGATTGCTTGTTGGTGCTCTTTCGCAATACCAATACCAGAATCCACAACCCGAAACCGGATATGAGCGGTCTCTCCATCAAGTCGAGATAACGCTACAAGAAGCTTCACATGGCCGCGCTCGGTAAATTTAATCGCGTTGCTCAACAAATTGTTCAGAACTTGTTTCAATCGTGTGGCATCACCTTGCACTTCCATTGGCAAGTGAGGATCAATATCGCTGAGCAGCTGTAAGTTTTTCTGCTTGGCTTTGACACTATGTAAACTGATGATATCGTCAAGTAGCTCGCGAAGATCATAGCTCGTGTATTCCAGCTCTACTTTGCCAGCTTCAACTTTAGAGAAGTCCAAAATGTCGTCGATGATCGTCATTAGTGAGTGAGAAGAACTGTCAATGATCTCTACAAACTCTTTTTGCTGGGGATCGAGGTCGGTGTCATTGAGCAACGACGACACACCAATAATGCCATTCATCGGTGTGCGGATCTCATGACTCATAGTGGCAAGAAACTCACTTTTCTTACGATTAGCGACTTCTGCCCTATCGCGTTCAGCCTCTAACTCAGTCTGGTGCTCTTTCACTTTCTCAACACTTCGGTTGTATTTCTCTGCCAAAACACTCACTTCATCAAAGCACCATCGTTTAGGGAGAGTCACTTTACTCGGCACTGTACCGCCACGAAAATCGCTCACCGCACCAGACAGCAATTGTAACGGATTGACCAACAAGCGAAACGCCACCCAAAGAACGCCAATGATGAGGACAAGAATTTTGATCGCTTCTGTCGTAAGTAGAAAAAAGAACTGCTGCCAAAGATCTTCATATATCGCGCTAAGATCCGATTGAACCGTTAATATCGCGAGATCATACGTTTTATCGCCGACCCGATACTGCATCGGCCAGCTTCTCTCGACAACATCCTCAGAAAGCGCCGAACCTAATTCAATGATAACTTCGTCTTCACTAGCAATACGTAAGTAGTCCACCGAGGGCATACGCATTGCACCTTGAGCTTGTGTCAGCAACAGCTCCCTATCCTCTACCCACAAACTCGCAGAAAAACTCGATAAATAGCTAGACTCAACCTGCTTTAATTCAACATCTAAATGGGCTAAATCTTCGTGAAAAACTCGATATAAGCTCACTGTAGAAATGATGACCGTAAAGATTAAACTCAACGTTAATACCGCCAACATAAGTTGGTTGCCGATACTAAAACGACGTTGAGATCGCTCTTTTTCATCCATATGAAACCGCTCCGATAAACTTGCGCTACTCTAAATATAGCTACGCACAAATAATAATCGAGGATACGATGAAAAGACTTCTACTTAGATTGGCTTTTAGCTTAATTGTTGTAAGTTCTCATGTGACCGCAAATCAAGTGAACTATTACGTCATTGCTGAACAAGCTCGACCATTTCAAATTGAACAACAGGGACAAATGCACTCCGGAATTGTGACCGATATCGTCAGCGCTATCTTCGCGGAGTCGGATTACCAAGTGAATTATCATACTTATCCATTTAAACGTATGATTTCCATATTGGAAGAAGGCGCTGAGCCAAACTGGTTAACTTATGGCAGCCCGAACTGGGGCAAGGTGCAATCGGAAAATTTATCTGAGGAGCCCATTTACACTGTAAAACATGTACTGGTGTCGAGTAGCGAGAAGCCTTTAGAATTCAAAAATATGGATACGATGCATGGTCGTTCTATTGTATTACTGCTGGGGTTTGATTATCCAAATTTAACACCGTTCTTTGAAAATGGCAGTGTCAATGAAATGCGTGTGAAAGACTACAACGCCGCATACCGAGTGATAAGCCGAACCCCTGGAGATACAGCTTTTGTCGAGATGGAATCCCGAGTCCTTTACAACTTAAAGCGACTCAATTTGCCGTTAGAGAATTTTCAGATACAGCCTTTCAGCTCGGTTATTCCTGACTACTCAATCTACCTAGCTTTTTCACCTCAAATGCAACCAGAAACTCAAAATTACATCAATACACGA
Organism: Vibrio sp. Vb1729; assembly: GCF_033338655.1. Taxonomy (NCBI): domain Bacteria; kingdom Pseudomonadati; phylum Pseudomonadota; class Gammaproteobacteria; order Vibrionales; family Vibrionaceae; genus Vibrio; species Vibrio sp. Vb1729. The sequence continues at coordinate 336,935 of NZ_JAWOTB010000022.1, read as the reverse complement.
CTCGTTGAATTAAAAACCTCAGGGGAAATTGATGAAATCATTCAAAAGTATCAATGAATCAACTCATTAACAAAAACGCCATCGATGATACGTTGGCGTTTTTGTTTCTGGGAAATCTGTAGCACTTACTTAATGTGGTTAACAAACTTAGGATCAAACATGTGCCCCAATTTACTCGCCTTGGTTTGCAGGTAATGTTGATTACTTGGGTTATTCCCTTCTTGTAATGGCACTCGTTCAATGACGTTAATATCAACCGCTTTTAAGGCGGCGAGCTTGCGTGGGTTATTCGTCATTAGACGCACAGCGTCAATCCCCAAATGCTCTAGCATTCCTTTACAGAACGCGTAATCACGCATATCAGCGGCAAAACCTAAACGCTCATTTGCTTCCACGGTATCTGCGCCATCATCTTGTAAGTGATAGGCACGAATTTTATTAATCAAGCCGATTCCACGCCCTTCTTGACGTAAATAAAGCAGCACGCCACATCCCTCTTTGACGATGTTTTGTAGCGCTCTATTAAGCTGAAAACCACAGTCACAACGCGTGCTAAATAGAGCATCTCCGGTAAGACACTCCGAATGCAACCGAATAAGTGGTGCTGCACTTTTTGTTGGCTCGCCATAGACCAGAGCAAGATGCTCTTTATTTGTCGCGGCTTCAATAAAGCCGTACATCATAAATGTGCCCCACTGGGTGGGCAATTTGGCTTTATCGATAAACTTCACGAGATTGTAAGGCTCAACATGTCTCAGCTCTGCTCGAACATTCATCAGAATCTCTCCTAGATGATTTTCTCCTTTACCATCTCCCCCGTCTCCCCAAAAGGCATCTTTATGAGAATGCTCTGTTAGGCAAGCGTTACCCGTTCTCATTAATTGCTGCGCTAATGGTGGATTTTGTAGAAACTTTTCCCTAACGATGAAAGCCATAACAGCCAACTTTATATCGTCCCAATCGCTTCTGACAAAGTGTTCGTATTTGCGGCTTAAAGCAAACGCTTCGTCAGGGGTGCTTGCGTGCTGAATTTTACTTTGCAACTGAGCATCGAGAAACTTTTGGGCTTGGTAATAATGTTCGCTGGTGGGCCAAGTTTGGGAGGAGATATTGACTGGGGCATGGCAAAAATTTGAGAGAAAACCGTGGGGCTCATCGGGCTCATAAAAAAGGATTTGATCAACCATACTTGCGCTCCTTGCTTTGTGGTTGCGATAATCAACAAAAAGCATATCGCTACTGATATATCTAGTAACACAAGGTCAGATTGTCAAACTTCTTCGGGACGGGACGTGAGTGTGAAACTCGTGCTTTTGAGGCGCAAGACAGATAAATGGAGAGTTTGAATAAGAGAGTAATAGAGTGAAAAAATAAAAAGGGCAGTCCGTCGACTACCCTATGGGTTGCTAAACCAACCTGAGGCGATCAGTGTATCAAGCCAAGCTCCCTTGCTTCTTCAATGGTCAACCCACTTTCACGGATCTCACGTAACGCTTCAATGCGTCTTCTGGCTTCTGCTGATTTCACTGTTTTCTCTGGCTTCACAACGGTTTCCTCATCAGGTAATTCCCATTTGTGAGCGATGTTGGTCATCTCGTCATGGTCGATAGAATTAATGGACATATTTCCTCCGAACACACCATGTTTTCGATGCGTAATCTATAGCAAAACCGGAACAAGGTGGTAAGAAAAACTGTAGGGAAATGTGACCCCTCCCGCCCTTTCGTTAACTCCTTAATAGATTCATCATTTAAGTTTTGCCAAGGGACAAATTTACGATTAAATTTGAGTAATTCCCCCTACGAAAAGTGTGCTGATCTAGCTCTCAATTCTGCTCTTCTTTAGTTTTATCAACGACGCATTACACCACTTCCTGTTTCACCTAACTTTCGAGTCACTTCACTGATTCATGGTTTGATACTTTCTAAAAACCGTCACACCTGATAATGATAATAATTATCTTTTAGATTGGTTAGGTGTTTATATGGATGGTATTAACTTAAGTCATGCATACCACAATGACCCGGTCATCCAGATCCGAGATTTGTGCGTCGATTACATCACTGATAATGGTGATTTTAATGCGGTAAAGTCCGTCAGCTTTGATATCGGCAAAGGCGAAGTATTTGGTCTTGCCGGTGAATCTGGATGTGGTAAAAGCACAATTGCATTCTCAATAAATCGTCTTCATAAGCCGCCAGCGTTCATTTCTGGCGGTAAAATATGGTTTGATGGCAAAGATATCCTTAGTATCTCAGACTCTGAACTGACCGCTCTAAGGTGGAGTGAAATCGCCATGGTGTTCCAGAGCGCGATGAACTCACTCAACCCTGTCTTAACGATACAAGAGCAATTTGCAGATGTGTTACGACACCATCAAGGCCTCACTAACGCTCAAGCAAAAGATAGAGCAGAAAAGTTGTTGGACTTGGTCAATATTCCTCGAGAACGCTTAGCAGAATATCCTCATCAATTTTCAGGAGGAATGCGTCAGCGGTTGGTGATAGCCATTGCTTTATCTCTAAATCCAAAACTGATCATTATGGATGAGCCCACAACAGCATTAGATGTAGTGGTACAGCGAGAAATTTTACAGCAAATTTATCAGCTTAGAGATGAGTTCGGTTTTTCAGTCCTCTTTATCACTCATGACCTGGCACTCATGAGCCAACTATGTGATCGAATTGCAATCATGCGTCACGGAGAAATCGTCGAAGTCAATCGAGCATACGATATACGCAATCATCCTCAACACCCTTACACGCAAAAGCTATGGGCTTCTTTCCCAAACATCCATGACGTCCACAAACAACCAGAGTTACAAGGAGCGTAACCATGAGCCAGCCTATCATCCAAATGAAAAATGTGATTAAAGAATTCAAACTGGGCGGTGGTTTAGCGAAAGAGGAAACCTTTCGTGCGCTTCAAGGAGTGACTTTTGATCTGTACGCAGGAAAAACCTTGGCTTTGGTTGGAGAATCAGGCTGCGGTAAGAGTACTTGCGCTCGCTTAATAACCAAAGTCTATCCAGCAACGCAAGGCGAGATCCTTTTCAATGGAACTGACATAAATGAGATCACGTCACGATCGGCTCTACAAGAATATCGCAGTAAAGTACAAATGGTGTTTCAAGATCCGTTTGGCTCTCTCAATCCAACTCATACCATTCGCCATCACCTAACACGTCCTTTAAAAATTCATAAACAAGTCAAAAACGAGCGCGACATCCCAGCCCGCTTGGAAGAGCTCCTAAAGCTGGTGGAACTACCTGAAGAGACACTGAATAAGTTCCCTCACGAACTCAGTGGTGGGCAACGTCAGCGAGTAAACTTAGCAAGGGCTTTAGCGGTAGGTTCGCAAATCATTCTTGCGGATGAGCCTACGTCTATGCTGGATGTTTCTATTCGCTTGGGAGTGTTGAATTTAATGCAACGGATGAAGCAAGAACTGGGAATTGGTTTTTTATACATCACTCATGATCTGGCGACTGCGCACTACATCGCGGAAGAAACCGCAGTAATGTACAAAGGGCAAATCGTTGAATGGGGCGACACTCATTCAATACTTAAGAACCCGCAGCATCCTTATACTAAGCTGTTGATTTCTGCCGTTCCTGATCCTGACTTACCTTTTGGTAACTTAGTGAAAAATGAACCAAACTATTCGATAGATGCCGATGAAATTCGTCAACGTAGCAGCATAATTGTCGACGAATTTGATCAAATAGGACCAAATCACTATGTAAAACAATGGACTGAGGCAGCGTAATGGATTTGAGTACTTGGCAAGATCAAATCGCCATGTGGTACGAACAGCGGAAACATGATCAAGTAGAAAAATTGGAAACGATCTTATATCAGGTGCCTGATGACGTGCTTGGACCCGAATTGAGTGATCTTCAAAGTAAAGCGATTGCTTGCTGGTTGGATGGATGTTTACGCGTGTTTCAACATGCAAGGTACCAAGACCCTCAGAAAGCATATCAAACTTTGCTTTATACGAGTGCAAAGCTTGAACAAGCAGCATGCCAAGTCTCGACTGATATTCTGATCAAAGATTGGTGTTTGAGACGACTTCAGCATCTCACCGTTGTGGCGTTAGAGTTTTGTAATCAGCAGTGTGATCAAAACAAGTGGCAGGAACAAGCCCATAGCTTAATCGAATCACATGTTGCGTTGATGCGTTCATTACATTGGAATGAACCCAAGAAGCATGATCAAGGTTTACCTCATTAGTCCGGAAAAATGATCAAGGCTTAATTAGCGGAATTTTAGGCAAAAAAAAGCGAGTTTCCTGAGGAGAAACTCGCGAAGTCTATTCAGAATGAATGTAACAATATGAGCCAATCTATTAATCATCAGAAAGGACAAAAGGTTGTCTATTCGGGATAAATAGTAGTATTAGGCTTAGCTTCTAATGTCAGTGGTTTGTAAGAGTTAAGTCTGTTTTTTATCATCGAAAGACATTGTTACATTTCAAACCGATACATCACACCTATAGCTTGATACACATCAAGCGACACTTTTAAATCGCCATTTCATCCAAGGCACGAAATACCATTTCATCCATGTGACCATCGAAGATTTGACGACAAACTTTCCGACGCACCGCTAACCCCGCAATCAGGCGCTCGATGGTAAGATGCTTAACATCGTTCTGGGTGTTAAACAGCTCGACGGTTTTACTTAATGTCTCATAAGGAATCGGCTCATCCCCTACCCTTAGCCAATCGAGCTTCTCTATGTAATCTGAGCACTCTTCTTTGATTGAGGCATACGAGTGCCCTGTCATCGCAGACAAAGCCGTTATACTGCGTTCTAGAGCCTCTGGTGAGGTATATTTAGATAGAGTAATGGTGATCTCATCAGCATTGATCTCTACCAAATGTTTTCTTTGCTTCACGCGTCGCCCTAAATTTCCTCTTGGAGACGGTGCTTTGCGTTGAATGGGCTCAAATTCGCCATCTATGATGCCTGAGAGCTCCTCAAGCTGCTGTCGGGTTACCATCTCATTACGAAGCGGGTTTGGCAGCGTAGGCGCCATGTTGCGCTTGCCTGCGTTGGTCGTTCGCGCTCGCGAGTAACGTAAGACCTCTTCGACATCACATTTGATGTCGATCTGGTAGTCCATCACTTTGTCATTTTCGATCATGGTTTCGATCGTCAGGTGATAACCCCACAAATTAACGACGAATAGAGCATCATTCCCTTTTCCATCAGACAAACGCTTTAGTTCTCGGATCAGATCCATGGAGAAACGTCGCCATTCAATGTTACGTGCAAGTTTCTGGTTTAACTCACTCAGTAGCATGCAATCCGTGTGACGACGAACCATGCGACTACGGAAGAAAGAGTACAGTTGAAACACCAACGTATGTTGTTTCAAGATCTCTGGCGGAAACAAGAAGAAATAATCGCGTGTTAACAGCTCTTCATAAAATGAAGGTTCCCAAACTAAAATATATAAGTTTGGCTTGATACGAATTTCACCATCGCTTCCCTCCACAGGTGCCTCTTCAGAGGCTGTGATGGTTCGTGCAAGAAAACGAAAACGATCACTTTTGAAGCCCTCTGGCATGTTTTCACTTAGCCAACGTCCAGTAAGTTCATGGAGCTGAAAATCAGTGAATTCAATGCGATCAATGCTATCGCGAATGGAATCACGAGCTGGGCCACTGTCTTTTTTGCCTCTGAGCGACAAAATATCAGTGATGTATAGCGGCGTTTTGTTTGGTACGTGAGCCGCATCAAGCTGATACTGATCTTTGTGATGATCATGATACTGAACCGTTAACGTGAAGAGAGCGAACAGGGTCATGAGATCATCCACAGTCATGATATTTTTGGATGATCGCGTCTCAATAACGGCTTTTGTGCCAGAGATCGACACCATGGATTTCTGATAACTTTTTCGAGTTCTTGGTGGCGCAAGTGCTTGGTCAATGATCCCAGCCCAATTTGTTGGAGATACAACAAATTGATCGGCTTCATCTTTCATCGTGGGAGGTGTGTTTAACCCGTGCTCATTCAACAAACGTTTGTTTACTTGAGTCTGAGCCAATGCTTTCGAACGTTTTTGTTTTTCGTTCTGGCGAACTTTGTCGGTAACAAGACTTGTTGCTCCCAACACAGATATAAGCTGATTGGGATTCACAAATTTATGTAGCATCGTTTTACCAGCAAGTCCCTCTTCAAAACGCACTGGAGTTTGAGTAAATAAACCAATATTTACTGCCGCGCGCAAACGTTGTTGCAGAGCTGCACGTGTGAGTTGCCCATCTGTTGCTTCCACAATCTCTGTGGTTGAAACCAAACCATCCTTGCTGCTGAAGCCTCGTAATGAGATCAGATTAAGCAACTCTAAGATGCTTTTGGTCACCCCTTTGAAATGTTGGTACTGCTCTACCCAATCCGCAGAGGATTCATGTACCTCAAAAAGATGGCCATCTTTGTGGCTTCTCGGTGCTTTAATCAGAATTTTTTCATCAGCCGTCATTTTAGATCCAGATCACACTAGCCGTAGTTGTGCTATGGTTCCGAAGAATAAAGAAAAACAGATCATAAATAAAGAAAAAAGATTGTTTTTTAAATAACTGATCTTTTTGATTAATCTGATCTTAATTGATTATATGATCTAATGATCTGGCTTGAAATCTCTCGCTAAGCTTTTGTTCTATAAGACTATTATTTCCATGTGTTTCGGAACTATGATCATAAGAAGTCTGAAAGTATGATCAACAATAACCTGAAAGCATGATCATATTTATTCGTAAGCATGATCATTAAGGTTATGAAAAGATGATCAAAAGAGTCTTGAAACGATGATCATGATGTTTTTACAGGTTATCCACAGATGCAGTATTTAATAATGATCTTCACGATGATTATATTGTGCATTGGTGATGTTATTTATACTCGGATCGATGATCAAGAGCCAATATATCTATCGTTCTGGCGCCCATATTGATGAGATATCACTCATCTGATTAAAATACATTCAAGTCGCTCATATTTAGAAGTAAATCCTAGTCTCTGCTTATTTACAGGAAGCATGATCATGAGAGCGTGATTTATCATAGCAACTTGAGCAATTTCATTGTTCCGGCTTCTATAACGTCAATTTCTGCTCAATCCCCCATTCTGTCTGCACTCAACCGTAAATCAGAGAAGAAAACTCATGCTTCCGAGAGATTCTAAGGCTTGATCATATTTCCGATTAATGGATCTTATTTTATTTGCGTGTTTACACCGTACTCTGCTCTATTTTTCCATGATCATGCTTTCGAATTTGCTTATTAACACGGAAGCATGATCATAAGCATACCTTGATCATACTTCCATAGATGTTTCGCTGGAACTGCCCTATTTTGCTCGGAGACATGATCAAGGTGTTCAGGTCTTTATTGTTCCGATATTACTTACTATTTTTCGTTTAAATTAGGTTGGTCTAACATAATCCGTAATTTAGCTTAAGATTATAATCGTTCCGGTAGAAAATTGATTTACATTGTAAATAAGTGATGCTGTAACACTTTTTATTTTTGAGTTTAGGTGTCCACTTATGAGAAGATTATTTGATTAAAAATAGTTATCTTTTTGACCATAAATCATAAAAGCGTCGATTTGGGTGTTTTTTTATGTGATGGTAATTCAAAATGTTCGTGCACCTTTTTGTTGTTTTTGGTCTTTACTGCTGTACAATTGCAATTATAAATCCTTCCAACGGAATTTGGCATGAAAAGAGAAAAAACGATTGAAAACCTTCTTGAGTTAGCGGAGCTGACTCAGCAGGTTCAAGCTGACCGTATTGAAATTGTTTTAGAAGAGCGAAGCGATAACTATTTCCCACCAATGTCGAAAGCGATGATGGAAACCCGTTCTGGTCTAACTCGCCGTAAGCTCGACGACGCGATTGGTAAAATGGAAGCCGCTGGGCATCAATTTACTAAAAACAACGCGAATCATTATTCAATTACGTTAGAAGAAGCACACATGCTCATGGATGCGGCTGAAGTGCCTAAATTTCATGAGCGTAAAAAGAATTCAGGTAACAAACCTTGGATTATTAATGTGCAGAACCAAAAGGGCGGTACAGGTAAATCAATGACCGCGGTTCATTTAGCGGCATGTTTAGCGCTAAATTTGGATAAACGATACCGTATTTGTTTAATCGACTTAGACCCACAAGGCTCGCTACGTTTATTCCTCAACCCGCAAATCAGCATGGCAGAGCATGATAATATCTATTCTGCGGTAGACATTATGTTGGGTAACGTGCCTGATGGTGTGGAAATTGACAGTGAATTTTTACGTAAAAACGTATTGCTGCCAACGCAATATCCGAACTTAAAGTCGATTTCAGCATTTCCAGAAGACGCGATGTTTAATGCGGAAGCATGGCAAACGCTATCTGAAGACCCATCACTCGATATCGTCCGTCTGCTGAAAGAGCAACTGATTGATAAAATTGCTGATGACTTCGATATCATTATGATTGATACCGGTCCACACGTTGACCCATTAGTATGGAATGCGATGTATGCATCAAATGCCTTGCTAATTCCTTGTGCGGCTAAGCGTCTGGACTGGGCTTCAACAGTAAACTTCTTCCAGCATTTGCCTACGGTATATGAAATGTTCCCGGAGGACTGGAATGGTCTTGAGTTTGTTCGCTTGATGCCAACCATGTTTGAGGACGACAATAAGAAGCAAGTTTCTGTTTTAACTGAAATGAACTATCTTCTAGGTGACCAAGTTATGATGGCTACTATTCCTCGTAGCCGTGCGTTTGAAACCTGTGCCGATACCTACAGCACAGTATTTGATCTGACAGTAAGCGATTTTGAAGGCGGTAAGAAGACACTAGCTACCGCGCAAGACGCTGTTCATAAAAGCGCACTGGAATTAGAGCGTGTGCTGCACTCTAATTGGCCGTCATTGAATCAGGGGTAATAAGTAAATGGCTTTGAAAACGTCTGAATTAAACGCGAAATTATTTGGCAAAACGAATAAGCGTCGTGTTGTGACTCCGCAAGAGGCGCAAACTGCGGCAAAAGAGAAAGCTCAAACGATTGAACTAGCAGTTGCAGGTGAAAATATTGTTCAGTTTGAACTTGTGCGTATTCCTGCAAATAAAGTTGCGACAGAAACAACAGTATTTGTTGATAACGCTCGTGAGCAATCGTTCTTAAACGAACATGCTTTATCTGATGTTTTAGTCACACTCAAAGAGCGTGGCCAACAATATCCAGCTGTGGGTCGTAGAACTGGAGATGGCAAGATCGAAGTTTTAGATGGTAGCCGTCGTCGCATGTCTTGTATCCTCGCTGAACAAGATTTTTTGGTTTATGTTGCTGACAACATCAATACTGACCATGCTAAGTTTTTGTCTGATGTGGCAAATGCTCACAAACCGCTCTCTTTATACGAAAAAGGTAAAGAGATGCAGGCTAAGCTTGATAGTGGTGAAGCTGAGGATCAGAAAGCATTGGCAAAAATGTTCCAGTGCAGTGAAGCGTTGGTAAGTGGCGCTTTAAAAGCCGCAGCATTACCGTTAGAACTACTTCAAGCGTATCCGAATGTTGGCGATCTCGGTCGCCCAACAATCGTGAAACTGCACAAACAGTTTTCAACGCTAACGCCAGAGCAGCAGCAAGAGCTGTTAGATAAATGTCGCTCTAGCGAAGGGTTTTTATGGCAGCGAAGCACAGCTCAAGGCGTTGCTCGTCTGACAAAAGAAGTCACGGAAAGCATCGAAAATTGGATTACTGAACTTGCACCAGCAAAACCTGGCAAGAAGACGGAAAAAGTCGACTTAGTAAAAGGTCGAGCAAGCTATAGCCGAAAAGGTAGCAGCCTGGCGTTGAACTTGAAGAAAGTTGACGACAGCTTAATGGAAGAGATTCTTGCGTTTGTACAAACCAAACTGCAATAACAAATGATGATTGAATCAACCGCCTCCGGGCGGTTTTTTTATATCTGAGAAGCGTCAAATTAAAGATGTGATACCATTACGTCAGTTCAACGTTGGATAGACAAAATGCAGACACAATCTGATTTCCTTTCATCACTTCAACATCAAGCTCACCAATCTTTCCAAAGGATTGGTGTAGTCATTCAAGGCGAGGCTTCTTGGCAAAATGCGTTGATGTCAGAGTTCCATAAAACGCAGCGCCATCAACGTTGGTTTTCTGTTGGTGATTTTGGTTTGAAAAACGTATCCAGTGTTTCGTCTAAACAAGGGCACATGTTGCTAGGCAGAGAGTGTGACGTTCTATTGTTTGATGCTCGAAATGGCTTTGACGCAAATAGTTTTACCGCTGCGCTTGGCTCATTGGTTGGCGGCGGTTTTCTTATTGTCATTACTGAGCCGCGACAAACTGCGAATTTTGCTCAGCAATGGATGCACAAACAATGGGAGAAGCTCGTTGTTATTGAGCAAGACAAACCATTGCCAACGGCTCCAGACATCAAGCAAGCAGAAAAAGAAAGCCACTACACGGAACAAGAACATGCCATTTCTCTAATTGAAAAGGTGGTGACAGGACATCGAAAGCGACCGTTAGTTTTGACCGCTGATCGTGGGCGCGGAAAAACAAGTGCTCTCGGCATCGCGTGTGCGAGCTTATTACAGCAGAAGCCACTTAGAATCTTAATTACGGCACCATCTATAAAAGCCGTTGAGCCTGTTTACCAGCATGCTTTGCGGCTACTTCCTAATGCGCAGCGTATTAGGAAGGACAGATTAGAATCAGGGCAGGGATCCATTCAATTCATTGCTCCAGATGAACTATTATTGAGTCGACCTGAATGTGATTTGTTACTTGTCGATGAAGCGGCTGCAATTCCAGTTCCTATGCTCAAAAGCATTACCGAACATTATCATCGACTCGTTTTTTCTACGACTATTCACGGTTATGAAGGTTGTGGCCGGGGCTTTACGATTAAATTTGTTGATTGGCTTCAGAAACAGCGTTCGGGAATGAAAACATGGCACATGACACAGCCCATCCGCTGGAGCATGAATGATGCGCTCGAATCATGGCTCTATGACGCGTTTTTGTTGGATGCGGAGTTAACGCACCATCAACTTAACCAGGTCGACTCAATTTCCCTTTCTAAAGCCGATAAGAACAATTTGATATCGCAGCCTAGTTTGCTGCGTGAGTGCTTCGCTCTTTTGGTGAATGCTCATTATCAGACCTCTCCGAATGATTTGATTCACCTTTTGCAAGACGACAACAGTCAGCTCTATTTTGCTAAGCAAGATAATGCGGTTGTGGGGGTGATATTAGCGGTCGAAGAGGGGGGCCTTGACGATGAATTAGTTGAAGAAATCCAGCTTGGTAAGCGTCGTCCTAAAGGACACTTAGCCCCAATTACGATTGCAAACCACCTAGGATTCCCGAATGTCGCGAATCTATCGACGCTGCGAGTCATGAGAATTGCGGTTCATCCGGCATTGCAAGGCAAAGGCATTGGTCAAAAAATTCTGCAGCAACTTGAGCAAATGGCTGCTAAACACATTGCCTACTTATCCACGAGTTTTGGTGCGACGGAAGAGTTGCTCTATTTCTGGCGACAATCGAACTTCCGTACAATTCGCTTAGGGTCAATGCGCGATGCTGCTAGCGGTTGTTATTCAGTCTTGATGGTCAAACCTTGTGATTCCCAACAGACGGTTTGGGTCGACCAATCTCAGGCGCTATTTGAAGAAATGTTGTCTAACAATGTGGCTGACGTCTATCCAAAATTAGAAGCCCCTATTTTTCGAGCTCTATTGCCGCAACCTTTGGGAATGAGTCCACTTCATCCCGCTAAATTATTACTAATTGAATGTTATGCTGATGGTGGTAACAGTTATGAGTCTGTGTCTGTGTGGCTTCAGCAGTGGTTACTTAACTTAGGTTTGAACTCCGCTTCCGACTTGATGATCAGTAAGCTTTTTCTTAACCGTAGTTGGACTGAATGTGCTCAGCAATTTGGTTTACCTGGAAGAAGGCAAGTTGAGCAGCAGTTAAGGGACGAAGTAAAGCACATTTGGAGCGATTTACACTGTAAACAATAAAGAGGAATTTACACTGTAAATGAAATTATTGGGAGCTGATTTTACACTGTAAATCCAGCTCCTTTTTTGTTTCAGCGTGTATTTTGATTGAGCTTTAGGCTAAATCGAGTTTTCTCTTAATATCCTGTTTAACCGTTATTGATGGATTACTTTCTTTAGTGACGTGAGCCCTATAATAAGAAATGCGAGGTTTGTTCAGAAAACGGATTTGGTTAGACTGAGAGTGTTGATGGGAAGCAAAGTGGTAAGGGTATGTGGAAGCTGTGTCTTGAGTTATCTGAAGATAAGACCAAGGTGATAGCCCGTCTTCCGGGTGAAGTGGATCTCGGTGGTGAGCTAAATCAAAATGAATTAAACGAGCAGCTCGTCGTAATGAACGCCGAAAAGATGTTTGTTGTAGAGGGGGAAGTCGTTAGGTTCATTAACTGCGCCAAAGAACGTAAAGCTGAAGCTTACGAAGGCATCGTCATTGCAGAAAAACGCAACGCACAAGTTGAGGTCGAATTGTCGAATAATGACATGCTCGCCAGCATGAACGTTGTCGGCGCGTACGGAGGCCGAGGTTTACGTGGCCCCGAGATTGTTCAAGCCCTTGCTCAAGCGCGAGTTTCGAAAGGCATCAACAAACTGGCTTTGAAGAAAGTGTTGGTTGTCAGCACTCAGCTCAAACCCGGCGAAACTTTTTCTCAACCTGTAGCGGTTGGTAAGCAACCTATCAAAGGCAAAGACGCTCTTTTTACTCCTCTTGTCAAAGACATCACCAAACGCATCCTCAAACCCAAAGACGGCCAATCTGCTAGCGACAAAATTGATTTACGTAACCTCGGTGAAACTATCGCGGTTGACGTAGGCGATGAGGTGATGCGCCGCACGCCTGCGACCAAAGGCACGCCTGGCTTTACTGTTCAAGGGCGAGTGATTCCTCCGCAAGCCGGAAAAGACAGCCCAATGAAGCCGGGCAAAGGCACTGAGATAAGCAAGCACGACCCAAACCTATTGATTGCATCGGTATCCGGTACGCCTCTAATTAAAGACAAAACCATTGAAGTTGATAACGCACTCTGTCTCAATAGCGTTGGCGTGAATACAGGTCACGTGAAATTCAAAGGGAATGTGATTATCGGTGGCAACATTGAATCCGGCATGATTGTTAAAGCGACGGGTTCTATTACTGTAGGCGGCTTCATTGAATCGGCTGACGTACAAGCGCAAGACGACATTCAAGTTGGTAAAGGGATCATTGGCCACACCGTGAGTGATGGCCAGCCAAAGAGTTGTCACGTCAAAGCCAAAGGTTCGATTCGTGCCAGCTACGCCCAATATTGTGATTTGCAAGCCGGCGAAGATATTGAGTTGGCGGTGCACAGCATGAATAACGATATTGTTTGTGGGCGCAATCTGACGGTGCTAGATGCGAACGGTAGGAACGGCACGCTTAGCGGCGGAGATGTAAAAGTCGGTGGCAAAGTGGTGTGCTTACAATTGGGCGTAGAAGGCGACACCGCCACTAAGGTAGAAGCGTTCGCACGCTATTCTGCATTTAAGGAGCGATTAGCAGAGCTCAAAGATCAATACAAATACGCTCAAGAAGGAACGATGGATGTGATTCGTAAAGAGCTCGAATTTAAGAAACGTCCTAAAGCCGAACGTACCGACGAAGAACAAGCTCAGATTGACGTGATGAAAACACAAAACAACGAGCAGCTTGAAGCGATAAAGCAAAAGCTAGAACAAACGGAACACGACTTTGAAGTCGCGTTAGAAGAAAATATTGTCGAAGCCAAAGAGCGTGTCTTCACTCGCGTGACGGTGCAGTTTGGCGACGAGCAAGTAACGACAAAGCGCACTCATGGCGGTTGTTCGTTCCGTTTCAATCAATACGAAATTAAAGTCTCGGCGAACTTGGAAGAAGAGGATGTCGCTGCGGTTTAAGCTTTCTTACTCACTGAGCCCACACGCCGCAACAAGATGTGTGGGCTTTTTTTATCTACAAATCGACAATGTGCTCTTGATAGTAGTCCGCAAGCGCACCGACTTGGCTGCTACACATTACTTTCATTGCTTGTTTAATGTGTTCTATTGGCCAGTTCCACCATTGGATATTGAGTAGAGTTTCAATCTCTTTATCGCTAAATCGTTGACGTACGACTTGGTTGTTTCCAACCACCACAGAATAAGGTTGCACGTCTTTCGTCACTACGGCGCGTGCTCCGATGACGGCTCCATCGCCGATGTTTACTCCGGGCATGATCATCGCCTCACTGCCAATCCAAACATCATTCCCCACCACTGTATCTCCGGCACGCTCGAAACCGTCTTGTACGCCTTCTCCAAATTCTTCAGGAGAGAAGGGGAAGGTCGAAATCCAGTCAATGCGATGACCTTGGTTTCCTGCCATCATGAAGGTGGCTCCAGAAGCGATGGAACAAAACTTGCCAATGATTAATTTGTCGATGCTATCGGGTTCTCTACTTTGCCATTCTTGAAGTGTGACGGGGTCACCCAACAAGTAGCGTACCGCTTGCTCTTCGAAGCTTTTTTGATGATAGAAGCCCGAGTAATAGCTGTAATCGCCAACGATGATATTGGGATTAGTGATGTGATCTTTAATGACTTGACCTTTTAACCACGTGTCGAAAACACTCATAACTCATCCTTTCAAATTTAGGTTGTACAGAGTTTAGAGGCTTTCTATTATTTCCAGTAGTTTGATTTTAGAGATTCAGAATTACTGTATGGAAATAAAATGGCTCAGCTACGTACCACTTTACCTCGCTTTGTGTGAGGAACGAAGTATTGCTGGTGCAGCAAAGCGACTGAATTGTTCGAATGCGCATGTAAGTCGGCAACTTAAACAGCTTGAAGACATATTGTCGGTGCAGCTTATTCAGCGAACTACGCGCCAGTTTAATTTGACCTACGATGGTTTGCGGTTTTATCAGCAGGTAAAGCAACTGCTCGAAGGCGCTGAGCAGATCAATGAGCAAGTGATGGCAAACGAGATCGTATCGGGAAAATTGAGAATAGCGGCGTCCGCTTCTTTTGGAGCCGCGTTACTCAGCCAAACATTGATCGATTTTCGATTGCAACATCCACAAGTGAGCGTCGAAGTGATATTCACAGAGACACCTCTCGACTTGATTGAAGCTGGGTTTGATATCGCATTCTACTTTACCGATACTCCTCCTGAGGGTTACGTCGGCCATCAGTTACGCGCTTTACACTGTAAACCGATCGCTCATCGCTCGTATTTAGCTGATAAACCAAATGTAAGTACGCCAGAGGAGCTTGGTGACTTAGAGCACATCCTTTATAAAAGTCGCGACTTGGTGTTAGACAAGTGGACGTTTACGCATAAGCAAACTCAACAGCAGTGCAGCATTGAGTTAGAAAGTACGCTGAGTTTTAATCTTGTCCAGTCCATGTTGGATGCTACTTTGGCTGGCTGTGGTGTAGCCATGTTAGATGAATTTGCACTGGCTAAACTCGACCCTGCACAAAAAGAACAACTCGTGAGTTTGCTGCCAGAATGGCAAACGGATGCGATTTTGCCGCTTTATCTGCTTTACCCAAAACGTGAGCACTTACCAAGAAGAACGCGAGCGTTCATTGATCACTTTAGGAACATATATTCTGTCGGCGAATAGCGACAACAAACTTAGCAACAATTGAGGAAGCAAAGGAATGCGAAAACACTGTATTGCGATTGGCGGTGGGGGCTGGATGATGGGAGAGAATCCGAGCCCGCTCGATCAATACATTTTGTCTTTGTCTGGTAAGGAGAATCCAAACATTTGTTTTCTACCGACAGCCACGGGAGATGCCGATGAAGTGATTGAACGTTTTTACGATGCGAAGCTTAGTGAAAACGTGACCCATTTTCCGCTGTTTAAGTTTGAAGCTGGTTGGAAAGAAACGCTATTTGAACAAGACATCATTTACGTAGGTGGCGGTAATACGCGTTCGATGTTGGCCATTTGGCGCGAATGGGGAATCGATAGAATACTCAAGCAGTGTTATGAACAAGGCATCATCATTTGTGGCATGAGCGCAGGTGCAATTTGTTGGTTTGAGTTTGCGGTGACAGACAGTGATCCCGAAGCATACCAAGTTATGCGTTGTCTTGGATTTATTGACGGTTTGGCTGCGGCGCATTTTTCTCATGTAGGTGAGAAGTTCGAGGTTTTCCAAGCCTTTGCTTGTTCTCAACCTAGCATCACTTGTTATGGCATTCACGATTATGCGGCATTGCACTTTGTTGATGGAAAATTGTTAGCTACTGTCACCAGCTTCCCTGATGCAGGCGTATTGGTTAAAACAGGTAACGAAGAAAACATATGACGAGGGTGAGCTTCTTCAAATCAGCATTAAAGGCAATAACTACTGACCGGACACAGAAGAAGCTCATGGATTCAGCTAACTTACATTAAGTATCGTGCTTACAGCTCGTAACGTAGACCTAAGTGGTAGTAGCTTTCGTCTGCGTGCGCACCGCCAAATGAGACTTCTTGTCCATTGCTGTAGCCACGCGAGCCGTTACGATCAACGTAGTTTGTGTAGATAGAAGAACGAGGCGTCAGTTTGTATTGCACTTCTAGCGTTGTATCTTTCAGCTCTAGCTCGTCACCATCACTGTTTTCTAAAGAACGATAACCAGCACGCAGTACCCATTTGTCATTTACACTGTAAACCGCCGTTAGTTCCATCACTTTGTCGGTACTGGTTTGTGAGTAATAGCCCTCTAGTTCATCTTCCGAGTACAACGCACCCAACATCAAATCACCTAGGTAGTAACGCGTACCTGCGCCCCAGAATGTGTAATCGGTGTCGTTGCTTTCACGTGCATCACCTTTATTCTTCTGCATCGCCACCACTGGTGCCAAGGTACCCAAATTTCCCATGTCTAGCGTATAACGCAGTGCAGTGTTGTAACCGTAGTCGAGCTCAGAAGTGTTGTTTCCTAAAATGTACGCGACAGAAAAATCGAAATTACCTAGGTTGTTTTGGTATTGCAGCGTGCCATCTTGACGGAAAACTTGCGTCGCGGTTTTGTCGACTTTATTCGCTTGGCGCGCCATAGAAACATCGGAAGAGGCGAACACATCACCAATGTCGGTAAACATAATCAATCCAGATGCCACGCGACCACCAGTAATACGACCATAATCTTTCGCATCAATCCCCGCCCATACATAACGTGCGGTCAGAGACGGTTTGTCGTTTACTTGGTTTGCGTATTCAGCTGCACCCACTTGGTATTGCGCTTGGCCGATGATCGACGCGTACTCGTTGATGGTTTGTGAACCGTTTAAACCAATACGGCCATCAAACTCGCCATTTGCATCGCCGTGCTCGTCATTTTTACTGGTGACATTGAAACCAAGACGAGAGTAAATATTTAAAACTGACCCATCTTCCGCTTGATACAGCTGCGCTGCCATTGCGTTTGATGCCATCAATGTAGGGAGAAGTAGAGTCAAAATGTGCTTTTTCATGATTAACGACCTTTCATTTCTATTGTTTTAGGTACGACAAAGCCCCTTCCGAGTAACGGAATAAGAAAAACTGTCGTGGAGTAGAGAGAGGGTGCGCCCTTGTTTGCCAAGGGCGCGAGCTAGTCCATTCCTATAGGGGAAGAATGATTTAGCTTAAATCGACGTCTTTGCAGCCAAAGAAGTAAGTCGCGAGGAAGCCGACGATGTAAGAGATAAGCAGGCCAGCAACAAACACCATCATGCCCGGGAAGATGCCATTTTCAGATGTCATGAGAGGAATCGCCACGATACCGGACGGGCCAAACACCGTATTAAGACCAACTGGTAAGCCAAGGTAAGAAACTAAACCGATAAAGAAGCCGCCCGCAGCACCACCAATACAAGCGGTAACAAATGGTTTTACGCGTGGTAATGTCACGCCGTAAATCAATGGTTCGCCAATGCCTAGAAGGCCCGGAATAATAGCGCCTTTAACTTGAGTGCGCAGTAGAGCGTCTTTTTTTGCTTTGAAATATAGCGCCATTGACGCGCCAACCTGACCGCCACCAGCCATCGCCAGGATAGGAAACAGCGAGTTAAAACCCTGTGCTTCCATCAATGCGAAGTACACAGGAACAAAACCCTGGTGGATGCCAAATACCACAGAAATTAAGAACAAACCTGCCAAGATTGCAGCGCCTAATGGGTTATCGTTCAAGTTGAGGAACAACCAAGACATCCCTTTAAACAGCTCGCCGCCGATTGGCATGATGATCAAGAAGGTTACCGCACCCATGATCAACAGAGTGATAACGGACGTTAAGATCATGTCCAGATCATCTGGCATGTATTGACGAACCTTACGCTCGACTTGCGCACCGATGATCGCCGCCAAAAGTACGCCGATAATGTTGCCGCGCGGATCAATCGCAAAGCCGAAAAACTCGTTCATGCCAGAGTAAATACCGGATGTAGCCTCTGGGTTGTAACCCAGCACAAACAAAGAGGCGAGAATGGCACCATTAACACCAGAGCCGCCAAACGCTTGCTGCGCGTTGTAACCAATCAGAATACTTAGGAAAGCAAACAGACCCTTACCAAAGACTTTCATGTAGGCGATCAAATCCAACATAAACTGGCTTGGTGTCTGGTCGAGAACAAACATTTGTTCCAATAACGTCGCAAAACCTAGCAACAAACCAGCGGCAATAAAACCAGGGATCAACGGCGTAAAGATAGTGGCAAACTTGCTTAAAAAACGCTGAACCGCACTGGTTTGTTTGCTCTTCATCTGCTTTTTCTGCTCGGCTGCGACGGCAGAAAGATCTTGTTGCGGCATATCTGCTTCTTCACTGTCACCAGAGGTTAAGCTGTCGATCAATTGATTCATCATCTCAGCCGCTTGTTGAGCTTTTCCGGGACCGAGAATGATCTGAAACTGCTCATCGCTTTCCACCACACCCATTACGCCGGGAATTTGCTTGATAACTGATTGATCAGCCAAGCCATTGTTGGCGAGCGATAAACGCAAACGCGTCATACAGTTACCACATTTGCTTACGTTGCTACTGCCACCCACTGCGGACAGCAACTGCGATACTGTGTTTGAAGTTATTTTTGCCATAGGGTCTATCCTTCAGAACTCGGATTATTTAGTTATTATTTAGTGCTGCGCGAATAAAGCCGTTGTGCGCGGCGAGGCGTGATTTGGCTTGTTCGGCATCCAAATCGGCCAAAATCATTAAGATGGCAGTTTTGCAGTGGCGATCGCAGGCATTTAATGCTCGCTCTGCTTCTTCTTTTGATGCGCCAGTTGCTTCTACAACAATGTTAGTTTGGCGTTGGATGAGCTTGGCGTTGGTGGCCTCTACATCCACCATTAAGTTACCAAATACCTTACCGCTACGAATCATTGCACCTGTCGTGAGCATGTTTAGCACCAGTTTTTGTGCGGTGCCGGATTTCATGCGAGAAGATCCAGTGACAACCTCTGCGCCAACTATCGGCAGAATCGCGATGTCGGCCGCTTCTGCCATGGCACATTCTGGATTACAGGCGATAGATGCGGTCGTGGCTCCGATGGATTTAGCGTAGTCCAAACCACCTAGTACATAAGGTGTACGGCCACTCGCTGCAATGCCTACAACCACGTCATGCTTGGTGAGGTGAAGTGCTTTTAAGTCGTCTTGACCCATTTTCGCGTTGTCTTCTGCGTTTTCTACCGCTTTTAAAATCGCTTGATGTCCACCAGCAATTAAGCCAATCACCATATCTGGATGCGTGCCGTAGGTAGGAGGACACTCGCTTGCATCAAGAATGCCTAAGCGACCTGACGTACCAGCTCCCATGTAAATTAAACGGCCACCATTTGCAAAAGCTTGAGTAATTGCGTCAACTGTCTCTGCAATTTGTGGTAGCACCGCTTTTACCGCGAGCGGGACTTTTTGATCCTCTTCATTAATGACTTGCAGCATCTCGATTGTCGAAAGCGTATCGATCTCGGCACTGGCTGGGTTACGGCTTTCTGTCACCAATCTGCTTAAATCAATTTTCATGTTTTGCACTCTTTGTAATGTTCAATCTGAGGGCGATTTTATGGAATAAAATATTCAGGTTTGGTGATAAAAATCACACTTGAGGTTATTCTTTATGCAGGAGAAATTTGGAATAATGAGAGAAAATATACGTCTATTACATCCGGGATTAACTGTCTTGGTTAGAATAATCAGGGGGTTAAATCAAACGCCTATTATTTCTGTTTTGGAATAATTTATTTAAAATTTTTGAGGTTTTTGTTGTGTCAGTTATCAATAGGATAGTAGCGAGGCGTACTCAGCTTTCGCAAAGCGGTCGTTTGGTTGGCGATTGGATTGTTGAAAACGCAGAAAAGGCGGCGCTGCTCACCAGCCAAGAACTTGCGGCGCAAGTAAAAGTGAGTCAATCGAGCATTGTGAAATTTACTCAGCGTATCGGCTTTAAAGGTTACAGCGAGTTTAAGTTAGCTCTGAATGAAGAGATTGGCCGTAAGCATGCGATGCAGTCGACACCGCTGCACAGTGATATTTTGGCTGACGACCCCATTGCGGTTATTTCACAGAAACTGGTGAAAGCGAAAACCGACGCTATGTTTCAAACCACCAATACGCTGTCTTACGAAGCGTGTCACCAAGCGGTAAAATGGTTGAGTGAAGCGCGTCGAGTGCAAGTGGTCGGGATTGGGGGCTCTGCACTGACCGCGAAGGATTTAAGCTTTAAACTGCTTAAACTTGGTATTACGGCGCTTTCTGAACAAGACAGCCACGTGCAGATTGCTGTTGCCCGCACGCTCTCTCCAGAAGATGTTCAGATCGCAATCTCGTTTTCGGGTGAGCGCAAAGAAATTCTCGTCGCGGCAGAAGCGGCAAAAGAGCAGGGCGCGAAGGTGATTGCGTTATCTGCGCCTGGAAGAAGTCGCTTGCGCGGTATTGCCGATATTACGTTTGATACGATTGCCAATGAAACGGAACATCGCAGCTCATCCATTGCTTCGCGTACCGCGCAAAACGTGATCACCGATTTGCTGTTTATCATCTTGGTTCAGCAAAGAGACGACAGTGCCCGTCAGTTGATCAGCGATATCAGTACCGACATCAAACAGATCCTCACATGATCGCTTAACCAACAGCGGACTAAAGATCCGGATCGTGCCTCAGCAAAGCAATAAAGGCAGAGAGATGTTTTTCAATGGTGAGATCGGCAGAAATCGCGGGTAATTCCAACGTGATGCAAGGTAAATCACGTTCACTACACCAAGTGCCGAATGAGCCGGGTGTTTCGTAGTCGACATCGTCTACGATTGGCAGCTGGAACTGCTCGCCGAGCCATTTGGCAAGGTCGGAATGTTTGGGATCATCCACAAACGCAAGCGGTTCATGAAACGACACCACAAACTTTGGCTTGCGCAGTTCAATCAAGTTAATTAATGCGCTCACTTCAGGCTCTAGTTGGTTTTTAGTGCCAGTTTTCACCTGTACGTCTCGAACGGGTGTGTGAGAGCTCCATCGATACACTGTGCCATGCTCAGTCCAATTTTGGGTTGGAAACGCGCGATTGAGATCCACTTGGTTTGCATTTGCACGTGTGCCTAGTTGGTTGCCGTCAGGATTCATTGACAGGATCACATCATGTCGTAAGTTATCAGCAGGCAAGCTTCTTAGCGCGCAGGACAAACCTGCAATCGAGGCCGTCTCGTCCCCGTGAGTGCCTGCCAAAATCAAACCTCGCGAAGCACTTTCGACTTGAGCCGGAAAATACAGTAATGGCGCACCAAGCACGGATTGACCGTATGATGTTGGCCGAATTAAAAATGCCGCTCTTTCCGTTCTTGGAATTAGACTCACCGTAATCTCCTGATTGATGAAGTAGTATCAATATCTAAGCTAATTACACCTAGCTAAACTGAACCGTTTAAACTCGTCAACGGTTGAAATGTTAATTGTGGCACTTGCTTCACAAGACGCGTTAGGAGAACGAAAAACGATATGGATTTTAAAAAACATTCAACGGCGTTGCTGATTTCCTCTTTATTCACCCCTTTTCTTGCTACATCAGTTGCTGCGGAGACCTTACCTAAAGGCATTCAACTTGCCGCAGAACAGCATTTAGTACGTGCGAATGACGCAGAGGCGGCGACGCTTGACCCAGCGAAAGCCGAAGGTCTGCCAGAAATGCATGTGATTCGTGACTTATTTGAAGGGCTTGTGATTCAAGATCGTGACGGAAACATTATTCCCGGTGTGGCAGAATCATGGGAAACCAACGACAACCAAACCTTTACTTTTCACTTGCGCAAAGACGCGAAATGGTCGAATGGCGAGCCTGTGACAGCGGATGATTTTGTCTATTCACTGCGCCGAGCGGTAGATCCGAAAACCGCTTCTCCAAATGTTTGGTATCTCAAACTCACCAAGATCAAAAACATCACCGATGTAGCAGAGGGCAAAAAGCCTTTGGACGATCTCGGTATCAAGGCAGTGGATAAATACACCCTACGTTTTGAGTTGGACAGTCAAGTGCCGTACTTTGTTGCTATGACTGGGCACACGTCCATGATGCCAGTGCATCAAGCGACAGTGGAAAACCGCGACAAGCCGTGGAGTGATCCAGACCAATTTGTTAGCAACGGTGCATTCACATTGGATAAGTGGGTCGTGAATGAGCGCATTGAACTGGTTAAGAGTCCAAGTTACTGGGACAGCGCAGATACGCATCTAAACAGAGTGACTTATATTCCGTTTGAAAACCAAAACGCGTCGATCAATCGTTATGCGGCAGGAGAGCTGGATATCACGTCAGATGTGCCGACTCATATGGCGCAGAAGCTTAAACAAGATTACAAGCAGGCTTACACGGTGGTGCCATTATTGTGCACGTATTACTACGCGTTCAATACCACTCGTCCGCCATTTGATGATGTGCGAGTGCGTCAAGCGGTGTCGTACTCCATCATGCGCGATGTGATTACGAATGGTGTCACGCAAGTGGGCAACCTTCCTGCTTATACTTTTGCGCATCAGTACACCGCAGGGTTTGATGCGACGCCGCCTGAATACAGTAAGTGGAGTCAGCAACAACGTGACGAGAAAGCGCGTCAGTTGTTAAAAGAAGCGGGTTACAGCCAAGACAAGCCGCTCGATTTTAAATTGTTGTACAACACCAGTGAGGCAAACAAATCGATCGCGGTTGCGATAGCGTCGATGCTACAAAAAAATCTCGGTGCAAACGTGGAGTTAGAAAACCAAGAGTGGAAGTCATACTTAGTGGCGCGTAAACAAGGCAATTTCGATGTGATGCGCGCTTCCTGGTGTGGTGATTACAATGAAGCGTCTACTTTCCTGAGCTTACTTCGCTCAGGTTCCTCGGGTAACTTTGCACGTTACAGCAGTGAAGCGTACGACAACGCGATGAACAGTGCATTGGCCGCAACCAATGAGAAAGCGCGCCAAGGTTTCTATGATCAAGCCGAGCAATTGTTGGCGGCGGATATGCCAATCGCACCGATTTACTACTACATGCAAGCGCGTTTGGTTCGTCCTACGGTTGGCGGTTTTGCCAAGAACAACGTAGAAGGTCGTATCTACTCGAAAGACCTCTACATCAAGAAGTAGCGCTCAAAACAAGCGATAAATATGAAGCCCCGAAGATGTATCTTACGGGGCTTCTTTTTATTGTTAGCGAGTGGAGAGCTTGTTCACGAGCATAGCGACTCGTTTGCCAAGATACTCTGCTGTTGCAACATCAGAAGCATGCAACTGACCATCTTCACCACCTTGTGCAACAATACCACCTTGTACACCATAACGATTCAGGTTTTGCTCCCCAGAATTGCTGATCTTATCCAACCCGACCCACATCATGCCGTGTTGGTTAGCGAGCGTTTGTAGATATTGTAATGTGCAAGATTGGTCGCCATTCATTGCCCCACCACTGGTAAAGCCAGCCGCGATTTTGCTCGCCCATTTTTGGTAATACCAAGATTCACTGCTTGCATCTGCAAATGCTTTAAACTGCGCTGCTACACCGCCCATATAGGTCGGTGAGCCAAAGATAATCGCATCACACTCAGCAAGTTCATCCATTAGTTTAGGGTTCACAAAACGTCCCTCAATAATCTCATTGCCTTCAATTCGGTGAGAGAGGATTTCACAGTCATCTTGCTGCTTAATGCCTTGTTGTTCAACGCCTGCGGCAATCGCGCGAGCAAGCTGACCAGTAACGTCGGTTTTAGAGAAATAAATAATCGCAATTTTGGACACAATGGTTCCTTTTTTCATTGTTGATTTTTAATCGTCCGACTAAGGCTAAAACCTCAAGCTAAGTTGAGGTCAACACTAAAACTTAAAAAGAAGTGCATTAAAAAAGCCGATGTAGATACATCGGCTTTTTAGTGGGTTATTTCTTTCTGCGAGTATAAATCCGAGATTTTGCTTTACTTGGCTCTGGCTTGTTTTTTGCCAGCTTTAGCACTGCTTTTTGCAAAATCTGGTTGTTTGGGTAAGTGATCAAGTTACCGTTGTCGTGCTTAATTAACACGTGAAACATGCTGATTTCTTGAATCTCACCGCAGATGTCTTCATCTTTGTCTACGACTTTAATTCGGTCACCCACTCGGTATGGGAAGACAAAAAAGATCAAAAAGCTGGCAGTGATGTTGCTCAGAATTGACCACTGCGCAATAAACGCCACACCTAATACGGCAAAAATGGACGATAGGAACAAAGACACATCGCCATAGCCAATACCTGTGATAATGGCAAAAATAGAGGCGGTCAAAAATAGCAGCGCGACATTGAAACAGCGCTGAATAAAACTCAAACGAGCCTTTTTTACACCTTTCGTTGTTGCCAAATTTAGGATGGCTCTATTTACAATCCTCTTCAGGATGCGATACGCGATCAGGACAAAAATGCCCATCAATAGTTTGTAACCGAGGGAGCCCGTAGTGAAATACTGGCTCACTTGCTCTAATTGGATCCAATCATTCATTTCTTCATCTCGACGATATCTAGAAAGCGGCTTTTATAGCTGATTTTTTGCTGTAAGTAATCACAATTTTTCTTTACACCATTTGTCTCTGTGTTGAGGTACCACAGAGTACTATATTGGTTAATCAAAGACTTAGTGAGCATTGCGAACTCTTTGGCTTCATTACTTATATTCAACCAAAGCTGACGTGATTTTGAAGAGAGCAATCTTTGAGCTGTATCCCATATCCGACATTCTATGACGCTAGTTCCTTATAAACGAGCTGAATATGACTTTTGTCCTGATAACCTAAGGTGTATTAATTGAAATAGCTTTTAGGGCGTTGAAAAATGGAAGAAGATGAAAAGGCGATTATGATTTTATTCGTGATTGTTGGCCTTGTACTCGTTTGGGTCGCGCTTGAAGAACTTAATTATCTCGGGCTCCCAATAAAATAAGCCCCGTTAAACACAAGTTAAACGGGGCCTTTGTCTTTTATCAATGTGAATTCAGGTTAGCTAACCGCACGCACTTTGCCTTGTTTCAAATCGTTCAGCACTTGCGCTTTAGGGCCATCTGCGATGATGCTGCCTTTCTCCATCACAATTACGCGATCAACGATGTCGAGCATAGACGTTTTATGCGTAATCAGAATCAGCGTTTCACTAGGTTTCAACTGTGCTAATTGATGCTTAATGTGCATCTCTGAGCGGTTATCCATCGCACTGGTTGGTTCATCCATGAGTAGAACAGGAGGACGACCCAAAAATGCACGAGCGATCGTGACTGCTTGACGTTGACCCCCCGAAAGCATTGCACCACCTTCACCAACTTGGCGTTCTAAGCCCGCTGGGTCAGATTGCGTAAACGCAGTAACACCGGCACGATTCGCTGCGTCTAGTACGTCACGGTCATCGGTTAATGGGCGACCTAGCGTAATGTTGTCGCGGATAGAACCAAAGAACAGATTGGAATCTTGCGGCACACAACCAATATTACGGCGAATGTCGACATGATGCAGCTGTGCGATGTCGGTATCATCAATGCGAACATGACCTTCCGTCGGCTGATACAAGCCCATGATGAGACGCTCTAACGTGGTTTTACCCGAACCAATACGGCCTATGATCGCTACTTTTTCGCCTGGGTTAATGGTTAAGCTCAAATCTCGAATCGACGCCACCGGTGAATCTGGGTAGTGGAAGGTCACGCGTTCAAGTTCAATTTTGCCTTGTACTATTGGACGGTGAATGTAACGTTTACCTTCTTCTTGTTCATCCGGCATTTCCATGACTTGATTGATAATTGTCATAGAAGACTTCGCTTGGTTGTAGCGCGTAGAGAGTAAGGATAATTGAACCAAAGGACCAATCGCGCGGCCGCTAAGCATGGTTGCGGCAATCAAGCCACCCATGGTTAAGTCGCCCTCTGCAATCAAGTAAACGCCTAGGATGATCATCCCTACGTTACTACTTTGCTGCACAAAACCTGCTGCGTTTTGAATGCTATCCGTAATTCGGCGGCTTTTTATATTCCAGTTCGCCATGTGCGCAACTGCCTCTTCCCAGCGGTATTGGAATTGGCTTTGCGCACTGAGCATTTTTACGGTTTCTAACCCAGCCAAGCTCTCTATCAAATTGGCATATTTTTGCGATGCTAGGCGTGAACCCTCCTCAATGGAGCGGCGCAGCGGCCCTTGTATCAGTAGCGAGTGAATAATCAAAATGACCACGCCCACCATCGGTACATACACAAGATCGCCAGCCATTAGCCATATAATCACTAAGAACAAAATGGCAAAAGGCAAATCAATGAGAGCACTGACGGTCGCTGAAGTAAAAAACTCTCGAATAGATTCGAATTCTTGTAAATGGCGAGCGAAGGCACCGACCGAAGGCGGCTTTGATTCCATTCTAATCCCCATCACTTTGCTGAACAGTTTGGATGAAATTAGAATGTCAGACTTCTTGCCCGCCACATCAATGAAGTAATTTCTCAGCGACTTGAGAATGAAGTCGAACAGGAACACGACAAAGATGCCACTCGCTAGTACCCATAGGGTTTCAAACGCAAGATTCGGAACCACTTTGTCGTACACCAAGCGAGTGAATAGCGGAGCGGCAACCGCAAAGAGGTTGATAAGAAGTGATGCGATTAAAACATCACGGTAGATGCGTTTTGACTGCCACAAGGTGGACCAGAACCAGTGGCCTTCGTTGGTTTTGAGCACTTCGGGAGAGCGCTCATCGAAACGGAATTGCTTTTTAACTAAAAAGTACCGACCAGTGTATTGCTCAAGTAGGTCTTCTAATGGAATAGAGATCGGCACCATTCCACTTTCTAGGGTGGTTACTTCGGCCTCGCGTTTCTCCATATTGATGCTGTTGAGAACGCAAGAGTCACCGCCTTTAAGAACTAAGATTGCCGGCAGAATTAGGCTAGAGATGCTCTCCAGCTCTGCGCGGTTTTCCTTGGCAACCAATCCGGCCCTTTCCGCTGCTCTTGGTAGCAAAAATGGGGTCAGTTTACCGTCAGATAGCGGTAGTCCGTTGACTAGCGCTTCTGGCGAGTTAGCTAACCCATAGTAACGGCTAACGTAGATGAGCGAATTCAGTAAAGGGTCTTTCATCGTTGATAAACCTTTTTATTCCTTGTCGACGATGAATCCTTGGAATACCTCAACAAAATGTTCAGTGAGGAAATCCAACTGGATTTGAGTTTCGATACGCGATGCGATAGTCGTAATACCAAGGTTGTGGGCAGTACGAGAGATCGACGTTAGCGTGAATTTCTGTTTTTCGTCGTGCAAGTTGTGTGTGAATAGGTAATCGAGCTTCACATAGTTCGGGCGGAACTCTTGGATGTATTCCAAAGATTGGAAGTTACGTCCGTAGTTATCTACGCCGAACTCAGCACCTGATTGGCGAATGGCATTACATAACAGTGCTGTGTG
Organism: Vibrio sp. Vb1729; assembly: GCF_033338655.1. NCBI lineage: Bacteria > Pseudomonadati > Pseudomonadota > Gammaproteobacteria > Vibrionales > Vibrionaceae > Vibrio > Vibrio sp. Vb1729. The sequence continues at coordinate 308,939 of NZ_JAWOTB010000022.1, read as the reverse complement.
GTGAGGCTGATCGATAAAGCATTCCTCTGGAATTTCAAAGTGTAGCTTAGAGGCCACTTTGGCGTGTTTTTCCAGCATGCTAGTTGTCCAGCGAATAAACGATGGTTGAGATAAGCTGCTTTGCGCGATGTTAATCGCGACTGGGTCATTAAGTTCACCACTTTCTAGCATCTTAATCATTGATTCAATGACATACTGGTCAAAGATGTTGGTGGCGTCTAACTGTTCTAGTGCGAATAGGTATTGATTCGCACGATACGTTTCACCATCTTTTTCGATGCTTGAAAATACTTCGTTGTGGAATACTTTACCCCATGTGTTTTTCGCAGCTTGGAAACGGAATTTAACCCAATCACTATGAATGGCTTCTTCAACCAACGCTTTCCATTGCTGTTTACCCATCAAACTAGAAGGTGTATCACTGCCAATGAAGCCGTATGGCTTGTCTGGTTGCGCTTTGGCTTTCGATAGTGCGTTGTCCACCATCGAGAGGATTTCAGAGCGCGTTTTCTGATCTTTGCTGTGTGCAACCCCTAGTGACGCTTTAGGTTTTGCTAAGCCTGTTGGGTCAGTATTTAGGCCGTTCACACAATTGACGATGCTGTCCGATAAAATGCGTAACTCGCTCTCATCCATATGAGGGAAAAGCAAGCCGAACTCATCACTAGATAAGCGAGCAATAGTGGCACCCGGTACATCAATGGTGTTTTTCAAACGTTGAGACAGTTCTTTAACGTGGGCATCTGCGCGTTGGTAATCTTTGGTCTCGTAAATGTCTCCAATGTATTCAGCATGGAGTAGCGCGATACCCCCTTGCGTTTGCTCTGCAAGCCATTGGTCGATTTGGTTGATGTAGAATGAGCGGTTACCCAATTTAGATATAGGATCGAGGTAAGCCTGAGCACGCAGACGTTGCGCCTCTTTGGCTTGCTCTTTGAATGATAGCTCGATTTGAGCAGACATCATGTTAATGCCATCTACCACCGCGATAAGATCTTTGGTTCTTGGACGAGCAAGCGGTTCACCAAATTGGTTATTCGCGATTTCATGCATTTTATTCACGATGGCCGTTAACGGCTTTAGCGAGCGACGTAGGATGTATGAAATTGCCACTAAACCAGCCAGAAAAATGACACTGAATACAGACAGCAACCCAATAAAACCTTGCCAGAGCTGCTCGTAAGCTGCGCCTGGGTGGCTAATGATTTCTACTTCGGCGAGCTGCATCCAACCACTGGTCACAACACGCTTATCGTGAATCGCTTTAAATAGATTCATGTCGATAAACCATTGTGGCACCGTACTTGGTTTAACTGGGTAAGTACGCACGATCTGGTAGTCAGAATCTAATGCTGTAAGGCGAACAACTGAGTAGGTGCTGCCGTCAAACAGAGCATTAATCACGGACTCAACCGCGACTTTATCTTTGTCCTTTAGGTAAGGAGCCAATGCCAAACCTACGGTGTTAATAGTGTTGTTGACCTCTGAACGTTGCTGTTGCTCCAAGCTGTCTCGAGTCGTGTTGAATTGGATTACGAATACTGATGCCAACAAGAGTATAAAGACCGTAACCATCCCCACCACAAGCTTCTTATATAGGGTCATGTTTCTCACTCGTCATAGTTAATTTTAGGTTTATTTAACTGCAACTTACGTTCGCGCGAGCGTAAGTCATTCCAAAGGCTCAACCGTGATGCTTTCCCTGCCAGCTCTCCAGTGCTAGCAGATGACTTCATCAACCACAGGTTTGTACCATTAAAACTGTATATCGGTAGCAAGTCGCTACGCTTAGAGGCTCGGACAATGTCAGGATTGATATTATCGAGAATGAGCGGCTCAGAACTTGGGGTAGGGTAGTAAGCTAATACCATGTGAAACTGATTCAGTTCGATGGCTTTTACGTATATTAACCGCATCTTTGAATCTGGTATTCCTAGCTCGAGTAAAGAGAAGTACTTAGCAATAGTGAAATCTTCACAGTCTCCTGCGTTACTCCCTAAAAATTCGAGTGGCGTAGCCCAATAATCTGTCTTTCCCCACAGTTTTATGTCGTCAACGAAATACAGCTGATTAAAAAAGTCGTTAACGCCAGCGAGCTGTTCATGAGTCTCTAATTGTTTAAATAAGTCGAGGTTCTTTCGCCATGTATTTACGCGCAATCCCGCACGTTCGCCGTACACCGCTGTGACCGTATTGACCCATCGTTGTTCTTTACTGTTCAGCGCACCAAGTTGGAACGACAAACAACTTAAGCTGATTAATAATGTAACTTTACGCTGCAAATTGGATCGCATATTCGACTCGTATCACAAGTATACTCTTCTAGAGAGTTCGTCAGTGAGAAATAAGTGCTTTTTATTTAATCACTTATCGCTCAATACTCCCTATCGCGAGTATCTTAATGTGGTTTACTCCTTCAAGGCGTTCGTTTTGGCACTTAAAATCGGTTTAAGTAGATATTCCAAAACGGTTCGCTTCCCTGTGATGATATCGACCGATGCTGTCATTCCTGGAATGATTGGTAAATCTGCATCTTGACCAAAGTTTGTTTTTTCGGTGCGTACACGAACAATGTAGAAGCTGTTGCCTTCTTCATCTTGAGTGGTATCCGCGCTGATATGTTCCAACTCTCCCTCTAAACCGCCGTACTTTGTGAAGTCGTAAGCTGTAAATTTCACGATAGCATGAAGATCTGGGCGTAAAAATGCGATGTCTTTTGGCGCAATTTTCGCCTCTACCAATAGTGTGTCTTCTGTTGGTACGATCTCGACGATATCCATACCAGGTTGGATAACACCACCGACAGTATTGATGTTCAGTGTTTTGATTTTGCCTGTTACTGGCGAATTCACAACCGTTCGGTTTACTCTATCTTCCAAGCCCACCGCTGATTCAACCAAGGCAGATAACTGGTCTTGGGCGCTGTTGAGTTTCTCTTGCTGTTCAGAGCGGAATTTGAGTGCAACATCAATACGGTTGAGCATGGATTCTCGAATCGCTGATTGCAATACGGGAATCTTGAGCTCACTGGACGTCATTTCACGACGGGTATCGTTGACTTGGCGCTGTAATTTGAGCAGTTCAATACGAGGAACAACGCCCTCGTCTGCCAAAGGTTTGGTGATATCGAGTTCTTTTTTCGCGTATTGGTAGCTTTGACGCAAGTTCCTTACTCGTGCTTGGATCTCTACCAAGTCCTGCTGCTTTTGCTGCACTTGTTGGTCAATAACAGAAAGTTGGTTGCGTAAATTATCTAGATCTTCGCGATATTCTGCTTTTTGACGCTGTGTGAGTTGAGGTCGAGTCTCTTCCAAGGTTGGTGGGAAGGTCAGTTTACCGTAATCAAGTAGTACACTTTGACGCCAGTTTTCCGTTTCAAAATCACGATTAACGGCAACACTGTTAATAGAAGCGGATAGTTGCAGCACAGATGCGGTAAGGTTGGCAACTTGTTGCTCACGTTCACGAAAATCTGAGCGAAAGCGGGTGTCGTCGATAAGCAGTAACTGTTGGCCTTTTTCAACCAACTGACCTTCTTTGACCAAGATTTCTTTGACTAAGCCACCTTCTAAGTTTTGGACTACTTGTATCTGTGAGGAGGGAATCACTTTGCCTTGACCAACCGTGACTTTGTCGATTTCAGCCCAAGATGCCCAACCTATTGCTGCAATGAAAAATAGCACCATAACCCAAAGCATAAAACGCGCGCTGTTGGGGGTATTGAGGAGCAATGCTGCAGTTTTGTCATCAACAAAATCCAACTCTTCATCGTTGAGTTTGTTGTAGTTATCTCGGCTCATCACAGTCCCTGCTTATATAATTACGGATTATCTTTTTGATCTTATTATTATTAACCGATCGTGTCAGCATGCTCGGCTAATAAAATATGAGAAGAGGGTTATTCTCTCTTCAAATGAGCTTTCTTACACTTTCTAAATCAAACAAAAGCATAATTAGCGCCGGAGTATAGCTATTACGCCTTGAACTTGGCTTTATCCAACTGATGTTTTTTTAGTTTGTCGTACAAGGTTTTGCGTGATACCTGTAATTCTAGTTGAACCTCTTTGAGTCTGCCGCGATGTCTTTGCAATGCATCGAATAACAAGCAATATTCAAAGTATTCTGTGCGCTGAGTCATACTCTGAATTTCAAGACTTTTCTCACTGTTCCAATCTTCCATTCTAAAAGTATCTGGCTTGAGGGCACGAAGTTCAGCAAATTGGCGTAGCTGCTTAACGTTTTCTGGCCATTCGAGACTGGTGAGGTGTTTGACCTCTTCTAGGCTGATATGTGGCGGCTGTAACTGATATCGGCTCGCGGTGTGGCGCACAAAGTGCTTGTATAAAGGCCCTATATCTTCCTTTCTCTCATCGAGCGTCGGTAAGTGAATTAGAGTCGCCAGGGATTTTAGAGGCGGCTCGGCTTGGGTGGTCGCGCCAAAAACACGTTCAAGTTTTGGGTGCTTGAATAAGTATTCCCATTGCTCAAATGATACATGCTCTGCGCTATGTAAGTACAAACTGCAGTGGCGTTTTCCTTCACTTAAGCGGTGTATGGCTTTGTCGAGCGCTTCTAATGAAAGCTCATAGAGGTCTTCACCAGAAGCGGCGATTAGCTCACTATCCGGTGTTGCATGTATGTCGTGGGCAAATTGTGCAGCGAGTCGCCGACCCGTACCATCTTGACCTACAAAAATGAGCTGCTGGCTTGTGGGCGCACTGATCAAGGCGCGACGAATACTAACCATGGCCTTACTGTGACCAATCATTTTCGGACCAACATGAGTTTGCATGTCGAGCTCTTTCTTAAGCCAGATGTTTTCTTGCAACAAGTTCAGTTTATCGCTGGCATTGTTGAGCGATTTCATGAGCTGTTCCGTTGAAAACGGTTTTTCTAGAAAGTCGTACGCGCCGCTTTTCATCGCATCTACCGCGGTTTTCACATCTCCATGTCCAGTAAGTACGATGAATTGAAAGTGATCGTTTTTGCTTCGCAAAGTTCGCATAAACTCCAAGCCATCCATCACGGGCATATGGATATCGGTAATGATAATCGCAGGTGTATTTGAGTCGATTACGCGTAAGGCTTCTACTGCGTTTGGTAAGCAGGTGACGTCTATCCCTTCAATCAGCAGGGCTTGAGACACGGCATCACGAATGTGTGGTTCGTCATCAACAAAGAAAACTGGGTTATTCATGGTCGTTTTCCACTTCTGGGGTACGTTTATTCTGATTGACTATTGGTAGCGTCACGATAAAGGTCATCCCTCCTGCTTGTTGTTCTGTGTTCTGATGTTTATAGGCACAGAGGGAGCCGTGATAGCTCTCTATAATCCGCTTGGAGATTGTTAAACCTAATCCAAGACCCTCCGGCTTAGTCGTAAAAAATGGGTCGAACACTTTTGCTAGGGCTTCGTCTGACATCCCTGGTCCGTTATCGGAAACAAGAATGTCGCAACTGTCATCATGACACTGAACAGCAATGGATATTTGCGGATCGATACAGTGGTTTTCCATCGCTTGTGCCGCGTTGTGGAAGAGATTGATCAGCACTTGTTCTAATTCAACGCTGTGAATGGCCAGCTTCACATCATAGTCGATGGCCGGAACTTTTAGTGTTACTCCTTGCTTAATAAGCTTGTTGCTCAAAATGCTGGTGGCAGTATGTACCGCGTCGTGCAGTACTGAGATTTCATTGTGTGAATCGTGCGTGGTTTTCCGAGTAAAGACTTTTAAGCGGGCAATGACTTCCGAAATGGTGTCATTAAGTGTCAGCATTTTGTCCAAATTGTCGGCGACCATTGGGTATTTTTCCCTTGCCAACAAACGCTGCGAGTTTTCGGTATAGGTTCTTAGTGCGGAAAGTGGCTGATTTATCTCATGATTAATACTGGCTGATAGCTCGCCCAACAGTGCCAATTTCGCGGCTTGCGTCAGTTCTTGTTGTGTTTGTTTAAGCTCTTGTTGGCTTTGCTCATATTGGCGGATGGTCTGTTGTAGCTTTTGGTTGGCTTCACTCAGAACTAGTGTCCGTTGCACTACTTTTTCTTCTAGGCTCACATTGAGATGGGCAAGGCGTGCTTTGTTAACTAGGGTTTGGAACCACGCTAACGCAATTAGAGCAATGAGCGCATATAAGATCAGGAAGACGATATCGGCCTGTAAAACGGCGGCAAGAACGCTGTTGTGGTTAATTAAGGCAACGACGCGAAACCCTTTATCCAATAAGTGTGTTGCGTATGCGAGGTAATTCGGTGATAGAAGCAATTGATTGTCATCAAACTCCGTGACACCACTGTGTGCCGTTAACTCACCAAAATATTCGGGTAAGGTATCGCCATATTGACGCGTTTCGGTAAGTTCATTTATTGCACTCGATGACAGTGGGAAAAGTGCACGATAGCGCCAGTCTGGTAAATTGCTCATAAACACGACATTGTGTTTATCTGTAATGAGTACGTCAGTCGTGGTTTGCGAAAGGCGCTGTTCTAATTGCTCCAAATTCACTTTTACTGTGATCACGCCAACGACTTCCTCATTTACCCACAGCGGAGATGAGAAGAAGTACCCACGTTTATTCGAGCGAACGCCTAATCCAACGTATTGAGCGGGCTCACCGCGTCGCGCATTTTTAAAATAGGGGCGATAGCTAAAACTAGAGCCAACAAACGTATCTTCTTGCTGAAAGTTACTTGAGGCAATGACTAACCCGGTGCGGTCATGAACGTAAATCGTATCGGCCAAACTTTGCTTCAACCAATCTGCTAACAATAGGTTGAGCTCGTGAGAGGGCGTTCCGCGCTCTACTGCTTGGAGTAATCTCGGATCGTGACTTAATAGGTTTGGTATCTGTTCAAACTTTGCCAGCTCGTAGTCCACTTCTTGTGATACTTGCGCGGCTTGTCTCTCTAGCTTTTGTTGCCATTGATCATGTTGGTATTGAGTTGCGTAATGATGAGTAAGCGCAAGCCCTGAAATGCCAACGGCACACAGTAGCAGTAAAAAATGACGTAGGGCTTTGGGGTTGAGTAAGTTCACGATCGGCTCACTGGTTTTTTGTGTCATGGTATCAAATGAAGCACTGTGATGCTGTGAGCGGCAACGATAACAAGCACAATGATGTCCTTGTATTTCCTCAGTATCGGGAGCACAATCGACAAAAACGAGTGAAGGAGTAAAGATGGAACTTGCTGATATTCGTCGTGAGTACACCAAAGGTGGGCTGCGTCGTAAAGATTTGAAAGCTGATCCTATTGATCAATTTAATCTGTGGCTAGAGCAAGCAGTTGAAGCGGGTTTAACGGACCCGACAGCGATGACAGTTGCAACGGTTGATGAAAATGGCATGCCGTTTCAACGCATTGTTCTATTGAAAAACGTCGACAAAGATGGTTTTGTGTTTTACACCAACCTAGGCAGTCGCAAGGCCCAGCAGCTAGAGCATAACAGCAATATTAGTTTGCACTTCCCTTGGCATCCGTTAGAGCGCCAAGTTCATATTACTGGTGTGGCTGAAAAGCTTACCGCCGTAGAGAATATGAAATACTTTACTTCTCGTCCTAAAGAGAGCCAGTTGGCCGCAATCGCGAGCAAACAAAGTAGCCGTATTTCTGCCAGAGGTGTGTTGGAAGGTAAGTTTTTAGAGCTAAAACAGAAGTTTGCTAAGGGTGAAATACCAGTACCAACCTTTTGGGGTGGCTTTCGCGTAAAACCAAAGAGCATCGAATTTTGGCAAGGTGGCGAGCATCGCCTTCACGATCGTTTTCTTTTCTCCCAGCATGATGGAAGTTGGGACATTGATCGTTTAGCGCCATAGGCTTATGGTTCCTCATGAATAAACAAACACCGCCGAATTGGGGCGGTGTTTTTGTAGGTAGAAGCGATGCGAATTATCGCTCTCCATTCAACACAACCGATAATTGATGCTTAAGCAGCGTTTTGGGTACAACAGAGCCGTAGCCTGCTTCCATTGCTTTATCTATTAGCTCGTTCTTGCTGTTCGCTGCAAACTTATTACGTAAGCGTGCGACGTGACCTTCAACGGTTTTTGTTGATATGCCCATGACCTGAGAGATAAATTGAGGCTTTTTGCCATAGAGCAAGAGGAAAAGCGTTTCTTGCTCGCGGCATGTGAGCTTCTCTGGTTTTGGTTGTAAGTCAGAAAAACGAAAGATGGATTGTTGATTTGGGTTGGTACTGATTGCACGACAAACCCAATACCCGACTTCAATCACGGCGGTGTCGGTGAGTTCCCTTCCGTAGAAAATGGTGCCTACGATGTCGCCTTTGTCATCTCGCCACGGTGTTTTAGTAAATATATGTGCTCGCCAGCGGCCATCTGGATAAGGGTGGATATCCAGAATTTTTAGTGACTCGCCAGTTTCGAGAACGTGTTTATCTTGGCGTTGAAATTCTTGCGCGCATTCAGTGGTTGGGCTGGCCATATCAAAATCAGTTTTACCCAAGCACTCCTCGGGCGACGTGTGCCCTAACAGTTCTGCGTATTCCTGGTTTACGTATAGGAATACCGAATCTTTATCTTTGCATCCCCAACAACCTGGTAGCTGTTTAAGGAGGGATTGTTCTATGGTATCGACTGAAATATTCACAAAAGGACTCACTACATACTGCTTTTACCAATACAGAGACGTCCGTGTTACATGGCTCGTATTGATGTTGCCAAGTAGGCAGTTACGTTGCTAGAACACGTTCGTTGATTGGCGCTCAATCCAATTAAATTCATGGTGTTCGATGTTTTCGTCAGGTAGTCATAGACAACGACGAAATGGAACGAAGAGTTTAATTGGGAAAATGGTCTGTTTCATTACAGATATGTGCGCTCACGGATGTCCGCCAATGTTCGGCTTACAACTCGTATCGTCCTTGATCATGCTTCCTACAACTCAGTTGTAATGTGGTTGACGTTCATATCACTTGTGAGCGAAAGAGCAGCACCTAAGCATATGAGAGGGACAGTGAGACAAAAGCTATGATATCAGCTTATGCCATTGTTTTCATTGTTGAGAAGCGAAAAAAAAGCCAGCCTGAAGACGGGCTGGCAACACAAGATATAATCTTGTCGACGTGTAGAAGAGGTTCTAAATTACCTAGCGAGGGTCTGCTAAGTAAGTTAGAGGTATCAATGAGATACCGAGAGCTTTAGATCGTATGCATCTTAAAGCTCGATAACTAATGTATTGAATCAGAGGCATATTAGTAAGGGGGGAAATCCCTCTATGTTGAGCTTAAGAGTGGGTTTCGATCCGTTTCAGGGGCGACTTATCTAATATGGAGCACGGTGTTTTACAAAATAACAGATTGTTCGGTAATAAGGATCTTTACATTGATTGATTATGTATACGTAAGGTGTTGCCTATCTATCCGTTTTTGTTAATAAAATTGGTTGCTCACTGACCGTAAATTAACCTCGCATGATCATCGTTCCGGAACTATGATCATGTAAATGAACTTGATCATGCTGATTTGATCTTGTCGATTGAGTTGGGTAAAAGTTGCAACCCAACAAAGAAGGTATATGATGCGAAGACGTAAGCTGACCGTGTAAAGACGACTGTTTAAAATGAGTGACTCAGATAAACAAAAAATCCTTTCATATCAAGAGATTATGCTGCCAAAGCCGGCGGAGCTGATCACACTTCCGTCTTATATGGATTGCCACGATCATTCTTATACGCAGATCGTGATTGGTTTAAAAGGGCAAGCCGAATTTGAAGTGCGCGGGCGAGGTAATCTTGTCGGCCCTGGTCAAGGTTGTGTGGTTACCGCATGCTCTGATCATGCTTTCGGTGGCGTCATCAATCAATCGGATATTTTGGTGCTGAATATGCCCAAACCGACAAATGATGATCCTGAAATGCTTCAAAAAATCAATAACCTGGAGAGAGACCATGTCTACTTCCAGTTAGATAGTCAAATTCAGAAGCTGATACAGATGTTGGTTCAGGAAATGCGCAACCATCCGGATGACCTGCTGTTAAGTCGTGCGTGTAACGACACTGTGATTGCGTTAATGCAGCGCCATATCTCGGCATTTGAGACCAGTCGAAAAGAGTCGCGCTTTGATTTGGAGGCGATTGATCGTTACATTGAGCAGCACCTGAGTCATAAGATTAGTGTGGCTCAATTGGCCGGGCGAGTGTTTCTTGGGGAAAGTCAGTTCCATTGCTTGTTTAAAGAGCAGATGGGGATTACACCTCATCAATATGTTCTCGGAAAGCGAATCGACATGGCTCGCGAATTAATCGAGCAAGGTCACCTTTCTTTAGGGCAAATTGCCGAGTTTACTGGCTTCTCAAGCCAGAGTACTTTTACTCATACTTTTACTCGCTTACAGGGAATATCACCTTCCCGTTATAAAAAACAAGTTGGATAACAATGCGTTTTTTTAGGTTAAATAATCATCAATTAGAATAAAGCCATGCACTATGCATGGTTTTTTTATGTTTTATTCACGTGACCTATCTCTCGTTTTTTTAAATTCTCTGTTCTTTGCAGTGGTTGATATGCCACTTGATCCTACATTTTCTCTTAGAACGAGCTCTTCACAAAAATCTTATTGATATTCTTGATATTTTGTTGTGAATGCAATGAAAAAATTAAAATTTACAACACAAAATATTACCTATTTGAATGTGACTATGTGGATGTTTTGTTATAAAAGCGAGTTTTTGGCAAAAATGTCGTAGTTTTTGACAAGTATTCTTATCGGCCTCAAAATACACTGCCAGCCATTGATAATCCTCGAAGCGGTTTTCGAGGAGTAAGATTGAGGAACACACATGTTTACAGCTACGAACGTGTTGACACCGGAATTTATCGGGCAGCCGCTTGATAAGTTGTGGTCACTGATCTCGCCATTATATATGGTGGACGAGTCTCAATGGCTAGAGCAACTATTGCCACTAGCGACGCCGACAGAGGATGAAAAATCGGCGATCACTACCCAAACGACCCACCTTATCGAAGCCATTCGTGCCGATAAGAAGTCAATCCAGATGATTGATGCTTTATTGCTGGAATACAGCTTAGATACTCAAGAAGGTATCTTGCTGATGTGTCTTGCAGAAGCATTAATGCGCATCCCAGATGCCGCGACAGCAGATTCTTTGATTAAAGATAAGTTGAGTGTCGCAGACTGGAAATCTCACCTGAAAAACTCTGACTCTGTGTTTGTTAACGCATCAACATGGGGCCTTATGCTAACAGGTAAAGTGGTTGGTCTTGGTGAGCAAGGCACCCAGAGCCCAGGTCAGGCTGTAAACCGTCTGGTAAATAAATTCTCTGAGCCCGTGATTCGTAAAGCCATGTATCAGGCAATGAAGATAATGGGTCACCAGTTTGTTCGTGGTCGTACGATCGAAGAAGCGCAGAAGAACGGTCGCCCAATGCGCGACAAAGGTTTCACCTACTCGTTTGATATGTTGGGTGAGGCGGCGTTAACTACAGCGGACGCGAACAAGTACTTCAAAGATTACCTAATGGCGATCGAAGCGGTAGGTCGCGAGACTTACGGTAACGACACCAGCCCTGCGCCTTCGATTTCCATCAAGCTTTCTGCATTACACCCGCGCTACGAAGTCGCAAATGAAGAACGTGTAATGACAGAGTTGTATGACTCACTAATGCAACTACTAAAACGTGCTATTGAAGTCGACGTTGCAATCACAATCGATGCAGAAGAGGCGGATCGCCTTGAGCTTTCTCTGAAGCTATTTGAGAAAGTGTACCGTAGCGATCTTGTGAAAGGTTGGGGCAAGTTTGGTTTAGTTATTCAAGCCTACTCAAAACGTGCGCTACCAGTCTTGGTGTGGCTAAATGCACTCGCAAAAGAGCAAGGTGACGTTATTCCTCTGCGTTTGGTTAAAGGCGCGTACTGGGACAGCGAAATCAAGTGGTCTCAACAAGCGGGTTATGCAAATTACCCAGTATACACTCGCAAAGAAGCGACGGACGTTGCATACCTAGCTTGTGCTCGTTTCCTACTTAGCGAAGGTGTTCGCGGTAATATCTACCCACAATTTGCAAGCCACAATGCTCACACAGTTACGGCAATTGCTGTCATGGCGGAGCACAAAGAATACGAGTTCCAGCGCCTACATGGTATGGGTGATTCACTGTATAACCATGTTATGAAAATGTACGGTCAGCCAGTACGTATTTATGCTCCTGTCGGTAGCCATGCTGATCTTCTTCCGTACTTGGTTCGTCGTCTGCTTGAAAATGGTGCGAACAGCTCGTTTGTACACCGTCTAGTTGATGCGCGTTGTCCGATTTATGAGTTGACCCACCACCCTGTGGATGTGTTGACGGGTTTTGACACGCTACACAACGACAAAATTCCATTGCCTGCCGATATTTTCCCTGAGCGTAAGAACTCATATGGCGTCAACATTGACATCGACAGTGAAGCGAAGCCATTTGAAGCTCAGGTCGAAAGCTTCATGGACAACCAGTGGGTTGCAGGCCCGATGATCAATGGTGAACGCTTTGCCGAAAGCATGATCAAGGAAAATGCGGCTGAGATCATCACCGCACCATACGATCGCCGAATTGAAGTCGGCAAAGTGGCATTTGCAACACTTGATCATGTTTCCGCTGCAATTGATGCGGCGCAAACTGCTTTCTCTGATTGGAAAGGTGTTCCTGTTGAGCAAAAAGCGGCTTGTTTAGAAAAGCTTGCTGACTTAATGGAAGAAAATCTGGCTGAGCTGGTGGCGATTTGTCACAAAGAAGCGGGTAAAACGATTCACGATAGCATTGATGAAGTTCGTGAAGCAGTGGATTTCTGTCGTTATTACGCGAAACAAGCGCAAAACCTACAGCCATTTGAGCTAGAAGGTTTTGACGGTGTGAAACGCATTTCTAGCCGTGAAGGTCTTGGTGTGTTTGTGTGTATCAGCCCTTGGAACTTCCCGTTGGCTATCTTCCTTGGTCAGGTAACGGCAGCACTGATTGCAGGTAACACTGTGGTTGCAAAACCTGCTGAGCAAACAAGCTTAATTGCCGCTCGCGCTATTGAATTAATGCTTGATGCGGGTTTCCCTGCTGGTGTGATTCAGTTACTTACTGGTCGCGGCGCTGAGATCGGTCATGCACTGACTTCTCATGATGCTATTGCTGGTGTGGCATTCACTGGTTCAACGGCAACGGCGCAACGCATTAACGTCACGCTTGCGGAGCGCAGCGCGAAACCGGTTCCGTTTATTGCGGAAACAGGTGGCCAAAACGCAATGATTGTGGACAGTACTGCATTGCCAGAGCAGGTGGTGCGTGATGTGATTCGTTCGGCGTTTGCATCTGCAGGTCAGCGTTGTTCTGCCCTTCGTGTTTTATTTGTACAAGAAGATGTAGCAGACCGTATGATCAACCTGATTCAAGGTGCGATGAATGAGCTGCATGTTGGTTTACCTTACCTACACAAAACGGATGTTGGTCCGGTTATCGACAGCAATGCAAAACAAAAACTCCTTGCTCACCTTGAGCAAATGAGCAAAACACAGACTAAAGTCGCTCAGCTACAGCTGGATGAATCGTGCCAGCATGGTGACTTTGTCTCACCAAGTGCGTTTGAAATCTCGGGCATCGATGTGCTGAAAGAAGAACAATTTGGTCCAATCTTGCACATTGTTCGCTTTAAAGCGTCTGAATTACCGAACGTGGTTGCGCAGATCAACAAAACGGGTTTTGGCTTGACGATGGGTATCCATAGCCGTAACGAAACCACGTACCGTTGGATTGAGAAACATGCACGAGTAGGTAACTGCTACATCAACCGAGACCAAGTTGGTGCTGTGGTTGGTGTACAGCCGTTTGGTGGTCAAGGCTTGTCAGGTACTGGCCCGAAAGCTGGTGGTCCACACTACCTATTCCGATTTACTCAACATCTTCTTGCTCAAGCAGAAAACGCATAAGGAGTCGCATTATGGTTCATCAGATCACCTATTTTAAAGATGCATTCTCTGCGTGGGAGCAGTGGAATCTGACTGATTTTGATTACAAATGCGAGCATGTTCTGGCATTTAAATCTGCACTAGAAGGGCAGCAGTCTACCGTTGCCAAAGTGGTTTCTTACCACTTGCAACAAGCATCAGCTCTTCTTGCAGAAACTCACCAGTTAGTTGGCCCTACAGGGGAAACTAACGAACTGTATGCCGCAGGACGCGGTGTGGCTTTGGTGATTTGTGAAAACAACATCGAGCCTGCTGATAATGCGTTATACAGTGCTTTTGCGATGATCACCTGTGCCTTAATTGCAGGCAACAGTGTGGTCGTTTGCAGTGACAATGCAGAGCTAAACCAATTGGTTAAGCAAGCTGTAGCGTTGGCAAACTTCCCATCTAACTTAGTCCAGGTTGTTGCGTACGATGCGTCTGCCCCGTTGCTTGAGAGCGATGTACGTAGTGTGGGTTATGTTGGGCGTTCACAGATTGAGCATGCGCTCAATCTTCAACTAGCTAAGCGTGACGGTGCAATCGTCGGCTTAGTTTCTGAAACGGATTTAGAGTCACCGAAATTGGCTCATGATCCTCATCTCTCGTTGCGCTTCATTACTGAGCGCACTCGAACGATAAATATTACCGCGGTGGGTGGTAACGCAACTCTACTCGAGTTGGGGAACGAAACTCACTAACCTGACTTGTAATGCCAATCTGGAGTAACTGGACTGAGAGCCGGTCCAGATTGGTTTTTTATACTCTGATGTATTGCTGAGACGGTAAAATATCAGGGCAGGCAAGGAAGGAAATAATTATAACGAGGACTATCTAATGATAGAAAATAGCTTTGCTATCACGTCCACTTTTGTGGCGTATTTACTGATTATGGTTGCTATTGGCGTTTACGCGTATAAGAGGACTTCCAATTCATCTGACTACTTCCTAGGTGGCCGTAGCCTAGGTCCGTGGCCTGCTGCATTATCTGCAGGTGCTTCAGACATGAGTGGTTGGTTGCTGCTAGGCTTGCCTGGCTATGCGTACGCTGCGGGTATCGAGGCCTTCTGGTTAGCCGGCGGTCTACTTCTTGGTACATGGGCAAACTGGCTCATCAGTGCAAAACGCCTCCGTACCTACAGTATCCAAACTGACGCGCTAACGTTGCCAGAGTTCCTGTCACGTCGCTTCAACGATAAGTCGAAACTGATTCAGACAATCTCTGCGTTTTTCATTCTTCTATTTTTCCTTTTCTACACCAGCTCAGGTTTGGTCGCAGGGGGCAAACTGTTTGAGACGGTATTCGGTCTAGATTACACCTACGCTGTTATCATCGGTACGGTGTGTGTCGTTTCTTACACACTATTCGGTGGTTTCCTAGCGGTATCTTGGACTGACTTAGTGCAAGGTCTGCTAATGGCGGCTGCGCTAATGATTGTTCCTATAGCGGTAATGGACGGTGGTTTAGGTCAGCTAAGTTCTGATCTACATGACATCAACCCAGAACTTGCAACGCTATGGAATGACGCGAAAGGCGAACCATTGTCTGCGATTGCCATTATCTCTCTAGCGGCGTGGGGCCTTGGTTACTTTGGTCAGCCACACATCCTAGCGCGTTTTAAAGCGTCTCGTTCAAACAAAGATCTAACGACTGCACGTCGTATCGCAGTGATTTGGACGGCACTATCTATGGTTGGTGCAATGCTTGTTGGTCTTGTTGGTCTGGTTTGGGTTACGGGTCATCCGGGTACTCAACTAGAAGACGGCGAGAAGATCTTCATGCTATTGGTTAACGCAGTATTCCACCCTGTCGTTGCGGGTATGTTGTTAGCAGCAATCCTAGCGGCGGTAATGAGTACCGCTGACTCACAGCTCCTTGTTTCATCTTCAGCGCTTGCAGAAGATTTCTACAAGCAAGTATTCAAGCCAGAAGCGTCTTCTGAAGAAATCGTAATGATTGGTCGTATCGGTGTTATCGTTATTTCGCTTGTTGCGCTATTCCTAGCGATGACGCCTGATAGCTCAGTACTTGGTCTTGTATCTTACGCTTGGGCTGGTTTTGGTGCGGCATTTGGTCCTGCGGTTGTACTTAGCCTTTACTGGAGCGGTATGAACCGTAACGGCGCGTTAGCAGGTATTCTTGTTGGTGGTATCACTATCGTGGTTTGGAAGCAGCTAACTGGCGGTTGGTTTGATGTGTACGAAATCGTACCGGGCATCATCTTCTCTACGCTTGCTATCATTGTGGTAAGTAAAGCAACGGGCGGTGCTGCGCAAGACGTGTTAGACCAACACCAGTCGTTCGAGAAAAAACTGGTTGAACTAGACTAGTAACTTCCCGTATATGAACACAAAGCCCGCTATTTTAGCGGGCTTTGTTTTATCTGAAACTTAATTAACGTTAATGGTGGTAGCTTGAGATCAAAGCTTAGCATTGCTCGGTTAGATTGGAGTGTTAGTCGCGACGAATTTTGGCGTAAATAACGGTGTTACTCAACTCTCCCGATGTAGTCAGACGTTCGTTTCTGAGCTCTCCTTCGAACTCATAACCACAGCGCTCGGCTACAGCCCGGCTCTTTTGGTTGGTGCTATCAGCATGAATTGCGATTCTCTTGGCGCCCAAGTCATCAAACGCATAGCGCTCAACTTCGAGTACAGCCTCGGCAACATAACCATTGCCAACGGCAGCATTATCTAACCAATAACCTATCTCAAAGGATGGTACGTCGGGATCTCGAATCATCAAGCCGACCGCACCCAGTAAGCGATCGCTTTCCTTTTCAATGATGTAGTAACGCAGCTCTTCTTCGAAGTTTTCAAAGTTTGCGATGGCTTTCTCTGTCCCTTCTATCATCGCTTCTAATGTCAGCACATGAGGCACCCACGGCAGATAGACTTCGAGAGTCTTTTGGCTGCGAACGACAGCTTGATGCGCCTCTTCGGCTCGTTCTAAACAAGCAGGGATGAGTTTGAGACGTTTCGTTTCCATGCCGACTCTCCTATGGGTGAAAAATGAGCGGAAAATCATTTAAACAGATGTACTTAGAATGATCTAGTCAACGCCGTCATATTATTCACTTGGTTTGCCAGAGAGAAACTGAGAGAATCGAACCGTTATCAAACCAACTAGGTTCATTATGAAACTTTTAATAAGAAACTTGGCTCGTCACATGACCGAGCAAGATATCCGCAAATTATTCTCAGCGTACGGCAAAGTAGAACTGTGTTCGCTAGTGCTTGATCAAGACACGGGTTTGTCGAAAGGCTTCGGTTTTGTCATCATGCCGGACGAAGCAGAAGCCATTTCTGCTCTTGAAGCACTGAATTTGACGAACGTAGAAAAAAGCAAAATTCGCGTGAAAGTCGCACAAGACTAACACAGAGAAAAGCCAGCGTTATTGCTGGCTTTTTTGTCTTTCTATTTAGAGACCAAATTGGCAACATTCTAGAATGTCTTCTCTTTTCGTTTTAGCGAGATTGATCATCAATTCTCTCTTCAAGTTGTTTCATTAAATCCTTTAACTGTAGAGAATCGAAATTGTTTGAATTCGGCACTTGGTAAGCGTCGTTGACTGTGTAGAGCATCAAACTTTTGCTAGAGAAGAACTCTTTCTGTATTTGGACTTTGACAATGTCATCAAGAGGTAGACGGAAGTAAACCGTTGAGCCCTGGCGGTACTTCAAGGTGTTGGTGCTTGCATCGATATCTAGCGTTTTAGGATTGAACACGCGGCGCGTGAAGTACGTTGAGAGAAGTTTCAATCCTATTATTGTGAGTGCTACGAGTCCAAACTCGACGATCTTGTCTGCTAGGTAGGAAAAATAGAACAGCGACAAAAATACAGTTCCTAGCAAGAAAGGGTTGTTCTTGGGCAGATTTTGTGAAGTTTCATGGATGATCATCCGACATATCCCTCTTCGATACGCGGTAAACTCACTGCACCAAGTAACTCCCCAGTGTTTTGCAAGGTAATAGCGTACGCCACGCCTTGATGCTGCTGATACATCGGATCGTGCCTATCTATCCATGCTTGCGCCATCGGTCGCTCATAAGGATGAGGGATGTTTGCTGTCATGTCGGCAATTCGCTTATCTCCAGCGAGTAAAGCCACTTGTTGGCAGTCATCGATATTGAATGGCCGGAGGACGAGTCTTTCGGTAGTGAGAATCGGTTGTATCGTCATGCATTTCTTCCTTGATGAGACGGCTATAGCTGCTAGCAACTGGTTTGCGGGGTAAATCAAGATAACAAGGCGTCTCGAAAGCTCGATCTAGCCAGCTGTAAAGTTGTCATGCGCCTTACTAAATAATAAGCCCGAACAATTGCTTATGTGTAATGTGTCGTATTATTACACACATAAGCACGTTTGCTCATATTGATGGTACAAAAGTTGAGGTCTGACCAATGTCTCAGTTTTTTGATACTTTCGTTCAATTTTTTGAAGATAGGGCACAAAAAATTAAAGGAGCTTTTTAATTGTGGAATTATTTTGAACAAAATATGTCAATTGTCAGTAGGACGAAAAAGTAGGGAGAAGAGAAATGCCGGATATATATTGCGCAGCTTGTAGAAAATCAACGCAACATAAAGTGATTATGAAGCGTTGCGAGCCTCAGTCTGTTGACTCGTTAACAGGCAAAATGGTGAGTTTTACACAGCTGATGGCGAAATTTGTATCAGGTGAACATTATTACGAGATGGAGCCTCAATACTACTGCCGTTGTTGTAATCATCGTGCAATTGGAGAGGTTGTTCCACATCCTACACGGCATACATCGGCCGCACTCTAACTCTGAGTGATAGCCATAATTAATGGCTAAATAGGGCGGCGTTGCCCGAACGACATATCTATACAGGCGTGTCATGCGCTTTCAAATTTGCGACTCCGCGGGAGCCGCTAGGTTGCTTTTTATCTTCATATCACGGTTACTAAGTGAGCGGCAATAATCATAGCACTTTCCCTCCTTCGTTGTTTTCTGGTTATTCTCTGCTGAATTTCACATGCTGTGCATTTGATGGTTTGCAATTTTTTGAGCAACGATTAATGTGATGCTTTCTAAGTGGTTACAAGGAAGTGGGTTAATGAGTTATCAATTGGACCGGATTGATTTACATATTTTGAGAGTGCTTCATTCGAGAGGCAGAATTCCAGTTGTAGAACTAGCAAAGCTGATTAACTTAACGACTTCTCCATGTTCTGACCGTGTAAAGCGACTAGAAAAAGAAGGGTATATCAATGGTTACCATGCAGAGTTGAATGCGGAAAAGTTGGGGCTGGATGTGCAGGTATTCATCCATATTCGTTTAGACCAAACCAGTTTTTCTATTTTTGAAAAGTTTGCGAAAGCGGTGGAATTGATGCCTGAAATTGAAGAGTGCTACTCGCTCTCTGGAGATTTCGATACCATGATAAAAGTTCGTGTTAAGAGCATGAAAGCGTATCAGGAGTTTATGTCGAGCAAGTTAGGCACGCTTCCGGGCGTGATTCAAACTCGTAGTGAAGTGGTCATTGAAGAACATAAAACGGGATTTGGTGTTAATCCCGAGCTCCTTGGTTAGGCGAGGCATGTGTTGAGCCTCCTTATTTAGCGTGGCTTGGTATATTACTTTTTCTCGATTAAAAAAGGAGCCGAAGCTCCTTTTTTAATAAATCGGTGAGCGATTATGCCCCGATAAAGGTACTGATAAGGCCAATTAAACCTCCAAAAACACCGCCCCAAACGACTAGCCAGCCAAGGTGTTGTTTAATCATCTTTTGCACCATTTCTTTAACTAATGCCGGTGTTAATTCGCTTAAACGTTGATCGATGATACCTTCAATGTTCTGCTTTATCTCATCCATCATTGCAGGAGATTCGAATTGCTCTTTCAGTGCTTCTTTGATGTTATCGCTCTTGCTCAACTCAATGATGGATTCTTGCATCTTTTCGACGAAAGGTTGGCGCATGGGTTGTAGCGCTTCCGAGCCGCCAAACATCGCTAGCATGCCGCCAAATTGAGAGCCTTCAATTACTTCCACTAGGGAATCAAATGCTGGATTTAAATCTACTTTCTCAATTACTGGTTGAAGATCGATGTTCACACCGCCCGCCATTTCTTTATTCAAGAATCGGTCAATGTTCGCTTCAGTAAAAAACTGTTCCATCATTAAGTTTTTGATAGCCAGTTTAAACTCTTCAAATCGCGCGGGGATCACGCCAGAACCGTATAATCCAGGCACTTTCTCAAATAGCATATGGATGGCAAGCCAGTTGGTGATGGCGCCTGAGAACGCAAACAGCCCTGCATACCAAAGATAGTCGTTTTGTAATTGATGACCTCCAGCCATCAAAGCGATAGCGAGGACATTCGTTAGCAAACTTTTGTTCATAGTGACCAGTTATATGTGAATATCGGAATAAATAAGTGGGCCTGATTCTATACCTAAGTCACATTGAGATGCTAGGTTTTGCCGTGATGAGTGACCGTGTTGCGAAGGGATAAAAATGGATGTACAGAAAAACAAAACCCGACAATTACTGTCGGGCCACTGCTTTTTCTTAGAAAAACTAAGATTCTATTTTTAATTTTAGATGCGGTAGATCTTACAACAAAGTTGGCATTTCCATCTTTCTGAGTAGCCGAATAGCTTGTCAGCCCAACTTGGTTTGAGTTGTACGATCTGCATTGAACCACATTTACACATAAGCTAATTACCTTATTGTTAATATAATAACTAAGCCATCTATTGAGTATAGCTGTTTCTCAAAAAGTGAAATGACAAATGAAGACGGCTCAATACTCTGTATTGTGTTCATTGCAATGGATACGCAACGAGGCGGTATATTAGCAGAAAAAGTGTGAGCTTTATCATGGAGAGTGTTTCATATATGAGAAACCACAATGGCTATATGAGCGTCTAGCCATGGATTAAAATAAAAAACGGCGCTTAAAGCGCCGTTTTTATTGAGCTTATCACTCGTTAAGAAGCGTGTTGATTGTCTAGTTCTTCAGCGATAAATCCGCCAGTTTGATGCGCCCAAAGCTGGGCGTAAATGCCGTTATTCGCAATGAGTTCTTGATGAGAACCTTGTTCAACGATGCTGCCTTTATCTAGCACGATGAGGCGATCCATTTGTGCGATGGTCGATAATCGGTGAGCGATAGCAATAACCGTTTTCCCTTGCATTAATTCATTTAAGCTTTCCTGAATCGCTGCTTCGACTTCTGAATCCAGAGCCGATGTTGCTTCATCCAATACCAGCAATGGTGCATCTTTGAGTAGCACACGAGATATTGCGATACGCTGACGTTGGCCGCCAGACAGTTTCACACCACGTTCACCAACTTGCGCATCGTATCCGACATTACCAAATGGGTCGGTCAGAGTTTCAATAAACTCATGGGCATGCGCTTGCTTAGTGGCTTTCAGCAAATCTTCTTCTGTCGCATCTGGATTGCCATACAAAATGTTGTCTCGAATTGAACGGTGTAGCAGAGAAGTATCTTGGGTCACCATACCGATCTTTGAACGCAAAGAGTCTTGTGTGACTTCTGAGATGTTCTGTCCATCGATCTTAATGCTGCCGTCTTCGACATCGTGGAAACGAAGTAACAAGTTCACCAAAGTCGATTTTCCGGCGCCGGAGCGCCCAACCAAGCCTACTTTCTCTCCTGGTTTGATGTTGAGATCGAGATGGCTAATCACGCCTTTATTCTCACCGTAATGGAAGCTGACGTTATCAAAGTGAATGCCACCTTCAGTGACTAATAAGTCTTTTGCGCCTGGTTTATCTTTAATATCAATAGGCTTAGAGAGCGTTTTCATTCCATCGACTACGGTTCCCATATTTTCAAAGAGGGCGCCAACTTCCCACATGATCCACATCGACATACCATTTACGCGTAATGCAAGGCTAACAGCTATCGCAATCGCGCCAACGCTGATGGCACTATCCAACCACAGGTAAATCGATAAAGCAGCAACGGAAAATACCAAAATATAGTTTGAGATCTCTACAGCGACGTCGAAGCCGGTCACTAGGCGCATTTGACGATAGACCGTATTCAAAAATCCTTTCATGCCTTGCTCGGCATATTGGGTTTCGCGCTGGCTATGAGAAAACAGTTTGACGGTTTGAATATTGGTATAACTGTCGACGATGCGCCCTGTCATTGTCGAACGTGCATCGGCCTGTGCTGAAGCGACGTCTTTGAGCTTAGGGACAAAATAGATTTGGATAGCGATGTAAGCGAGTAGCCAGACAATCATTGGGATCATCAAACGCCAGTCTGCCGTCGCTAACATAATGATCATGCTGGTGAAGTAAACCGTAACGTAAACAAACACATCCATAGCTTTCATCACGGTTTCGCGCACAGCTAATGAGGTTTGCATGACTTTCGTTGCGACTCGACCTGCAAAATCATCTTGATAGAAGTTCAAGCTTTGATTGAGCAAATACCGGTGTGCAAGCCAGCGGATAGACATTGGGTAGTTGCCCAATAACGTTTGATGAACGAGCAACGAGTACAAGATCACCAATATAGGCATGACAACCAGCAATAAGGCTCCGTAGAAAATCAAATCCGATTTGTTGTCTTGTAAGAACGTTTCTGGATTGCTGGTAGACAACCAATCAACCAATTGTCCCATGGCGCCAAACAACATTACCTCAACAACAGCCACAATTGTGGCCATCAAAGACATGATGATCAAAGGCTTTTCATAACCACGAGTGTAATAACGCAGAAAAGCGAACATCCCTGAAGGAGGCTGATCCGGTGTAGATTTGGGGAACGGCTCTGTAAAGCCTTCAAATCGTTTAAACATAACTCATCCTAAAGTTAAAACAGTGCCATTTGGGGTGGCTAAATCCATCGATTCACGCTGCTTTGGACGAAACCGCGTGTATGAGAGTTTTTTGCCTGCTCCTCGATAAAGCAGACCGATTGACGAGAGGGGCGAAAAAATAGTCTAACCGATTGTGTCTTAAATGTAACTAGTTGGTTATGAGTGTGATTGTCTATGGTTCTGATTCTTATGATGAATTCTTATCATGTTCATCGTGGTGCCATAAAAGCTTAAACCTGCAAAGTGACAATAAAATTTAAGGAAAAATGAACTTAATGCAGCAAAAATTACTTTTGTGCAATTAAATTAATTGTCAAAACAGCAAAACTGAAGTTAACAATAAATTTACAATCTCCTCATTCTAGTGATAAGGAATGTATTGGATGCTATTACACGAATCAGTGACCCAATTTGCTAATGGGAAAGAAGAAAGCACGCAAAGTGCTCAGCGCCAAACCGCAAACTGCGTAGTGATGGTGCCACCGAAAGAGTTTCGTTTTAATGAAGAAACCGCACAAGATAATGAGTTCCAACATAAAGTGTCACTCAGCCAAGAAGAAGTCTCACGTCGAGTAATGGCCGAGTTCGCGAGTATGGTTGCAACGCTGCGTCAAGAGGGCGTTCAAGTTGTTGAGTTTGATTATCCAACTTCAGATGTTGCAACGCCAGACGCGGTATTTCCAAACAATTGGTTTAGCACTACGCCAGATGGCACGTTGTACACCTTTCCAATGGCCTGTGAAAACCGTCAAAAAGAAGTACGTCCCGATGCACTTGTGGCAGCACTAGCGCAAGCAGGGCGAGAAGTTCATCGACGCAGCAGTCTAACTGAATATCTTGACGAGCAAGCGTATTTAGAAAGCACGGGTGTGATGGTGTTTGACCACCTAAATAAAACGGTCTACGCCGCACTCTCACAACGTTGTGATCGTCTGGTTTTAGAAGATTACGCCGATCGTATTGGCTATGAACGAGTGATTTCTTTCCAAACTCGTTTGCCGTCTGGTGCGCCGATTTATCACACCAATGTGATGATGGCGGTTGGCGAACAGTTTTGCGTGATTTGTGACGAAGTGATCCCAGAATTTGAGCGTCGTTTTGTAATGAAGTCACTCGCCAAAGACAAGCAAGTCATCTCAATTTCGCTTGATCAGATGAACCAGTTCTGCGGTAACATTCTGCAACTAGAAACGATCAACGGCGACAAGGTGATTGCGATGTCGCAATCGGCGTACGATGCATTCTCACCAGCACAAAGAAACCAATTGGCGACGCACGGTAAATTGCTGCCATTCGACGTTTCTACCATAGAATCTATTGGTGGTGGTTCGGTTCGTTGCATGTTGGGTGAAGTGTTCTTACCGAATCGTAAAGCTGTGCTTTAATAAACTGCACATTTCTTTTCAGCCGCAGTGAAAGGCTGATGAAGCGTTCTCTTCAAGGGTTTTTAGCCGTTAGCTCTGTGGCAGTACAGACTAACGGCTTTTTTGCGCTTTTTAGTTTTCTGACGATTTGCGTAGGCTACGCTTGGTTTAAGCGCCTAAAATAGGATGGTTCACCTAGCAGATTGTGGTAAAGTCCGCGCCTGCGTTTTACCGCATCTTCATTATTTTTATTGCTTCTTCAACCCAAAGTACAAGGTTTTCGTTAATGCCATTTTCTACTCTCTCATTGAGTTCTGAGCTGATTCACGCTCTGCCAAAAGACTTCAAGAAACCGACCGATATTCAAGCGTTGGCCATTCCTGAGCTGTTGGCTGGTCAAGATCTATTGGCTTTGGCAAATACAGGCAGCGGCAAAACCCTTGCTTATGGTTTGCCTTTGTTGGAAAAGCTGGGTGTCAATCCAGAGCAAAAAGCGCTGATTCTTGTGCCAACTCGTGAGCTGGCAATGCAAGTGAGTGAAGCAATTAACCAAGTTGGTCAAGTTCTTGAACTCAACGCAGTGTGTTTGTGTGGCGGCGTTGATAAAGAGCAACAACAGCAGGCGCTAGCGACAAATCCTCATATCCTTGTCGCGACGACAGGTCGTTTGGTTGATCTGGCAAACAACGGTTTAGACTTAAGCAATATCCATTACCTAGTGTTGGATGAAGCGGATCGTCTGTTGGATATGGGCTTTTGGCCTGACGTACAAAATATTGCGGGGCTGATTTCAAACCAGCGTCAAACCGCGATGTTCTCGGCAACGTTTTCAGATGAGTTGAAGGGTAAAGCGAAGCTGCTTATGCCGGCACCAAAGCAAGTTGCAGCGCATCAAGAAAACAGCACCAACCAAGATATTGCTGAAACGCTGTACCTCGTTAACAAAGGCAGTAAAACCAAGGCATTGATTGAACTGATTCAAAAAAACGCGTGGACTCAGGCATTAGTATTTATTGGTGCGAAAGAGAACGCCGATGGCTTAGCGAAGAAGCTGAATAAAGCGGGCATCTCAACCAATGCGCTGCATGGCAATAAGAGTCAAGATGAGCGAGAAGAAGCACTGGCGCAGTTTAAATCTGGGCAAATTCAGGTGTTGATTGCCACCGATCTACTAGCGCGCGGCATTCACATTGAGCAATTGCCTGTAGTGATCAACTTTGAACTGCCAATGCATGCAGAAACCTATGTTCACCGAGTAGGACGTACCGCTCGCGCAGGCGAACAAGGTGTCGCGATGTCATTGGTTTGTCATGGTGAAATGGACGCACTAAGCGCGATTCGTCACCTGACTCAACGTGCATTACCAGTGCAAGATCTGGCAGGTTTTCCAGTAACGGATAAGCCATCAACTGGCGAGAGCAAACGCGCGCCACGCGATAAAAAAGCCAACCGCCGAACTAATGCTAAGAAGAGCATTAAGCAGTTCCAAGGTAAGTCGAAACGCCCAGCCCCGAGTGCGAAGTAAACCAAAAAAACACGCTCTGACGGCATAGTCGGTTCAGAGCGTGGCTTAAATTTTACTTTGGGGTGTTAACCCACAGTTGGGCCAACCAAGCGCATTTCCCAATCTTCAACTTCGCCAGTTTCTAGGCGGCGCTCGACCAACTTGCCCCAAGACTCGACTAACGGCAGCTCAGACAGCTTAGTGAGTTCTTTTCTATCTAAACAGCCAGTGAAAACCGCGCCCATGATGCGAGCCAGTGGCCATTCTGGATAAGGTCTTTCGCACAGAATAATCTCGTCACCTGCACCGATATCGCCTTCTTCCAACACTCGGAAATACCAGCCTGTTCGAAGCGTATCTTGCAGTCTTCTCGCCATGCCGTGTTGGTCAAAACGTACGTTAAGTTTCCAACAAGGCATGCGACCTTGCGACACTTCCAGTAGTGTTGAGCCGATGCGAATTTTATCTTTCAAGCAAATCGTGGATTCGGTGACGCCTTCGGAGCTGATGTTTTCGCCAAAGCCGCCGGCGGATTGGAAAATTGGTCTTTTGCCTAATTCTTGTTGCCAGATTGGGTAGTGCTCGCTTGGGTAAATATGAAGCGCTTTTTGAATGCCACCATGAAAGCGCGGATCACCTTGCTCATCACTGGTAAAACCAAGCTCTGTTGCGTGCTGGCGCTCAGGTAGCACTTGTTTGTTGATTGCGCTTTGCGCTCCATGAGCATAAGGGACGGTTTTCCCTGCTAGCACAGCTTTTACGACGCCGATTTTCTTCATATAACCTCCTTATTATTTGAATGAGAGATAAAGTGTTTACCTTCATTCGCGATGCGGAGCATGATAGCCTAGTAAACTTGTGTCGGTGTAGGGATGAAAAGACAACTAACAATGCTAACTCGCCAAATTGATTCGAAGTCAGGCGTCGTCACCTCCAATGAGATGATGGCCGCGAATCCCCATTCTCCTGTTTTAGTGAAAACCATCGACATGCCAAAAGGTTACATTGATGCGCTGCATCAACACACTTGGCATCAAATCATCTTTCCTATCAAAGGGTTATTGCAAACACAAACGGAGCATTATCAGCATTTGGTTCCGCACACCTCTGCGTTATTTGTTCCTGCGGGTGTTCAACACGAGTCGATTGCTCTAAGCAATACGATATTTGTTGGTATTTACCTCAACCCTGAGTTTGGTGCGACGTACGAGCCACAAGTGAGAACCATTGCTTTAACGTCGTTTTTAAATGAGCTTTTACAAGAGATCCGCAGACTGTGTGAAGGTGAGACAAGCCACGAAGAAGTGTTGCATTTACTGGCGGTGCTGCATGATCAAATTTTGAAACGCAACGTGCAGACATTTCAGTTATTGCTGCCACAAGACAGACGACTAAAACTGATTTTCGAGCGACTGACTGACGAGCCAGCGTTGAGCTGTTCGCTAAAAGAGTGGGGGGAGAAAATTGGGGCGTCTGAGCGTACTTTATCACGGCTGTTCGCCAAGGAATTCAACACTTCATTTCTACTTTGGCGGCAACAAATTCGGCTAATTTACTCGCTTTCTTTGTTAGATGAATCGTTGTCAATCCAAGCCATTGCAGACCTAGTGGGTTATCAAAACGACTCATCCTACATCAAAGCATTTAAAGCCTATTTTGATATGACGCCACAACAGTTTAGAGTGAACGGCGCATCGCGCAGGTAGAAGTACAGAGTTTCGACTTCACTTAATGCTTTTGAGTAGAAGTTACGAAACTTCCTTCTTGAATTTCAATTACATGGTATGAATAGCAATGGCACCAACGATAAATACTCGAGTGAATCAATTCTGTTTTGGTCAACCCAAAACGTCGCTGTCGCTGGAAAAAGAGCCCCTCAAACCGCTTGCTCAGGGCAAGGTTCGGGTGCGACTGGAAGCCACCAATATTAACCCAAGTGACTTGCTTTCCATTCATGGTGTTGGGCAATACCGCCGCGTTCACGTACCACCTCGCGTGCCGGGATTTGAAGCGGTTGGGCGTGTGGTGGAAGTCAGTGCAGTTGGTCAAACTGACCTTCAAGTTGGGCAAAAGGTGTTGGTGGCGATGAGTGGTACTTGGCAATACTATATAGATGCCTCGCCTGAGAATCTTTTTCCACTACCTGAGAGTTTGGAGAACGGTTATGCCTGTCAGTTGTACATCAACGCGTTAACCGCGTGGGTGATCACCACTAAAGTAGCTAAGTTGAACAAAGACGATGTGGTGATCATCAATGCAGCTGGGTCAGCGATCGGTAAGATATTTGCCCAGCTCGCCCATTCACTGGGTTTTGCACTGATTGCTGTGACCTCAAAGCGAGACGAGTATCCGTACGATACGATTCCAGTGTTGGACGCGAAGAAAGAACTACAAGCGCAGCTGCAAACGCGCCAACTGCCACAACCAACGGTCGCTCTGGACGCGATAGGTGGTGAGGCTGGCACGGATCTCATTC
Source organism: Vibrio sp. Vb1729 (assembly GCF_033338655.1). Lineage (NCBI taxonomy): Bacteria > Pseudomonadati > Pseudomonadota > Gammaproteobacteria > Vibrionales > Vibrionaceae > Vibrio > Vibrio sp. Vb1729. Next base: position 280,813 of record NZ_JAWOTB010000022.1, on the reverse strand, counting down.
GTACCTTGAAAGAAAACGGCCAATACATCAACTACGGAACATTGTCGTTAACGCCTTATACGCCTGAGTTTTTTGAATCGATGAAGGCCAACAACATCGACTTTAGTACATTCTTTTTGCGGTATTGGGAAGAATCGGTAGGTAAAGGCGGGAGAAAGACGGTGTTTGCTGAAATGTTAGAACACTTTATTAGCAGCGACATAAAGTTAAACGTTGCATATGATCTGCCGTTAGAGGACTTTCAAACAGCGATTGAAATGGTTGAGCGACGCTCGTCAGCAGTGTCAGGAAAAATCATTTTGACGCTGTGAATTACAGTGAGCCTGTTGAGAAAAGGGAGGATAAAATCCTCCCTTTTTTATGGGTTTACTTGTAATGATTGGGCTATTTTAGATGGAAGATTTGCTCTGTTTCGAGCGATGTCATCGCACGTACTTGACGCCAAATGTAATAAAAAATACCGAACATCATCAACATACTTGGGATGGCAATCATTGGGTAACTGTACAGCGTCATTTTTCCTAACTCTTCGTTAAAGGCAGCAGTACCAGAAGGGCTAGTCACAATCCAAGTCGCAAGGAAGTAGTTCATTGCAGATGAGAACGCAAAAGTACTTGCAAACAGGTAGTTAGAAGACATAAGGCAACGTTCGAACGCATCGGTTTTACCATTTTCTTTTAAACGTTGGTTAATCAACGCGAGGTTCAACACAGTGTCATTCAGTACTAACTTCTGCATCAGCGGGTAGCGGGTAAACGTTGAACCCAAAACCGCTAAACCGATCAGGCCAGGAATCAGGGCTTCTTTTAGTGCTAACCAGCGTGTATCAAGCTCTAACAAGCCGATGCCACCAGTTAGTAGAACACTGATAAAGCCCAGAGCAGAAATAAAGTTAAATTTCTTGTTACGGACAAGGTCCATACCGCCATAAATGATAGGAAATAGCAAAGCGACAACCAGCGCCATTGCTGTCCCTAGATGCTCATCGCCACTAAACTTCATCAAAATGAAGGAAGGGATAAATACGTTGAAAAGGATTTCAAATAAGGGATTCGGCTTTTTCGCCGTCGTGTTACTCATAATGTTTTACTGACTCTACTCTATGTCGGCTGTTATTGTACTTTGACAAGAAGTGTTCATCTAGTCGCGCTTGATGTAAAGCGTTAAAGCGTCGAGTTGTGTAACGACTTATGAAATAGACCGGAGCATAGCCAGTTAGTTTACATGATTGACTACTTTTTGTGTCTTAATGACTCTCCTTCTGTGCGATGATCTGATTACGCGCTCTGAATAATCGAGTCGCCACTGTGTTGTGGTTGAGCCTCAAGGCTTGGGCAATTTCATCATGATTCAACCCAGCCACTAAGCTCAAGAGCAACGGCTCTCGGTATTTGGGTTCGAGAATCATCATTTGTTTTTGAAGCCAATCTTGGGCCATGTCGTAGTCACTGCCAGGGTAGGTTTTTGTCTGTATTGCACACTCATCAATGTCGACAAAATCGTACTGTTTTCTATCAAAGCGCCGAGCATTCTCACGACGCAAAATAGTAATGAGCCAAGACTTCGCGGCGTTGGGGTCATTTAATTTATCAAAGAATCGCCACGCTTTCAGAAAGGTTTCTTGCGCTAAATCTTGAGCAAGGTGGTGATCTTTGCATAACCAATACGCGAGACGGTAAATCTCTTGGTATCGATCTTTCGTCAGTGCTTCGTAACGTTTATGTTTTTCCATAGCATTAAGATAAAAAGTTTGGAGAGCACGTTGTGTCTGCCAGATGAACGACAACCCTTTTTATCGCTTTTACAGTGATAAAAAGGGTTGTTCGATTAGGAAGACAAATTCGAAGAGTTAACCTTCCAAATATCGAAGGGTGACTCTGATTTCTTTCTTACACGCTTAAAATGGTTGGTTGGAAAAGCGTGAGTACTGGATGGCATCTGCGACTTCCTGAGCTTTAGACTCTGAAGTCATAAGGTGAAGTAGCTTAAGAGCAGCTTGATAGCTAACTAGGCTACCGTTCGAAGTGATAACGCCATCATCAATGACAAAATTCTGGTCGACTTGTACTTTGACTGCTGGGTAATCTCTTTGAAAGCCGTTTTCACCTCCGGCCCAAGTTGTTGCTTTTTTGCCGTTTAAAAGGCCAGCTTCGGCTAACAAATACGCGCCAGAGCAATTACTTGCCATCCAATCTGCCGCCTTTGAGGTAGTTTTAATAAAGTGAATGAGATCTTTATTTTCGATTAGTGCATCCATGTCATAGCTGGATGTTAAAACCAATACGTCGAGTTCCGGCAGATCACCAATCCAAGCATCCACACCAATTTTTAATCCTTCTTCAGTGGTGATGGTTTTCTGATCTGAGACGGAAATGGTGAGCACGTCATAATCACTAAACCAAGTGAGACGACTTGCGACGCCAAAAACCTCTAAAGGAGCAGTAACATCAGAGGTCAGTACGCCATCGTAAACCAGAATACCAATTCGTTTATCTGCGGCATGTGCTGTTTGAAGCATCCCAAAGAATAGGACTAGTGTCGCTATCAATAGTTGTAGTGCATTCTTCAATCCGTTTTTACCCATGGTTTTTTCCTCGTTAACAGAGCATCAAGTTATTGAGGTTCATTATATTTAGGCTAATTAGTGATTGAAGAGCCACTTTGTCTTTACTAAAGTGAATAAAATTCATGAATAGAGTTCATTGGTTATATGGATAAGATACGGTCCCTACGATTTTTTATTGCCACTTTAGATGGCGGTAGTTTTGCTGCGGCTGCCAAAGTGTATGGCACTGACCCTTCGACCGTGAGTAAAGCCATACATCGTCTTGAAAGCGATTTGGGTATACAGCTTTTTCAACGTTCTACGCGACAGAGCCGCCTGACAGAAGCTGGTCGTAGGTACGCAAATACTGCTAGGTTTGTACTGGAGGAGCTGGCGGCATGTGAGGATTCATTAAAAAGTCACAATGATGCGCTTTCAGGGCAGCTTAAGATTAATGTGCCAGTCTCGTACGGTCGCCTCTATATTCGTCCTTTATTAAAAGAGTTTTGTCGCCGCTACCCTAACATCACTATCGATATTCATTACGATGACGCCTACGTTGATATTATTGAGCAAGGTATTGATGTGTCGATTCGCTCTGGTGTCGTTCACGATAGTCAATTGATTGTGCGTCAGCTGAGCCCTATCGATTTTATCATTTGTGCCAGTCAGGATTACTTAGCGCGCCATGGTGTTCCGAGTGGCCCGGATGTATTCAATGACCATTCTTGGGTTCGTTTTCGTTTTAAACAAACGGGGAAACTGTTGCCGATTCGGATGCCAGAACCAGACGGTGCGAGTGAATATGACCCCGAAAGAAACTACATTGTAAATGACGGTGAATCCATGGCAGAGCTTTGCGCAGAAGGCTTAGGATTAACTCAGATCCCTCATTTTATCGCGAGAGACTGGCTTAAAGCGGGGCGTTTAGTGCCGATATTTCCGAGCATGCGCCAAGCAGGAAATGGCGTGTATCTTCTCTATGCCAACCGGGATTATGTGCCTGCACGAGTTAGGGTGTTCATCGATTTTATCACTCAAGCAATACAGGATATGGATGAAACGCCATTCCATACTTGGGCTGAAACGTTGCCGATTTATCGACCGAACCAAGGCGATTGAAAACTTCATGTGAGTCTTTGGTTAAAACCCCCTAAGCTATATGACGCTTTTATTGGTTTTTGTTAGTTTATTGGGCGTTATTATCGAAAAGCGCAGTTTGCTCTTCGTCACTCATAAAGGAAAGACAATGCCAACTAAGATCTTAGTGCCTGCTTTGGCCCTACTTCTCAGCGCATGTGGCGGCGATGGGGAGTCGTCAGCCCCAGCAGAAAGCGGCTCACAAAACACAGGTTCCACATCGTCACAAGGCACATTTGCCGAGCAGATGCTTGCAGCGGTCAACAGCGCTCGCTCTACTACACAACAGTGTGGCGCAACCACCATGCCACCTGTTGGGGCCCTGACTTGGAGCTACGATTTGGAAAGCGCCGCTTATCGACATTCAAGCGATATGGCGAACAGCGATTTCATGAGCCACACAGGCTCTGATGGCAGCAAAATGTCAGATCGAGTTAACGCAACGGGTTATGCTTGGAGCGCCATTGGTGAGAATGTCGCCGTAGGGCAAAGCACCATTAACGCCGTCGTGAATGCTTGGTTATCGAGTGAAGGTCACTGCCTTAATATCATGAGTGCGGATTTTGATCAGATGGGCGCGTCGCTTGTCGAAAATCACTCTGCACGCTACGGATATTACTGGACTCAGGTTTTTGCCAAACAGCGCTAATGCGATAAAGAAGCCTGATAGATAAAATAAAACGCCAGCAGTCACTATCTGCTGGCGTTTTATTATTTACATCTCTTTTAGCTTGTTAGGTTACGAAGTTTTGGGTCATCCGCCAGGTATTCAACAAATTCAATCTCAAAACCGGCAGGGTCAACAAAATACACATTTTTGCGGTATGGTTCATCAGCACCAGGTTGGGCAATCGGATAACCTGCATCGGTTAGTCTTTTGATGATTGCATCGACGTTGTTGGTCACATAAGCAAAATGCGCTAGCCCAACTTGGTGCCCGCTCAACTCGCGGTTTTCTCCTTCGCCATGGTCACTCATGGCTATGTATTGATACTCGTCGCCAAAATGTAGCCAGTTTCTTGGTTTGCCACTCCATTCGCCTTTACCTTCATCACGCACGTACCAATGTGGAAATGCAGTTTGGTAAAACTTCAGCATTTCAGGGATATCTTTCACGACTAAGTTAATATGTTCTAGTTGGATCATGATGTGCTCCTTTTTGTCATTTTCTAGCCAACGATGAATATGCTAATACCTCAAGTTAAGTTGAGGTGAAGGGCTTTTTTAAAATTTTTTAGGGTTGATATCTTTGGATCTGGATACATTGAGAGATTCGGTGGGTTTGGTGCTTTGAATCTGAGAGCTGGGTTAGGGGCTTGCAACCTTGTTTCACCTTTTGTTTGTTCGTGTTCTTGCTAAGCATTTTCGATCGAGTTTGTGGTGAGTAGATTCCCAGTCTCACCTAGGTTCGCGGGAATGACGGAAAGAGAGTGCTAAACGAAGAGCGTCATTCTGAAAGAGCCTAAGCGAGTATTTAGAATCTATTTGCAGCGCGTTTTGATGCCGGTGGAGTGAATTGAATTATCTGTGACTGTAAAACTTGCCACCTGCACTCGGAATGCTGAGATCTTAAGAGTTTGATATAAGCGAAGGTTAGATGGGATTGGTGGTTTGAGGTTGAGAGGAGGATCATGTTCATGAACCCTCCAACCGTTGATGCGTCACGTGTATGTGTGTGAATGTCTTTCGTTCGAGCTTTAGGTAGGTAGATTCCCAGTCTCACCTAGGTTCGCGGGAATGACGGAAAGAGAGCTAAACGAGCAGCGTCATTCTGAAGGAGCCTAAGCGAGTATTCAGAATCTATTTGCAGCGCGTTTTGATGCCGGTGGAGTGAATTGAATTATCTGTGACTGTAAAACTTGCCACCTTGCGCTCGGAATGATGAGATCTTAAGAGTTTGATATAAGGGGGAGGTTAGGTGGGGTCGTTGGTTTGAGGCTGAATGTTGGGTTAGGTGTTTGCAACCTTCTTTCACCTTTTGTTTGTTCGTGTTCTTGCTAATCATTTTCGATCGAGTTTTTGGTGAGTAGATTCCCAGTCTCACCTAGGTTCGCGGGAATGACGGGAAGAGAACGCTAAACGGACAGCGTCATTCTGAAGGAGCCTAAGCGAGTATTCAGAATCTATTCGCATCGCGTTGTGATGCTGGTGGAGTGAACTGAATTATCCGTGATTGTAGAGCCATTCCCTCCAGTTTGAACTCGGAGCGCTGAGGGATTTGCTTACACCTCTCCCCAAACCAAAAAAGCCAGCAGTTAATACCTGCTGGCAAAGTCTTTGGGCTTCTAGGTTTTTTTGATTTTATTTCTTGTTACTCATCGCTGTCACGGTGCCCCGATTGGTTTTCCGGGGAAGAAAACACAGCACCATGCGCTTTGTGCTCAAGAAATTGGAGATTAACCTTGCTTACGGATTAGGTAGTCAAATGCGCCTAAGCTTGCTTTTGCACCTTCACCCATCGCAATGATGATCTGCTTGTAAGGAACGGTTGTTGCGTCACCCGCTGCGAACACACCTTCTAAGCTAGTATCGCCACGGCTACCGACTTCAATCTCGCCGCGCTCAGATAGGGCTACTTCTGAATCTTTTAGCCATTCTGTGTTTGGTACTAGACCGATTTGAACAAAGATACCTGATAATTCAATCTCTTTGATTTCATCTGTGTTGCGGTCTTTGTACTTCAAGCTTGTTACGCGAGTACCGTCGCCCACTACTTCTGTTGTTTGCGCCATCGTGATGATGTCTACGTTTGGTAGTGAGTTCGCTTTGTCGATAAGCACTTGGTCTGCACGAAGTACGTCTGCGAATTCAAGAACCGTTACGTGTTCTACGATACCAGCAAGGTCGATAGCAGCTTCGATGCCTGAGTTACCACCACCGATAACCGCAGTTTTCTTGCCTTTGAACAGTGGGCCGTCACAGTGTGGGCAGTACGCGACACCTTTGTTGCGGTACTCTTGCTCACCCGGAACGTTCATTTCACGCCAGCGTGCGCCAGGGCTTAGGATAACACTCTTACTCTTCAGCGTTGCGCCGCTTTCAAGTTGGATGTGAATCAAACCATCTTCTGTGTGTGCTGCGCCCATTAGCTTCTCAGCTTGTTGCTCAGTCACGACGTCTACGTCGTATTCTTTTAGGTGTTCTGCTAAGTCAGTTGCTAGTTTTGGACCTTCAGTACGTTTTACCGAAATGAAGTTCTCGATTGCCATGGTGTCCATAACCTGACCACCAAAACGCTTAGCAACAACGCCAGTACGAATACCTTTACGAGCAGCGTATAGTGCAGCTGCGCTACCACCAGGACCACCGCCGACAACAAGCACGTCGTATGGGTCTTTTTCGCTCAGTGCTTTTGCGGCTTTCTCGCTTGCTCCGTCATCCACTTTGTTTAGGATTTCAGTCAGAGACATACGGCCTTGACCGAATAGCTCACCGTTCACGAATACGCTTGGTACGGCCATGATGTCGCGTTGTTTCACTTCATCTTGGAACAAACCACCGTCGATCATGGTTGCTTTTACTTTCGGGTTGATCGCCGCCATCATGTTGAACGCTTGAACCACGTCCGGACAGTTTTGACACGACAGTGAAATGAAGATTTCTACGTCTAGATCTTTGTCTAGTGCTGCGATTTGCTCAATCACTTCTGGTTCTAGTTTGATTGGGTGACCGCCAGAGTGAAGCAGTGCCAATACTAGAGAGGTAAATTCGTGACCCATTGGCAAGCCTGCAAAGCGTAGTGCTGTGCCTTTAGCTGGGTTAGTTACCGCCATCACTGGTTTACGTGCGCTTGCGTTGTCGTCACGTTCAACAGTGATTAGGTCGCTCATCTCTGCGATTTGGTTCGCTAGAGACAAAATGTCATTCGATGCTTTGCTTTCATCTAGACTAACCACTAAACGAACTTCTTCTTTTACATTAGCCAGATATTGTTTGAGTTGTTGTTGGATCGCTTGGTCTAACATAGTTGTTACTACCTTAATTAAATAGTTACCAATCAAAACAAGTATTTGTTCATTCTTGCTAGCTAAAATCGTTGATAACTGCGTTATAGATTTTGTAGTTAGAGTAACTAGCTATCGAAAATCTATGCCTGGTTCTAAACGATTTTTTCTACGCAATTACTGCACACCTACTTATTCAGATAGGTAATAAAAAGTGGTTACTGTAGATAAAACCTGAGGGGGAGAGAGCAAATCAGGCAGAAGGTCGTCAAGGTATCTAACCTGAAGTGCTCTCTAATTCAGTTCTAATCAGAAAAAGGAAATCGGGAACTGATTAGAACTTAAATTTCAGTGGCTTAGATTTTGCCAACTAGGTCTAGTGATGGAGCTAGTGTCTCTTCACCTTCTTTCCATTTAGCTGGGCAAACTTCGCCTGGGTGCGCTGCTACGTATTGAGCTGCTTTCACTTTGCGTAGTAGGTCTTCTGCGTCACGACCGATACCTTCAGCAGTGATTTCCATTGCTTGGATAGTACCTTCTGGGTCGATTAGGAACGTTGCACGGTCTGCAAGACCTTGACCTTCACGCATCACACCGAAGTTGTTTGTGATGTTGCCTGTTTGGTCGCCAAGCATGTAGTACTGAATCTTACCGATTGTGTCTGAGCTGTCGTGCCATGCTTTATGAGTGAAGTGTGTGTCAGTTGATACTGAGTAAACTTCTACGCCACGTTTTTGAAGCTCTTCGTAGTGGTCTGCTAGGTCGCCCAGTTCTGTTGGACATACAAACGTAAAGTCTGCTGGGTAGAAGAAGAATACTGCCCATTTACCTAGAACGTCTTGTTCTGTTACTTCAACGAATTCGCCGTTTTTGTACGCTGTAGCTGCAAATGGTTTGATTTGAGTATTAATCATAATTTACTTTCCTTTGAATGTTTTAAGCTGAGCTGTTGTTGCTTTCGGAAAGTATATTCTCATCGGAGTGTGTTTAAGGAAAATCGCTTGTAGCTATCCTATTGATAGCCATTTCCTATTTCACTTGATAGGGAAATCTGATGTAAGTGGGTTTGCTTTGATAGGTTTTATTGAAGATGAAGGCAGAGTAGCAATAGAGAATACCGATGATTACTTTGAGTAGATCTTCTAGCTAAGATCGAAAGAGCCTGCATCTCGGCAGGCTCTTTCTAATAGGAAGTGGGGAAGCGGATGCTTTATTTTGTTAGCTCAGATTGTCGAGCACTTTGCCACACAACTTCTTCAGCATGATCATTTCATCTAGCTCTAAGGTGATTTTACACATCATGGCGTTTGGCACTGACTTAGCTTGCTCTTTAAGGGCACGACCTTGCTCGGTTAGATTGAGTACACGAACGCGTTCATCAGTTTCACTTCGGCCGCGCTCTACATAGCCTTTTGCTTCTAAGCGTTTAAGCAGCGGTGTGAGTGTGCCTGAGTCCAAATGCAGTTGTGACCCCAATTCTTTCACACTGGCACCGTCTTTTTCCCACAGCACCATCATCACTAAGTATTGCGAATAGGTCAGATCAAGCTCATCCAACAACGGTCGGTAAGCTCGGATCACCGCATTTGCTGCGCTGTAGAGCGGGAAGCAAACTTGGTTTTCGAGTAAGAGTTTATCGTCGTCGGTCATGGTGTTGTCGGTGTAACACTGGCTCATTGGTGTTGCCTACCTGCTTACAGAGAAAGAGAGTTATAAAATAAATTGTGCACAATATAGTTGCAAACTATCTTCACTTCGATATAAGATTGCAAACAATTAAATTGTGCGCAACTTAAATTAAGAAGGACACTCGCATGACTACTCTATACAAAACTCAAGCTACCGCTTTGGCTGGTCGTAATGGTCAAGTAAAAACAGATGACGGTCTTCTCGATCTAGAGCTGTCATACCCGAAGGAAATGGGCGGCACAGGCGCAGCAACTAACCCAGAACAGCTTTTCGCAGCGGGTTATTCAGCGTGTTTTTCTAACGCGATTTTGCACGTAGCGCGTGAAGGTAAAGTAAACCTGAAAAGCGCACCCGTGACAGCGGAAGTGGGTATCGGTCCTAACGATAACGGTGGCTTTGCACTAACAGTGAGTCTAGCGGTAGAGCTAGACATGCCAAAAGAACAAGCGCTAGAGCTAACGCGCATTGCACACCAAGTTTGCCCATATTCAAACGCAGTTCGTGGCAACATTGATGTGGCAGTAACGGTAAACGGCGAAGCAATTTAAGCGGTTCTTATCACTGCACAAAGACAAGAAAGCCTGCAAGCACGCAGGCTTTTTTTGATTGGTATGAGTCGAGAATACTTAACGCGACTCTAGCGGGTAAGATCGGTAGCTCCACATGCCGTAAGTACGCAGTGCATCGCGGTAGATACCAAGCAGCTCGCTATCGCTGGCTTTGGCTAAGTCTTTCAGTGGCTTGTCTGGGTAGCTTACGGTGTCAAAAGTGATGCCTTGTGGGCCAGTTTGCCAGCTTGCGATTTCAAACAAGGTTTGACCACGACGTACGTGGCTCGCTGAGCTGATGATGGTTGCGTGTTTGATGTTATGACGCGCCAACGCGTAGCTGCTGAATAGGGCGTTACCTACCGTGCTGGTGGCGTAGTTTTCTTCAATGATGCGATCTTTGCTGATGCCTTTTTCAATCAGCCAATCTGCCATTAATTTGCCTTCGGTTTTGTGGTTCTTCGGTACGCCGCCCGTCAATACGATCAACGCGTCTGGGTTTGCCTTCGCCATGGCTAGCGTGGTTTCCAAACGCTCAACCAAGATCTGGTGCATAGAACCATCAGGGTTCAGCGCGTATCCCAATGTGACGATTGCGCCTTTGTCATCCAGTTTGCCTTTGTCGGCTTTCTCTTTTAGTGGCGTTGCAAGTACGCGGTCTACGGTGTCGAAGATGCGTTGGATGTCTGCCGCTTTACCTGCATTGAGCTTCGTGAGCGTCGCCATGTGTTTCGCTGATTCCGCTTGGTTGCCCTCAAAGAGTTGCCATACCGCTAAGTAAGCGTGCAAATCCACATCGTCTGGTGCGACCGAAAGGGCTTGTTCGAACAGTTCAATCGCGCGGTCTGCATTCTTGTTGTAGATCTGCGCGTTTGCTGCAGAAATCAGCAGGTCAGTACGATATGGCTCAAGTTTGTAGGCTTCTAGTAAGCGGTCGGTAACAATCTCCATGTTGCTCGGCATTTTGGCGGTAAAACCCGCATGCGAGATACGCGCAGGGGATTTGAATGCTTGTACCGCGTCATTCAGCAGTTGGTCGACAATCTGACGTTTGGTGACGATTTGTGAGTAATCGGCGGAAGATTGGACGGCAGCATCGTTAGCCGCGATAGAGTATGGGGCAGCAGTCAGCGCAATCACGCTACCAAGAGCAATGGCAAGTAAGTTCTTCTTCATGGAATGTCCTAGAGGTGCTGTAGTACCTAGTTTTTATTGTGCCTAGCGTTGTAGGTCGAACGGGGTCGATAGAATTTTTTCAGTCTAGGTTCGCTTCATGAATAATCTGTGAAATGAATCCCAACTCAGCCGAGCGAATGAATGCGCGTGGCCAAAACGCGAAGTAGGATCACGAAAATACTGAGGTATTCGTTCGTGTTCTAAGTAATTGGATTAAAAGATAAACAGCGTTTGGAAGAACGAATTTAAGCAACCAGAGTAAGAAATGAAAAAGCCTGCAACGATGCAGGCTTTTGGTTTATTTGATGGCAGTGCAGAAGCTAACGTCTGCATGGTGCGTTTGTGGGTCGAAGCTGTGGTAAAGCTCGAAGCAAGGACGGTCGTCGTTCTCAATACCGGATTCAATCACTTTGCTCATGACATCATCCCACGCTTTTGAGTATTGGCTTGGGTCAGTAATGTGCTGGCGCATCACCGCATATTGACCGCCGGGGAAGTCTTGCAGCTCAATGCCTTTGGGAACTTCGGTATCTTCTGGCACCATCAAGCAGATATCAGTGCGACACTTCTCGTCTGGCGTGATTTCTGGATTGTCATGGTAGATGAAGATGCAGGTATTGCCTGCCAAACCTTTCATTCCTGCCCATTGATACAGGCGACCTGATGGCTCTTCATAGCCTTGGCCGTAAGGGCCGTTTACGCGAATGTAAGCCAGTTTAGCTTTTTCAAAGTTTTGCGTTTCCATTGTCGTGCTCCATTTGGTGAGTTCAGAGCCAGTATATGAATCGCTTGGTGTTACTTCGTTTCCATTCTTGCGCAACGTGTGTCCAATCTTGCTGTTTCGTGCTAATTCAGAAAATTGCTGATAGTTTTCGCAGTCACGAAAGGCCGTAGGTGTAACGCCATAATGTTGTTTGAAGGCTTTGGCTAAGCTCTGTGAGCTAGAAAATCCGTACTCTAGGGCAATGTTCAATACTGGTTGCTTGGATTTGAATAAGTCATCGGCGGCGGCTTCTAAACGTAAACGTCGAATGAAGTCGGCCAGTGTTTCGCCTTGCACGGCTTTGAAGGTGCGATGAAAGTGATAAGGGGAAAGGTTCCCCAGCGCGGCCACTTCTGGCAGGTTGAGTGGCTCATTAAAGTGTTGTTCTAAATAACGAATCACAGGAACCAGTCGTTGGTGGTAGTCGACGCGCATCGGGGTATTTCCTTGTTCTGTTCAGCTTGTTTTCTCTGCTCAAAGCCTACCGCAATCCAACAAGCTTGCAAGGGAGCAGGGTGAGAAATGCGTGGCGAGATGCGCGTCAATCAGTCACACTCAACTAACAGATGTTTAAGCAAAAACGTTGCGCTTATTATCTTTACTAACCGCTAGGACAATCATGATAGCTTGGAAACACACTCTGCCAGAGTACGAATGGCTCATTCATCAAGTTTGGTACTTGGAAGTGCCAGAGGGTGAAGTCATTGACCCCAAGCCGCACCTTATTCCAAACCCGCGTGCTCATTTACTCTTTACGCCACCAGAGCAAGGCTACAGCTACGACACGGGAGACACAAAGCTTACTGGCAAAGGCTGCCATTTATTAACGGCTAACGAACACTTGCTGCTGTTGGAAGATACGGCTCCCATCAAGCGTATTGGTATCACCTTTCGCCCAGAGGGTTTGTATGCCATTGAGTCACTTTTTAGTGATGTATCTCAAGTTAGCGCAATTAACCAATGCGAATGGTTTGATTGGCTCAGCGCGGCGTTTGATGAGCGCTTTCAACAAGGTCTATGGCAGTTAGAGTTGCAAGATTCACCGCAATGTTTGCTGAACTACATCAAACAACATCTAGATGCGTTAGATATCGAACCTTGCCGTACCAAACCGTTTTTGGCGTCACAAAAAGCGGTATCCGTGATGGACGCTCAAGCATTACGCTCACCTGAGCTAGCGATGGATATTGATGAGATAGCCAAACAGTGCGCTTGTTCTCGCAGAACACTTGAGCGCAGTTTCAAGCAAGTGGTGGGGTTGAGTGTTAAGCAGTATCAACAAATGGCACGTCTGGAGCAGATGATTTTGACCCTCTACAAGCAACAAGAGGCGATTGATTGGGCGAGCTTCTCACAGCAATTTGGCTTCAGTGACCAATCGCATTTGATTCGTACCCTCAAACAGCAGCTAAGAAAAACGCCGAGCAAGTACTTGAAAAAGCGCGACTTAACCATCGATATCTATGGCGATTTTGAGTCGTGGTACATTGCTACTCAGCCTGAAAGTTGTCGCAAAAATCCAATTTTTCTCTTATTCGCTGGGCTACTATTTTCAGCAGATAACGAGGTAACACATGTCATATCAAAAACTAAAACAAGGCGAAGCCATCCCATTTAATGAATCTTTGACGATCCAACTGATTCAAGGCTCTGATCTACAAGATATTTTCGAGATGTTGAACGACGATAAGGTCAATCAGTATCTGTTCTTCGCACCTGCTGACAACAGCCTGTATGAAGGTTTCTTTGGCCCTATTATTGAAAATACAGCACAAGCGATTAGAGACAGTGTCTGGCCAGATAGCCCAACGTTCGTGATTCGTGACCAGCAAAGTCAGTACATGGGAATGTGTGCGGTGACCGCAGTGATGTTCTTAACTGGCAACTACGAAGTAGGTTATCAATTACCTACTTACGCATGGGGCAAAGGCGTTGCGACTCGCGCTTGCCAAATGATGACCGAGATTGGCTTTACTGAGCTAAACGCCCATAAAGTCAGTGCCGATTGCTACGCTTCTAATGTTGGTTCTTACAAGACGTTAGAGAAAAATGGTTTTACTCAAGAAGGCCGTCAGAAAGACTACTACAAACTAGAGCAAGGCTTTGACGACAAGCTTTACTACGGTATGACCGCAGAACAATTCGCGTCTTTAAATCGCTAATAATTAGCTGACAAAAAAGTAGCTAACAACAACGTAGCCAACAAAAAAGGCCGTTAACCCACATGCTCGGGTTAACGGCCTTTTCTATATTCAGCGCTAAATGGCTAAGACTTAGTTGCCTTGGTTTTGGCTTTGAAGCTTCTCTTTTGCTTCTTCAACCTTTGAGAAATCCAATCCCAACTCGTCTACGGCTTCTTTGATTAGCGCAGGGTTTTGCATCACTTGCGCCATCAGCATTTGTAGCTTGTCTTGTGGCAAACCTAGTTGGCTGATGGTTGCCATTGCTGCGAGCGGGTTTTGCGTCAGAGTCTGGAAGATTTCGTTGATCTGTTCATCGCTGATGTTGTTCTCTTTCAGCAAGGCGATAATTGGGTTCATCATATTTCCTTTCAATCAGTGTATGACTTGGTTGCCAGTATTTGTTCTAGCAGAATAATTGGGGCTCCCGCGCAATATTTCAATACCCTGTTAGCTCCATGTAACCCGTCCCAGAATGAGAGCCATCAATACGCACCGGGCCTTCCCAATAAGGCACAGAAAGGGGCATTTTTGCGTTCGGGTTGAGTGCAGAAACCGTAAGCTCAATTTGCTGGTTCGTAATCGACACTCGCCACTGGGTTGGATACTTTCGCCCTTGGATTTCTGTTTGCTTGGTCGCCTTTAACTGAATGTCTTTTTGAGAAATGGCGATGCCAGCCCCATCTTGCTGCATCAGCCTTGCGCTGGAGTAACTGGCTTGACCGGTTTTGGAATCCCGCAACTGGAACACCACCAAGCTGGTGTCGTCACTCAATCTTAGGGCAAACCAGTCCCAGCCTTGTTGTGAGTCGAGTAAGAATTGCGAGCTCCACTCTCGGTCTATCCAGCCTTTGCCCGACACTTGATGGGTTTTGCTGTCGATCGTGACTTCACCGGAGACATCAATAAACGGTTGGCTGTAGTAATACGAAGCCACCTGACCATCGGCGCTTTTGGTGCTGTACCCTTGCTCTCCTTGTTTTTGATACGGTGCGCTGCTGGTAAGAGTGAGCGAATAGCCAAACTGTTCGGAGTTTGCATTCAATGTGGCAGGGAAGAGATCGGTGGTTGAAGAAGTCCACTGCCAATCATCGAGATAAACCCGAAATGGTGAAGTGTCGACGCCAGCGAGAGAGGCTTGATCGCGCGACCATTTTTCATCGGCGTAGTGTTTGTCTGCGGTCGTCACTGCGCTGTGCGCCATGTAGATTTGTTGAGCTTGCCATTCGGTTTTCTTCACGTCATCTTCGCCCGTTGGCGGCGCAGCAGCAAAGCGAAACTGTGTCCACTGGACGCCAAGTGGAGTGCCATCTTCATCAATTAAGTTAGCGGTTAAGTACCACCATTCATGACGAAAGTTTGGGTGTGCTTGATGGTCTGCAGGGAAGGTGAGTTCAATCCCTTTTTCTACGGGTGTGAATAAGTTGCTCTCGCTTTGTGTATCTCCACTGCCCAGCAACGTGCCCATATTTTGCGTGCCCATATTTTTTTGTTGGGCATCTTCACAACCGAATAGGAATAAGCTGCTTATGAGTAGAGTAAGCTTGCTTGCCAATCGAACCATCACAACACCTCGCTTTGCAAACTGGATACGACAGGCTTACTGACCAATCGCCACAGCGGAATCAAGGTTGCGATCACTGCCACCAAGATGGTGATTGCCGCAATGCTCAGCGCATCACTCCAATTCCACAGATAATTTAAGCTCCAACCAAAAGCGCGCAAGGTGACAATATCTGTCAGCACATATCCCACCATGGCTCCTAAAGGTAGGGCAATAACCAGCGTAAAACTGACTAAAGCGACGATCTGTCCGACCACCATGGTCATTAATTTACGACGGCTGACGCCAAGTGCATACAGCCTTGCAATAGCGGCTTTACGCGCGTCGAGTAACATGAAACAAGCACTGAACAAGCCAATCACCGCGACCATTAAAGTCACACCGTTGAGTGCGCGGGTAATGGCGAAGGTCTGCGAGAAAATATCCAACGCGATGGATTTGATTTGCGCCTGATCGTAGAGCTGATTTGGGTGCAGATTCAATTGCTCGCGCAGTTGCTCGTAGACGATTTGTGGGTCACCCGAGACTTTAATACCAAGGCTTGTTGGCAGGTCGGTAAAGCCACTCTCTTGCCATAATTTGGGTGCTAATAAGACTTCACCGTTGGGTGAGCCGTAATCGTGGAATACCGCACCCACAAGCAGGTTCTTATCTGGAACAGCATCAAGCGTGAGCTCGCTACCCAGTGATAAACCCAGTTTGACCGCAGTAGGTTCACTGATCGCGACTAACTTACCTTGATAAAAGCGTGACCAGAAGTTTTCCAAGTGCGATTTGAATACCATGGTTTGTTCTAAGGTGTCTTTGTCTTTGGTGCCAAGCAAAATCGGTAAGCCTTGCAGGTTATCGTCGACGTAGTATTGCTTGTAGACGGTCTCAACCTTATCGAACTGCCCTAATGCGCGCTCTACATCAGCGATTTCTCCTTGCGCAGGGCTGACGTAAATATCGGCGTGCAGCCTTTGTTCTAACCACTGTTTAAGGGTGGATTCAAAGCTGCCCACTAAGGTGTTCATCCCCATATTGGCAGTAACGGCGAGTAGCAGTGCCATCATGGCGAGAGAAAGCGGAGAAATCAGCTCGCGCAGCTCAGCAAACAGATACTGCATCAAACCGGAACTGGTGCGTTTTTCACACCAATTGGCTAATACGCTGATTGTTTTGGGTAGATACAAAGGAATCGACACCACAAGCACGCCGAGCCACGCCATGGTAAATCGGTGGTGCTCACTCAGCCATAAACCCGCAAGCGCAAGAATCGTTAACGCAGCACCTATCAAAAACAATTGGTTTTCGTTAGAGGCTTCAGGTGCTTGATAAAATCCGCCATGAGAGGAAAGCGGTTGGCGCACTCGCTGTTTAAAGTGCTGCCAACATGCCAATAGGGTGGCGGCTAACGTGAGCAGCAATGCTTGCGCCCACCATTGCCACTGCCAAGTGCCGGGCAGCAGTGTTGCGCCGTAAAGTTGTTCTAAAGTCAGTGCTACGGTCGGGTGCAGCCAATGGCTGAGCTGTATGCCCAACACAAAACCGAGGGAAGCACCGATGGTAACCAGAATCGTGAGTTCAACTAACAGCGCAGAGAACACAATGCTCGGCGCAACGCCCGCCTGTTGAATCTGCACTAACAGCCGATTGCGTTTCAGCAAGCTGTATTTTACGCCGTTGTAGGCAATGAACAGCCCGACTAAAAAGGCAAGTAAGCTCATTGCGGTGAGGTTGAGGTGAAAGCTGTCGGTCAGCGAACCAAGGTCTGTACTTTGGTTATTGGAAATCCATTGCCCTTGATCGCTAATCAGCTTCTGCCAATTTGCCTGCGTGTCTTTATCCCCTTTATCACCCGAATGGAAAACTGCAATGTAACTGAGCTGCCCTTGTTTATTGAGCAGTTGCTGGGCAAAGCCAATGTCCATCAACATTCGGCTACCTAACTGCCATTCGTCTGGTAGCACCACCACTTGGGTTGGAATGTCATCCAGAGTTAGGGTTTCTACTTCCCCTAAGTTTTGATGTTGAGATTGGCTCATCATCACGATCGGCTTACCGGCCAAAAGCTCAGGTAAAGGTAAAGCACTGTCGAACAAAGACACGTTTTGTTGGTTTTCTGACGAATAGCGCGAACGTGAGGAAATTGCGGCAATCAACTCACTACCTTGCACTGACCAGCGACGCCCTTGTTCGTCTCTCACTCGCCCTTCGATTACAGGTAGTGCTGCACTGAGCCCGTTTTGTCTAAGGGTGAAATAAAGAGACTCGGGCAGATAGTTTTGCCCTGCTGGTGGAATAATTAAGTTCTGAGCTTGTGCGCTAAGCTGCTCGGTAGATTCCGCATAACTTCGTTTGGCATTGAGGTTGATGGCTTGCACCGCAACGAATAAGGTCACAGCCAACACGATACCGATCAGAATCGCGGCGGCTTGCAGTGGCGCCTGCCGATAGTGCGCTGCAAACAGATTCAGGGCGAGTCGAGTATGAGTGAATCTGGTGTTTGATGGCTTAGTTTGCTTCATGGTGAAGCTCATGTTTGTTTACTTGATGGCTGTTCTGTAGCTGACTGTTATCCAATCGCAGCCGTGCTTTCATAAATTCAGCGCATTCATGGCTGTGGGTCACCAAGAGCACGGCGGTATTGCCTTGGGTGGTGATTTCACTGAGCAGTTTCATCACTTCTAACCCTGCTTTTTGGTCAAGGTTACCTGTGGGTTCATCGGCGAGTAGAAGCTTAGGTTTGTGTGCCAATGCACGTGCGATAGCGACTCGTTGCTGTTGACCGCCGGAAAGGGCAGAAACATGTCTGTCGAGAAGTTGGCTGATGCCTAGAGTCTCGACCAAATAATCGCACCAGTCGTTCCATTTCTTTTGATTCAAATGCAGAGGGAAGGCGATGTTTTGCTGCACGTTGAGCGGCGTTAATAGATTGAATTGCTGGAAGATAACACCGAGTTTTTGGTGTCGAAATCGGCTCCATTGTGGGTCTTTCCAAGCCGCCGTGTTATCGCCATCTAACCACAACTCACCATCGGAAAGCGGCTCAAAGCCAGCGATGACATTGAGCAAAGTACTTTTGCCGCTGCCACTTGCGCCCGTCAGCGCAACACTCGCTCCTGTGTTCAACGTGAAGTCGACGCCTTCCAACACGCGATGTGTCTCTTTGCCATCAACAAAGCTTTTGCTGGCGTGTTTGAGTGTGACAAGTGGGCTTTCCATTTCCTCTCCCTGTATTCAAAAGGTGTCGTTTCTTTTGGCAATCACTATTGCAGTTAGTTCTCTAGAAACTTTAGACAACAATTAGATAAAAACAGCGATTTACATCGAGTTTAAGGTCTGTTGACCTTTCGAGCTGATTTTTGCAGCGAATTGTTGGGTATTTGTGCAAGGCAGAAGCTTTGATGTGTAGTTAGCCTACATGAAAAAGCTGATAACGCAGGAGAAATGACCAACAAACGCTGCCCAAAGGGTTCGGCTAAAATCGTTCTATGCCTTGTTAAGGAGTATTTACTTAGGATGCTAGGCTACACACTCCTTGCCTCGCCTAAAACGATTTTACCTCGAACAAAACTTAATCTCGAAAGATAAACAGACCCTACTTTGTACTGAAAAGAAGAGGGAAGAGATTAAATGAGGAAGGGATATGACAGGCATTAAAAAAGCCCGAGTCAGACTCGAGCTTTCAAAGATATTAAGCGTGGTCAGCTTACACGTAGTACGCTTCAACTTCGCCTTTAAGCTTGATTAGCATTGGGTTACCGAAACGGTCTTTTGCTTTAGGAGAAGCAATTTTTACCCAACCTTCGCTGATGCAGTATTCTTCTACGTCAGTACGCTCTTGGCCGTTGATACGAATACCGATTTGGTGCTCGAAGCATTCTTTGATGAAGAATGGGCTACGTGGGTTACCCGCTAGGCGATCTGGTAGAGCTGGTTTAGCTGTATCTGTCATGTTTGTGACCTAAATTCCGTAAAAAGTGCGCTATTGTAGTCAGTGCACTGTGTGTGTTCAAGATATGTTGAGAGTGGATGCGTTGTTTAACTTTCAAGTACCGCCTACAACCCCTTCAAATACTGCGCGTTGGCTGTTGGTTGAATCATGGCATTCAGCGTTTGGACGGTTTGTTCGCTGTACTCTTCAAGTAGAGCTAAGAACGCGTCAATCAACTCAGGTTTGCTTGCTGAGACTTTCGTTTCGGTCTGGATATCACGCAGATCGATCAACACATCGGTAAACAATTGCGGCAGATCGTGCATCACTTGCAGGTTTAAGACGTTGTGCTCGCTGTAGATTGAATTGTGGCTACCTTTTTGTTTTTGCACCACATACGGGTTGTCTTTTAGGTTGATGATCGATGTGCGCTTGTCACAACGCTTCAAACAGCCTTTGTTAACCTTAATTTTGCGGCAACCTTCGGTTTGTTGGAACAAACATTGGCGGCTCGTGAGTAGGGTATTTGGATGATAAATGCTGTAGAAGCTGCGCATGTTTTTCGGACGCTTTATGTGACGCATCTGCTTCATATTCAGCTCGTTAGAAACAAACGAGCCACTTACCGCGAACTCGTCTTGGAGGCATTTAAACGCGTATGAGTTCACCGTGTTCAGTTGCGGGCCTGCCACCCAGCCTAAGCCGAGCTCTTTTGCGATCATGCCGACGCCTGAGTTGTTGGTGATCAACAACTCAGGTTGGATGGTTTCCAAAAATACGCGCACGGCGTGATAGTCTTCGCCAATCAAAATGGCTGGGAACCAAGGTTTGAGCATTGGATTGGCTTGGAACAACTCAATCATCGCGTTCAGTTCACCAGACAATCCCATTGGCAGTTGATAGTAAACATCAATGTCGCGGTATTCGCACAGCATGGCTTCTTGTGCTGACGAGATCAGAACCGATAATTTTGGCGCACCTTGGCGAGGTTCTGGTTGAGGTAATGTTGGCAGAGTTGGCACATCAATCGATCCTTTCAAGCTGCTGCCGGATACTTGTGTCGAAGTGACATCGAACGACTTAGTTTGCTCTGCCACTTTCTCAATGATCGCGGTTTTGTCGTCGTAGAGTTTCTTTTTCACCGCTTGTACATCATCAGCAGACTGGCATTGATAAACCTTCGAAAAATGCTTTACAGCGTGGTCGCGCGGGTTGTCGATGTACATCGCCTTGCCGAAATCGCCTTGCAAAAATGCGTTGGAGAAATCACGGTTGAACACCGTGTATAACTCTGTGGTGTCTTCAGAGAGTTCCAAACCTTCGCACAAGCGATCGATTTGCTGACGCCAATTGTCGACCACGGTATAGACGTAGTGCGATTTCTTGATTCGTCCTTCCACTTTTAAGGAATACACGCCAGCATCGGCAAGCGCTTTCAAGTCCCCAAAGGCGGAGTTGTCTTTCATATTGAATGGGTAGTTGTTGCCTGTTTTGGTCGTTTCGTACTGTTCGCGACAAGGTTGGCTACAGCGTCCACGGTTACCTGATGCGCCATTGCGAGCTGAACTGATGTAGCAAATTCCGGAGAATCCGATGCAGTATGAGCCGTGGACAAACACTTCCATCATTACGTTGTGCTCGCGACCAAATTGCGCCAGATGTTTTATCTCACTGATGTTAAGTTCGCGAGATAAGTTTACTCGGCTTGCGGTGAGCTGGTTGAGAAAGAGGATTTGGCCTTCGTTATGCGTGTTCAGTTGCGTTGAAGCGTGCACATCCAAATCGGGAAAGTGATGTTTGAGAATGTAGGCCAGACCGAGATCTTGTACGATCACGCCATCGATTTTGGTGGTGTTCAGTTGGCTGAGCAAGCGAACAATCGCTGGAATTTCACTTTCTAAAATCAGCACATTCAACGTTAGGAAAATCTTACAGCTGTGCTGATGGGCCAACGTTAACACGCCATTTAAGTTATCTAAGGTGAGGTTGGTCGCTCGGTTACGAGCATTGAAGCGGTCGAGCCCACAGTAAATTGCATCGGCGCCAGCGGCAATGGCGGCTTTGATGGAATCTAAATCACCACCGGGTGCTAATAACTCAAATTGATCGCGTGTCACTACTTTTCTCTTTCTTACTAAAATAGGCGGCAAATGTTACGTATTTCACGCTTTTGATGCTCGGCTAGTTAATACTTTATTAATCTGAATCAATTAATCCGTGTTACACGGTCGACTCTTGAGTGGGTAGAGTGCAATTCGCGAGAGCGGAATTTGACTTCTATAGTTTTCCTACACTTGGTTTTTCTATATTTAGTTTTCGACTCAGAGAGAGGAAGGGACGACAAATGAAAAAAGTAATCATCGGGTTGGTAGTGGCGTTGACGTCATTGAGTGCGTTGGCTGGTGAGGGCGTGGTAACCGTTGCGAGCACGCATTCAGCAAAAGATACGGCGGATAAATTTGTCGCTATCGCGCAAGAAAAAGGGTTGAACGTCTTTGCGCGCATTAACCACCAAGAGAATGCCACGAAAGTCGATATGACGTTGCGACCAACTGAAGTTATCGTGTTTGGAAACCCTAAAGTGGGCACACCACTGATGATCTGTGCGCAGGAAGTGGCGCTCGATTTACCCCAAAAAGTGTTGGTGTATGAAGATGCTGAAGGCAAAACGTGGTTAGCTTACAACGATCCGATGTATTTAAAACAGCGCCATCATATTGAAGGCTGCGACGAGGTATTGAACAAAATCAGCGGCGTGCTGGGCAATTTAACCAACGCGGCGGCGAAGTAGGGCTGGTTATTTGCTTCGCTTTTTTTACTCCGAAAACGAAAAAGCCAACCTCACAAGGAGGTTGGCAAATCTTACCTATATTGGGGGAGGTAAGATCAGGAGGTGGCGAGTACGTTGTGCACTTCTGACTTAATTGAGTCAGACTGCGTACCGAAAATCGCTTGTAAACTGTCGCCAATCACTAATACATCTCGCGCGCCAAGTGCTTTTAGCTTAGCAACATCAACGTTAGCAATGTTTTTCACCGATACGCGCAGACGAGTGATACACGCATCGACTGACTTGATATTGGCTTTGCCGCCCAATGCCGCTACTACATCCACCGCGATTTCATCAGGCTGTCCGGCAATCTTCACTTCTGCAGTGTCGGTTTCGCGACCCGGCGTTTTTAGATCCAACTTCACAATTAGGAAGCGGAACAAACCGTAGTACAGCGTCGCCCAGATTGGACCGATGATGATGAACATCCACGCGTTGGTCGACATTGGGTAGTAAAGGAAGAACTGGATCGCGCCGTGCGCAAAGTCCGTACTGTGTTTGATTTCCAAAAACGCGGTGATCGCAAACGCAATACCGGTAAGGAAAATATGGATCACGTACAGCACTGGCGCGACGAATAGGAAAGTAAATTCGATTGGCTCAGTGATACCAGTTAACCACGAGGTCAACGCCGCAGACATCATCAAACCGCCGACGATTTTCTTGCGCTCTGGAGACGCGCAGTGGTAAATCGCCAGTGCCGCTGCTGGGAGCGCCCACATGGAGTACATAAAGCCACCAGACAGATAACCTGCGGTTTTATCGCCCGCGAAGAAGCGAGTGAGCTCACCAGTAAACTCTTTGCCGGTTTCTGGGTCTACATAGCTGCCAACTTCGAAGAAGAACGGCGCATTCCAGATGTGGTGCAAACCAACAGGGAGTAATGAACGTTCGCCCGCGCCGTAAACCGCCCACGCAAGTACAGGGTTTTGGTACGCTGCCCAATGAGAGAATGCATCAAGAAGTTGTCCGACAGGTGGCCATGCAAACGCGAGAATCGCACCAACGACGATCGCCGATAAACCGGTGACAATGGGCACAAATCGCTTACCCGCGAAGAAGCCCAAATACTCCGGCAGTTTGATATTGTAGAAGCGGTTGTACATGATTGCCGCGACCGCACCGATAAAGATGCCGCCAAACACCCCGGTTTGCAGCGTCTCAACGCCCATGATGGTAGCATCAGTTTCTAAGCCGCGCAGACCTGTCACAATACCGAGCGATGCGTTCATAATAATTAGGCCAACTAAGCCTGCGAGCGCAGCGGCACCGTCATTGCCTTTTGACAACCCGAGCGCCACACCGACCGCAAACATCAACTGCATGTTGCCGAACATGCCTTCACCGGCGGCGAGCATCACTTTGTTGACCGTGTCTGGAATAAACGCAAACCCCGCGTTACCAATACCCAGCATCAAGCCAGCCACCGGTAACACCGCCACAGGCAGCATCAACGACCGCCCTATTTTTTGTAGTTGTCCAAATATACTTGCAAACATGGTTTCCTCCTGACGAATGCCAGTGTTGTAGGACCTGATTCCTTCAGGTCATGTTGTTTCACGTAAGGTCAGGATGATCATAGCGAGCAAGGCGGCGCCTAAGGTTACAAAAGGCAATCAGTTTGTAAGTGGCCGCTTACAAATCTCTTACACCGAGAAGTGAAAATTGCAATCGGCTCGATTGTGAATGTGCGTTTAAGAATGCATCATATTGGCCAGCGCCAAACTCAGGGGCAGGCACAGGGACGGACACAGGGAAAGTAGGATGGAAAACAAGCAGATACTGGTCGTCGATGACAACCTCGACCTTCGCGAAGCATTGTCAGATTACCTTGGTCGCGCAGGGTTTGAAGTGCTTTGCGCAGAAAACGGCGGCGTGATGTGGCAACTGCTCAACGATCACCATCCTGATTTGATCATCCTCGATATTATGATGCCCGGTGAAGACGGTTTTACCCTGTGCCAGAAACTGCGCAAAAACTCCGATATCCCGATCATCATGCTGACCGCCGTCACTGAAGAAGCCGACCGAGTCGCAGGGCTAGAAATGGGCGCCGACGACTACATCACCAAGTCATTCAGTCCGCGCGAACTGCTCGCGCGCATCAAAACGATTCTGAGACGCAGCCAATCGACCGCCAATAGCAAACTGACGCGTAAAGTGCGTTTTGACGATTGGTTATTAGATACCGTAACCCGGCAACTGACCCACGTTGCTAGCCGCGAGGTTAAGCAACTGAGTGGCGCGGATTTGTCGCTGCTCGGTTTGTTCGTCAACCACGCGCAATCAATATTGTCTCGCGATGACATTGCGCGCGAGATCTGGGGACGCGATGCCGACCCGTTTGAACGCGGCATTGACGTGCAGATCAGCCGCTTGCGTCATCACCTTGAAGATAAAGACCGTTCGCTGATCCTAACGGTGCGCAACAAAGGCTACATGCTGACCACGGATGTACATTATGAGAATTAAACGCTGGACGGGATCACTGGTCGTTCGTACCAGTGTGTTCCTGTTGCTGGTGATCATTCTGGCGCAGGTATTATCCGGGATTATCTGGTATCAACACGCCAGCGAACGCGACAAAGAAGGCCTGACCACCACAGTCAAAAGCTTAGCACTGAGTGCTTCTTCTACCATCGCCTTCTTTCAAACCCTCCCTTCGGAATATCGCCACTTGGTGCTCAATCAACTACGCAACATGGGTGGTACGCGCTTTTTCGTCTCACTCAACAATCACCAGATTGACGTCGACCCACTGCCAGAGAGCGAGCGCAAAACGTTGGTCATCAACCAAGTTCGCGAGGTATTAGAAAGCGAGCTGAGCGGCATTCCTAATATCGAGGTGGAGTTCACCCAGCGCGACAAACTCAAAGTGTTCAACAACGAGCTACCTATCGACGAACTGCCGTTATTGTGGGCGCATTATTCGCTTTCGTTTGGTGACCTCAATCCGCCTATTCTGGTGATGCAGGTCGAAGTCGCACAGAACGAATGGTTTTATCTCGCGGCGGTGCTACCCGCGCCTTACATCAACCTAGAGACTAACTATTTTGAGCTGCGCCAATGGCTCACGCTATTACTGTCCGCGCTAATGCTGTTGCTGTGTACCTGGTTTATCGTTCGTAAAGAAATTCAACCCATTCGAGAGCTGGCAAAAGCCGCAACCCTGATGTCGAGCCGATTAGACGTGCCCGAAGTCTCTGAGCGCGGCAGTAACGAACTGAAAGCGGCGGTACGTGCGTTTAACAAAATGAACCGACGCATCGACAGCCACATTAAAGACCGCGAGATGCTGTTCAGTGCCATTTCACACGATCTGAAAACGCCGATTGCTTGCCTAAAACTACGGGCGGAAATGCTGGATGACGACGCCGACCGAGAACGCTTTATCCGCCTGAGTAACGACCTAGATTTGATGGTCAAAGGCGCATTGCAATGCATTAAAGAGACCGATATCCACGAGGAAATCGAGCCGATCAATTTCACCCAACTGATTCAGCACATTTCCGCCAATATCGCCGATGCGCCGGACACAATTCGCATCCACGGTGAAATCCGCACCCACTTTGCTGGTAAACCGTTAGCGATTAAGCGCTGCATTCAGAATCTGGTCGATAACGCGCTCAAATACGGCCATCAAGCGGACATTACGCTGAGTGAAAGCCCAGAGTCGATCCAGATTGAAATTGAAGATCACGGTGACGGCGTTGACGATTTATTACTTGAAAAGCTCTGCCAGCCATACTTCCGCGCTAGCAACGATAAAGAAGGCAGTGGGCTGGGGTTAACCATTTCACAGAGTATTGCAAAGGCTCATGGCGGCAACTTGTTGCTGAGCCATTCTCAGTTTGGCGGCCTCTGCGCCACACTGACTTTCCCGAGAGACTGACTATGAACAAACTGGCATTCTTGTTCCCACTGTTGCTCGCCCCTTGCGTCGCTCACGCTGAGTCTCCACAAGGGGTAGAGTTTTTACATTGGTGGACTTCTGACGGCGAGCAGCAAGCGCTGCAAACACTTAAAGCTCAGCTAAAACGGCACGATATAGAGCTGCTGCAAAGTCCGGTGTTAGGCGGTGGTGGCGACAGCGCGATGACGGTACTGCAAGCACGCGCGCTGGCGGGCAACCCACCGAGCTTCGCGCAAATCGAAGGGCCAAGTATTAAGGCGTGGGATGCCATCGGTATTTTGCACAACGTCAACGCGGTAGCGGATGAGCAGCGCTGGGACGAGGTGCTCTACCCGCTGTCTATCGAAATCAATAAAACACAAAACGGCTACATCGCCCTGCCACTCACACTGCACCGCTTAAACTGGCTGTGGGTCAACCACAAGCTGCTTAAACAACTGAATCTGTCCGCGCCGAAAAACTGGCAAGAGATGTTCGCCGCCATGGAGCTTGCTAAGCAAAATGGCTTCGTGCCGATCGCGGTCGGTGAGCAGCCGTGGCAAGTCGCCCAACTTTTCGAGAACTTAGTGATCTCCACCGGCGGCGTTGAGTTCTACACCAATGCAATGGTTAAACTTGAGCGAGACAGCATCGACAGCGACACCCTGCGCCAAGCGCTGACGCAATTTCGCCGCCTGAGCTTGTTGATAGACAACCAATTACCCGACAGTAAGTGGGATACGGCGACCCAAGCGCTAGCCGACGGTCAAGCGCTGTTTCAAATCGGCGGAGATTGGATTTTGGGTGAGCTGCTCGCCAATCAAGTCTCGGTTCCGCAAGAGGTCGGTTGTTACCCAACGCCTGACAGCGATGGTGTATTCCTCTACAACATGGACAGCTTGGTGTTTATGTCGAGCAAGTCGTTTTCTGCCGAGGCTGCTCAGCAAACCGCAAGCGCGCTGGCAGACGTCGAGTTTCAAGCCAAGTTCAATAAGGTAAAAGGCTCGATTCCGGTACGCACCGATATCGACATCAGCGATTTTAATCCGTGTCAGGTCCAGTCATATCAAGATTTTCATTACGGCGTTAAACACAACCTCGCTGTGCCGAGTATGATTGATTCGATGGCGGTCAATCCGGTTGCTCAGCAAGCGATAAACTCGGAAATCTTCCGTTTTTACCGCAATCCCAAGATGGAACCCGACGAGCTGATAAAACGCATTATTGCTATTTCGCAAAGCGGTTAATGGCAATGAATTTGTGCTGAGATGGAATAAAAAAGCCCCAATGATTGGGGCTTGAATGAAGCGAAGTATGCCGTTTAAAAATAGTAGAAGATCGGCGGTTCATGCATCAAGAAGTTTTGATGGGAGATGTTCCACGCATACGCGCCCGCTAAGGTAAACACAACATAATCACCAATATCGACGTGGGCGACGTGTTGATTGCGTGCCAGCACATCTTTGGGCGTACAAAGCTGGCCGACAAAGGTCGCTTGTGCATGCTGAATTGGGTGAGAAATCTCATGGTGTTGCTCGCTTTTCAGGATGACGAATGGATGATCATGGCTCTGCGCTGCTGGCGTGCGGAAATGGTGGGTTCCTCCGCGCGCGATGACAAAGTTTTCGCCAAGATTTTGCTTAATATCCAGCACTTCCATCACGTAATAACCGCATGCCGCTGTGATGAACCGTCCGCATTCAAAACGCAGTGTCCAATCTTGAACTTGCTCTTTAGCGATGAGGAATTCCAACTTGTCGCAAAACTCCATCCACGGAAAGTGTTGCTCAGGGTTTTGGTAGTTGATGCCCATGCCGCCGCCCAAGTTGATCATCAGCTCACCGAGTTCGAACTCCTGCTGCCACGCCTTCACGACTTGGAAATAGCGCTGCATTAACGCTAAGTGGCGTTCAACATCAAGCTGATGCGACATCAAGTGAAAATGGAAGCCTTTGAGTGACACTTGCGGGAAATCGCGCAGCAACATCAAAGCATTGCTCAGTTCGGACTCGTCCAAGCCAAACGGAGTCGGCTTGCCGCCCATTGCCAACTTGCTGAGCGTGATGTCGCCAATATCGATGTTCATACGCAAAAAGATCGAAGCAGGGCGGTTGAGGCGCTCGGTTAGCGCACCAATGCGTTGCAGCTCAGTGAGGCTTTCGACGTGAATCGCATCGACATCAAGTTCAATCGCTTGTTGCAATTCACTTGGCATTTTTCCTGGGCCACCGAAGATCAATGGTTTATCGAGTTGTTGCTGGTGGAGGTGTGCCAACTCCCCGCCAGATGCCGCTTCAAAACCATCGACATACGGCGCGAGCGTTTTGAGAATCGGGCCCGATGGATTGGCTTTAGCTGCGTAAAATAGCTCGACATTTTTCGGCAAAACGTGACGCAGTTGTTTGATGTGTTCTTCTAAGGCGCTTAGGTCATACACGTACGCGCACAAGGGTTGACTTTGCTGCCGTGCGAGCGTGTGAACTTGTTGGCAAACGTGTGTCGGTAGAGAGAGTGAATTAGACATGTTGCGATCCTTTTTCGTGTTGCTGCCAAGGCGCGGCGACTTGGGTATAGCCCGACTCCTTA
This sequence comes from Vibrio sp. Vb1729, assembly GCF_033338655.1. Lineage (NCBI taxonomy): Bacteria > Pseudomonadati > Pseudomonadota > Gammaproteobacteria > Vibrionales > Vibrionaceae > Vibrio > Vibrio sp. Vb1729. The sequence continues at coordinate 252,037 of NZ_JAWOTB010000022.1, read as the reverse complement.
TCGGCTTTTTGCATCAAACGCGTGGTGAAATTATTTTTGCTTGGGAAGTGACCGCCATTTAGCAACGTTTCTAGTTCCGGTTGTTTTCCATTCACTGATTGCCAATGCACAATGGCACTTTGCACCGCATTCCACAGCGTTTGCTCTAGTGGCTCATCACCTTCTGCGATGAAGAAAATCGCTTCGCTGATGTTGTTGATAAAGGTGCAGTATCCGATGCGATTCCAGCCTTGTTCGCGACTGTAGTAAACCGATTGTCGTGCGCGTTCAGACAAGTCAGTTAATGTTTCTGCTGGCCAGAACTCCGGCAGTAATTTAGTGCCTTCCAAATCACGAATCCAAACACAACACGGCATCTCTTGCTCAAAGCCAATCAGGGTGTTTTGCAAATGCGGCTCAAACGCCACCCCGTGTTTGAAGTAGTAATTAAATACGCCCGGGATCAGGCAATGCAAATAGCGTTCAAACCAAAGTGTCGCGATGTCGGAATAGCGATTTTGCGTAGTACGCGCTTTGTTTTTAAGGCGTTGAGCAATGCGACTGTTGCCGTTATTATCGTAAGCAAACAGAGCGCCAGCGAGGGTTGGTTTCAAGATGTCGACTTCGCTCAGCGAGAAATTTTCGCGATACAAAATCCCAAACGATTCGCGTGCTTTGGTGTTGTCGTCCCAGTTGTGCTCAGCGACACTTTCTAGATTCAACGTGGTGGCGTAAGGCTCTGTCATCACTTTAAATACGGGGTTGTGCAGCTGTTCGTTTTCTCGAATCGGTTTGAGAATCGACGTGAGCTGCACGGCGCTGTCGAGTTCGTACCACGCGTTTTTGCGCACGCAATTGGTTAATCGTACGTTGATGGAGAATTTCGCAAACCAGTCCATATCTGGGTGGTAGAGGGTACGAACTGAAGAGGTCGGCTGCATCTTTTCACCACCTAAACCCAGTGGTGTGATCTTGCCTTGCTCAATGGCACGCTTCACGCTTGGGTTGCTCAAAATGGTGTAGCTTTCCCAAGGATGGCAAGGGTAGAGGGTCTTCTCATTGCTGGCGGTGTGTTGTGGCGCGAGCTGTTGTAGCATGCGCTGCGCAGGGTTAGCTTCTCCGTCAGAACTCAGCACATCAAGTAAGGACGTATCCACTTCAAACCAGTACAGCGGGACTTGCGCGCCGACTTCTGGAGAAAACGCCAAGAGATCATCCATGGTGACGCCCGAACGACTTTTCGGGGTCGGATGGAAAGTATGCCCCCAAATCAGAGATTGTTCCGAAGCGATAAATTCGTTGTGATGCGATTTGGGCGCGACGTTGAGAAACTGCTCGGTAACCAGCACGCTATTTTCCAGTTGTTCGATCAGCTCATGGTTAAATGGGATCGCCAACACCTGCTTGAGATAGTTAAGCAAAAGCGTAAGAGTTTGCGTGGCATCCAATTTCGCCCAACCAGATCCCGGCATTTTCGCCCACGGCAGTTCTGCCAATTTGATTTTGCCCAGTTTGCTCGCGTAGTGAATCGGCAAAACCAACACGCCATTTTGTTGAGAAAGATGAACGGCTATCCGCTGTTTAGCGGGATAGTTGCGTTTTAACGTTTGGGGTAGCGATGTCGATTGGTAGTGCCATTCCACTTGTTGATTCGGTAGCGCAAATTCACGTAAGTAACAATTAAGAACACCCATTATCGTGTTGAGTTGGGCTTTCTCACGGTTGAGCTGCACCTCATGCGCGCGCAACTCGCTAGTCTGAGAGGATTGAGTTTGTAACATGTTGATTTCCAAATTTTGAGTGGAGAACCAGCGCGATCAAGGTGATTACGCTGACTATCGCAGAAAGTAGGAAAGGAACCTCAAGTAGCCCCAAGCTAGAAATGAAAGAAGCGCAAAATCCCGCTGCCACGCCACCCCATTTGGACATGGCATCAAAGCGAGAAAATACTTTGCCACTGAGTTTGCGATCCAGATTGCTCGCAAGATGCTGATGCAATCCGTGATAACAACACACCATCGCGATGCCGAAGATAATTCTCGCAGCAATGAGTGCGGTTTCGGACGCAATCAAATGCAAAGCAGAGCTCACGGCAAGCAATGCAAACCCGAGCCACAACGTGCGCAGCGGTTGATGGCGACTCAGCCCATCTGACAACACGTGGATTTTGCCTGCCAGCAACAGATAGACACCATGCGGCAGTGCGTACAAAAAACCGATCCATGCGTGGTTAGTGATGCCATATTGCTGCACAAACGGCGAGAAATAAGGAAAGGTCACCACCATGGAAAACGCAAACCCGAACTGAGCAAAGAAGATCCAGCGAATGGCATGCATTGCGTTTTTCTGTGCAACCGGTTTTTCTTGCTGAGATTCTGAGTTTGGCTTTTCGAGGTTTCGTTCGGCGGGTTTATCCGCAGGCAGTGTTAGCGTGATGCCCATAGCAATTAAAGGCAAAACGCATAACCACAGGTACGCGTTGAGTGGGTTGGTTTCGGACAAGCTCCAGCCGAGCCCAATGGGCGCAACGATCAGCGCCAAGCGAGCAGATAGTTGGGTTTTATTGAGTGACTTGCCGAGTGTTTTGGCTTCTTTAATTTGACTAGATAAGTAGCTGTTCGAGGCGGCCATGGTGCCGCCAAAGGTTCCTTGAACAATAAGACCAAACACAAACATGGCGAGGTTGTCTGCCAAGCCGCACAGCGCAAAACCTGCTGCAAGGCCAAGTTGCGCACGCAAGAGTGAGCGGCGGCGACCGTAGCGATCGGCAAAGTTGCCCCAAAATCGCGCCGCCAACGCAGTACAAAACGTAGGTAGGATAAACAATACCCCTGCCCAGTCCGCATCAATGCTTGCGCCTAATGTTGGCAACACGACGGGTAGAAATAGCGGCATACCTAACGCGGCAAACGCAGCGATAAAGTGGCACAACAACACACTGTAGATGAGTTTGGTCATAATCGTTTAACGTACGCTTTTTTTGATGGCTTCTAAGTAGGCGCGCTGCGCTTCTTCGCTAGAAAGCAGCAAGAAGTTCGGGGCCGACAAACCATAGAACTTATTGATGTCACTCGCGCCGGAGGCTTCTTTCGAGAGCAAACTGCCAGAGCTCAACAAGTACTTGGCGTACAAATCAGGCGCCTCTTGCAGTAACTCGCGTGCCAGTTTTGTTTCTAACCCTTCGCCTTCCAATCGGTTGAGTTGCTCAGCAATGCTTTTGGCCACGATGGCGTAAAGCGATGCTGAAGAGGCAATGCCCTTTGTAGCCATTGCTTCTACAATCGCTGCGATATCCAATTGTAATGTGATGGTGGTAAACATCTGACCGAGCGCCAATTCATTGTCGACTTTGATGCGTTGGTCGAGCAGTTCATCGCAATCCACTGGAATTGTTTTTGCGCCGTGTTTTTCGGCAGCATGGTCTGTTGCAAAGCGGAAGCGCTCTGGCCAAATTCGCGCCGCGTCGTTGTCTTTCATCGCGAGCGTCATTTTGCCCTGTTGATCAAATGCAACGATGGCGTTTTGCTGGTTGGACTCCAATGCAATGCCATAACGAAGCCACAAGGTGAGGTGCACTTGGCATAATAGATCGACGTAATCTTGGAACCACGCCAGCGTATCTTGTTGATAGTAATGTTCTGCCAAATGTTCTAAGAACAAGCGGTCGTCAGGCATTGGGCTTGCCAGTGCTGCAACCGGAACTAACGCTTTGTCTTCGCAATGAGTAAGTGGGTACTCACGTACGATGTACGCGAAGGTTTTATCCTCGCCGACGTGTCCACCGTGTTTTTCGTTGCAATGGAACAAGCGACTGTTTAAGTCGGCGTCCGTTTGTTCAAGGTGGCTGAGTAGGCGTTCAAACCAGTGGCCGTCATACAGTGTTGAAGGCTTGATTAAGCGAATATTTTTTGTGCCTAGCGATCGCATGATCAGCGGAACCTTGATGTGAATGTGCGGTGCCTCGTTGACGACCACAGTACGAACGGAAAGCGTCGGCGTCACGTCTAGATACGTTAAAGGCGCTTCTATCATGCCTTCGGGTAAGGCTTCTAAAGATCGCAGGGTGAGCGGATGTGCAGGGAACAGAACGTGGCTCAGTGCAAAATCAGCAGGAAGCCCAACTTGCTCCATGGTCGGCCAGCAATCAGGTTGTTCGCTGGTTAATGTCACCAGTGATTTTTCAATCGCAATCCAATGCAGAGCAAAGCTTTGTGCGAACTCGGGCGCGTACTTAGCAAGGTCTTCATCGCTCAGACCAAACTTCGCACGCGCAGTTGGATAGTACGGATGGTCAAGGTAAGAAGCGATCTGGTCGGCTAGCAGCAGCTTTTTATGCCAGGAACCAAGCTCGGATATTGGTTGAGAAATGTGGTCTGCGTGATGATGAAACGCTTGGTCACACAGCGCTTTGTGTTTCTCTGCACATTCCAGTTCTTGAAGGTATCCCGCCAGCAACTCGTGAGAGCTCTCATGCGCCAGTGTCGTTAGTAGTGCAATCCACTCTTTGTAATGTTGTTGATGTTCGACTTGGCCATTTTTCTCCACCCACCAACCTTGTGGTGCTTCGTCATTGGCGTGACCGTAGCGCCAGTGCTGCATGTAATACGTTGGCGCAACGGGTAAATACAACGTGAAATCAGAGTTGGCAAATATCAGCCAGACTTGCTCGCCTTGAGGAACAATTCCCCCTTTTGGCGCGTCGCTACTGAACTTGGCTTTCGACAAAATGCCAAACATGTCTTCCCGTAAGCAAGTGTCGATCAATCGTTGCGTTAGATACAAAGCGTTGTCATTCATGCTGCCACCTCACGAGTCGGAGCGAGATCGAAATTGCTAAGCGCGTTCTGCAGCGCTTGGTCGAGGTTTCGCCCTGATGGTGAGACAATCGAAATTCGGGCGAGATAATCCTTATTGGAATAACTCTGTTGGAAGTGTTCTCCAGCGGTTTTTAGTACCTGTTGCTGAGTGATGATATCGTCATCGTGTTGGATGAAGGAGGTTGAATCTCCATCAATCACACCACTGTGCTCCGCAACCACATAGTGCACGTGCGCTGACCCATGAATTTGGTAATCGCCGGCCAATCTTCGGCCCAAATGCAGACCCAAAATTGTGCTAAACCAACCGAAGTGAGCGAGATTGTTGAGCAAGAATTCGCGGCCATCTCCAATACTGCGGTAGTTAATTTCCACCAGAACCGGGCCATTTTCCGTAATGATAAATTCGCTGTGGCAAACTCCAAAACCAACGCCGAACGCTTTAAGTTGAGCCAAGCAAGCTTCTCGGTGAGCAATGCCGTTTGGTCCGTTCCAGTCTGCGGCGGTTTCGATAAAGTAAGGCGGCTCAGAGAGCGACACATCAAAACCGCCCACGGCGATAAGTTGGTTACCGTCTCCTAAAGTTTCGAGCGTAACCAACGGTCCTTGAAGAAACTGCTCCACCAGAATGGCGGTGTTTGGGTGCTTTTGCCAAAACGCCTCGGAGTAAGCATCGAGCTCGCTTTGGGAGTCACAGCGCTGTACATCTAAACTTGCCACGCCTTCTTTGGGTTTTGCTACGACAGGGAAGGCCATGCCTAATGCCACATTCGAATGGCGATGCAGCAAACAGCTTTGTGTGTTGGGTAAGGATTTTTCATTTAACACCTGTCGAGTTAAGTGTTTGTTTTTGGCCTTTAACGTGACAGACCAATCTTTGGATGGGAGGCCAAAAAATTGCGCGCAGATGGCGGTGGAAGTTTGTAAGTGATCACTATTGCTGAAAATAGCGTCTGGCTTTAATTCATGCTCCGTGATGGTTTCGATGAGTTCTAATGGGTTGAAGACATCACATTCTAGAATGGTATCCGGATTAAAGTGACTATCACGACTCGCCAGCTCTAAATGGCTTAGCTTGTGGTCGGTGATAAGAACGACGTGAAGGTCCATCGCTTTAGCTGCAGGCACAAAGCCGTGAGTGACTGCATCGTTAACGACATGACTTACGATAATCATCGTAGATTTCATGAGCTTTCCTAATTTTCTAACATTTTCTTCTAACGTTGATAAAGTCGCTCACGGTCGTCTTCCAATGTGCCTCTCTCGAGACGGAGGGCAGAAGTTTTAGTATTTATTGTTATGATATTTGGTTTTTTTTGTTGTTAGTTGTGTTTTTAGGGTAAATAAATATAGAGCATAAAATTAATATTGCAAATAGAAATAATATTTGTTCTTATTTCCATCCGTTGGCTTTATAACAACTAAACGGAATTATGGAATGAATAAATTATTGACCCTGACCCCCTTGGCGGTCGCGATTGGTTCTTCATTAGTAGCACCAAGCGCAGTGGCTTCAGAAGAGACGAACTCAACCTCATCAGCAACTGAAACGATTCAAGTCTTCGGTCATCAGTACGAAGGTTATGCTGAACACATGCCTCAATCAGGCACCAAAACCGATGTGGAATGGCTTGATGTGCCACAAGCGGTATCCGTAGTAACGAAAACAGAAATGCAAGACCGAGGCGCGGTGCGTTTAGTGGATGCGCTAGATGGGGTAGCCGGGGTCAATAACACCTTGGGCGAAGGCAGCCGCGATCAGTTCATGATCCGTGGTTTTGATTCACTCAACGATATGTACCGTGATGGCTTGCGAGATGACGGTACGTTGCAGTCTTACCGCAGCTTAGCGAACGTTGAACGCGTTGAAATTGTGAAAGGCGCTGCGGGTGCTTTGTATGGCCGCGGTTCGGCTGGGGGCATCATCAACTTGGTGACGAAACGCGCTAACGGTGAGAATTTTACTCACGTAAACGGTAGTGTAGGCAGCAACAACCAGTATGTTGGTCAGGTCGACAGCTCAATGGCGTTTACAGATAAGGTCAACGGGCGTATTAACTTGGAATACCGTCAAGCCGACTCGTACGTTGATCATGTTGATTCAAACGATTTCTTCATTGCACCGACCATTCGTGTGTTACCAGCGGACGGTCACACCATTGATATTGACGTGGAATACGCCCATCAAGAACTAGTGCCGTATCGTGGTGTGCCATCAAAAAATGGCAAGCCAGTTGATTTGCCAGTAAGCACTTACTTTGGCGGCACAAACGACTATCAGGAGTCAGACAGTCTCCGTATTGCGGTGGATTACGAATGGCGTCTGAATGATCAATGGGTATGGAACAACCGAGCGGCGTTCAACCATATCGAACTTGAGCAAAAAGGCACGCGTCAGGGCAAAGTGACGGGTAATGAAGTGTCTCAAACCGTCAACAACTTTGGTTACGATCCACGTACTACGACCACTTTACAATCTGAGTTGGTTTGGGAAACCAGGGACAATCAATTGATGGTGGGTGCAGATTTCAACCAGATCGATATCGACCTAACGTTGGCAAGTGACAAAACGCTTCCTCCGCAAAATATATACGACCCAGTCGTTGGTCCAACGCCTGATCCGGGCTTTAAGCCATTTCGTGACAATACCACCACCACGACAGGTTTGTATGTGCAAGACGTCTATACGTGGGGCGACCTTTCTTTGATCGGTAACGTGCGTTACGACTCGATGGAGCTCGAACAACAAAAAGCGGGCTCAGATAAGGAAAAGTTGGATGATGACAAAGTCAGCTACCGTGCTGGTTTGGTATACCGCATCAATTCCGACACATCCGTATACGCCAGTTTAGCGCGCTCTTGGCAGTTACCGTACGCTGGTATCTACATCAATCCAAAATTGGCGGAATTCTTCCACACCGACTTAAAAGAGGTGGGTGCGAAAGCGTACCTTTTGGATAACGCATTAATGTTGAATGCGGCACTGTTCCAGATTGATCAAGAGCAACCACAAACTAACGTGGACGGCGATGTGATCGATAAAATTGAAGTGCGTCACCAAGGCATTGAATTAGAGGCTCGCGGCCAAATCACCAAACAGTGGGACATCTCTGTTGGTTACAGCTACTTAGATGCGGAAGACAAAGCCACAGGCAAAAAGCCTAACGATGTATCAGACCACTTGTTCTCTCTTTGGAGCACTTACCAATTGGATGACAACTGGCGTTTAGGCGGTGGTGTGAAGTACGTGGGCGACCGTTACGCAGGTAACGACGAAGCCGTCGCACTTGGCGATTACACAACGGTGGATTTGATGGCGGCGTACACCACTGGTCGTCACAAAATCCAAGCGAACGCTTACAACATTTTGGATGAGAAATACATTCTTGGCGCAACAAACGGCACGTCTGGCTTAAACCAGATTGGCTACGGCGCACCAGCCGAGTTCATGCTCAGCTACGGATATCAGTTCTAGGCTTTTTGTGCGTAGTTAGCGCCTGTTAGCCGATTTTTGCCTCATATTGAGGATGTTTAGCCCCTAGAGCCTACGGGATGTATTCTGCCCGAGGCTCAATTTCTCGCAAAGGAGATCTTAATGTCTTACCAGAATTTGGATGGTAAAGTGCGTGTACGTGCTGGTTTGTCTACCACTTACAGTGTGCTTGCGATTGCAATCGCTTCTGCCACATCCATGAGCGCGGTTGCTGCTCCTGCTAAAAAAGAACAAACTACCACGATGGAAACCGTCGTTGTCACTGGTAGCGTGATTGGTAAATCTGAAATTGAAGACGTCAAAGAGTACCCAGGTGCTCGTACCGTCATTACCCGCGATCAAATCGAGAAAACCGCCGCAGGCTCGATTGATAACGCGCTACAGCGCGTGCCGGGTATTAAAGTTCAGGATGAAAGCGGAACGGGCGTATTGCCTAACATTTCCGTACGTGGTTTGAAAGCAAGCCGTAGTGGTCATGCTCAGTTCTTGATGGATGGTGTACCGCTAACACTTGCGCCATATGGTCACACTGGTCAGTCTATCTTCCCAGCAACACTGTCGATGCTTGATCGTATTGACATTGTACGCGGTGGTGCCGCAGTACAGTACGGCCCAAACAACGTCGGTGGTGTGATCAACTTAGTGACCAAACCGATTCCACACACGTGGCAAACTGAAATCAGTAACCGCCTTACCGTTTTTGATGGCGGTGATGCGCCGCTGAATGATTTTTACCTACGCACGGGCGGCTGGTTAAGCGACACATTTGCACTACAGTTGGAAGGTAACTTCCTAAAAGGTGAAAGCTTCCGTGAACATTCCGATACGGACGTGAAGAACTTCCAAGCCAAAGCACAGTGGCTACTGAGTGACACTCAAGAGATTCAAGCATTCCTGCAACGTTACGATGCTGAAACGCAAATGCCGGGCGCACTTTCGCCACAAGATTACGAGCAAGATCGTCACCAATCGAAACGTCCTTACGATGATTATGAAGGTAAGTCGACGCGCTGGAGTGTTAAGTACATCCACGATTTGCCATTTGCCGACAGTGCCGAGCTAGAAGTGCTAACGTTTGGCCATAAGTCAGAGCGTCTTTTCAAGTGGGGCTTTAACAGCGCGGGTGGCCATTGGGCGGATCCGGCTCTGCCAGCGACGGACGTTCGTACCTCTCCACGTGAATTTACCGTGTATGGTATAGAGCCAAAAATGGCGATGTACTTTGGCGAAGGTAAATCCGTTACTCAAAACTGGATCGTGGGTACCCGTTATGTTAATGAAGACATTGACTACAAACTCACTCAGACTCCAATCGCCGGTGGTGCAACCAGCGTTCCGCGTGATTGGCATCTAGATACGGACGCGTTTGCTGGATACGTTAGCAACGAAATTGGTTTGTTCAATGATACATTGAAGGTAACGCCTGGGTTGCGTGTTGAGTCGGTTCGAATGACGTTTACCGATCGTGGTAAAAAACAAACGGCAGACAACACCGTGACGGAATGGTTGCCAGGTTTGACGGTGGCATACAACTTAACTGACCAGTGGGTGACGTATGCGAACGCGCAAAAATCACTTCGTGCGCCACAAATTGCCTACATCCGAGGTTTGGGTGAAGAAGGTAGCGAACTGGCTTGGAACTACGAAGTCGGCGCGCGTTACACCCAAGATGCGACCAGCTTTAACGCTGCACTTTATCGCATCGACTTTGAAGATCAATTGCAATGGCAAAGCTCAACGCAGACCTTCGATAACATCGGAAAAACACTTCACCAAGGCATAGAGCTTTCTGCTCGTTACGTGCCTGAAGCACTACCTGCACTGAGTTTAGGCGCAAGCTACAACTATCTAGACGCTACGCTTGAAGAAGAAGGCGCGAATAAAGGTAATCAACTGCCTTACACCTCTAAGCATCAGCTTGGTTGGGATGCAACCTACGCATTTTACGGCATGGACACCACGCTATCGGGCTTCTACTTTAGTGATTCGTATACCGATAACGCCAACACCAGTGCCGAAGATGCAACTGGCGCAACGGGTAAAGTACCATCTTACATGGTGTGGAACTTCAACTTGGGGACGGATTTATACAAAGACGACAAAGGCAAGTTACGCATGAATGTTGCGGTGAACAACTTGTTTGACGAGGAGTATTACTTCCGCGGGATTGATACAAGCCCAGTTGGTCGGTACCCAGCTCCGGGACGCTCTTACACACTGGATCTGAACTATCAGTTTTAAGCGTTTCGTTCACCGAGTTTGAAAAGAAAAGTCGCCAATTTACCTTGGCGACTTTGCCGATCTTAGGTAATGGAAAACTCTTAGCACTGGAAAAAAGCAAGATGAAAAATAAAAAACAATTTACGATCAAACACTTTTCAACAGTTTTGCTGATGCTGTTGAGCTCAGCTTTGATGTCATTTAGCGCATTTTCTCAGGCGCGCAGCGTGCAAGATGAGCAAGGCACTTTTGAGCTAGAAGCGATACCTCAACGTATTGTGGTTTTAGAATTTTCGTTTGTCGATGCATTAGCGGCAGTCGATGTCTCACCTGTAGGCGTCGCCGATGACAACGATGCCACACGAGTCATTCCTGCTGTTCGTGCCAAGGTTGGTCCTTGGCAATCGGTCGGCATGCGCTCGCAACCGAGTTTAGAGGCGATTGCGGTGCTCAAGCCGGATTTGATCATTGCTGATGCAGAACGTCATCGCGCGATTTATCAAGATTTGCAGCGAATTGCGCCAACTTTGCTGTTAAAAAGCCGTGGTGAGACATATCAAGAAAATCTCGAATCCGCACACAAAATCGGCGTGGCAATTGGCAAACAAGCGAAAATGACACAACGAATTGAGCAGCACAAACAGACAATGGCGGAGTTCAAACAGCATTTTGCAACACAGGAAACCATTCAGTTTGGTGTGGTTTCTGACAAAGGGATGTGGTTGCATAGCCCGGTTTCTTACGCTGGGGGCGTTTTGAGTATGCTGGGCATCCAAAGCCCGCTGGCTCCATCTGAGCAAAAAGCGTATATCCCAACCAGTTTCGAACTTTTACTAAAAACCAACCCTGATTGGTTGTTAGTTGGACTTTACTCTCAACCAAATATTGTGGATGAGTGGCGCAAAAATCCATTGTTTAAGTTGCTAACTGCTGCGAAAAAACAGCAACTTGTTGAGGTTTCTCCTGAACTGTGGTCGTTAAATCGCGGCATGTTGGCTGCGGAAGAAATTGCCCGCAATCTTGAAGCGTTATTGGAGCGCTCATGAGTGCGGCGATAAGCTCGGAAAGCGCGTCTTCGGTTAGCAAATCGCATTGGAAAGCGAGCTTGTTTGTCTGTGCTATGGCGTTGTGTACGCTCTCAGGCTATGCAGCCTCAATGATTGGCTGGTCCAACTTTTCTTTGAGCGTTAATGATCTGACAAGCTATTGGTTTGCGTTTGATGAGGGCAATATGCTGCATCAAATCCTCGCGACGCTGCGTGCGCCTCGTGCCTATGCTGGGTTATTAATTGGCGCTTCGCTTGCGGTATCCGGAGTGCTGATGCAAGGATTAACTCGTAACCCTTTGGCGTCGCCATCCATTCTCGGCATTAATGCTGGTGCGGCTTGTTTTATGGCCTTGGCGTCCATCGGCGTACCATTCTTTAGTCAATTGAACTCAATCATCAACGCAGTACTCGGCGCGCTACTAAGTGGTGGTGCGGTCATGTTGTTGGGCGGTTTTTTTTCCGCGCGTTCTCACCCATTGCGTTTAGTGCTAGCGGGCATTGCCATCAGTGCACTGCTGATAGGGTTAACTCGTGCGTCGGTAATTTTGGCGGATGACATGGCTTACAGCGTGTTGCATTGGTTAACGGGTTCACTCTCCGCGGTAGATTCTGAACAGTGGCAGCAACTGTGGCCTTTTGCGACTTTAGGTTTGGTGCTCGCCATGGGCTTAGCGCGAAACTTAAATTTACTCGCGTTGGGGGACGAAGTTGCTGTTGGGCTAGGTGGTAACATTCGTCTTACGCGATTTATCAGTGGTTTAGCGGTTGTGCTGTTGGCAGGAACTAGCGTAGCGATTGCTGGGCCAATTGGCTTTGTCGGGTTGTTAGTGCCGCACTTGGTACGCCCAATTGTTGGTCACAACTATCACATTCTCATTCCGGTTTCCGCCTTGTGTGGCGCGGCATTGGTGACGTGGTCAGATGCTTTATCACGAGCGATTGCTTTTCCGGCTGAAACGCCAGTGGGCGTGATTACCGCGCTGTTGGGCACACCTTGCTTTATCGCGATTGCAATGAGGAAATCATCATGATGAATCAAACCAAACTGTTTGCATTAGTTGGATTGTTGCTGATTGCGTCTTCTCTCACGCTGTTTGTTGGCGCGGCGAACATGTCGGCTCAACAGGTTTTTGCATTGCTGTTTTCTTTCTCTGACTCGGACTTTGTGATTCACCAATATCGATTACCGAGAATGTTGCTCGCCATTGGCGTGGGCGCTGGGTTGGGGCTGTCAGGCGTTTTAGTTCAAGGCGTCATCCGTAATCCACTTGCCTCACCAGATTTAATGGGGATAAGCGCCGGAGCAGGACTGGCGGCTACCGCTTGTTTGGTGCTGTATCCGAATGCGCCAGTGGCAATGTTGCCGATGGTCGCCATGTCGGGAGGCTTGCTTGCTGCTGGCTTTATTGCTGTGCTGGCTTACTGGTCGAAACCAACACCAGCACGTTTGGCGCTGATTGGTGTTGCTGTCAGCGCATTTTTAGCCAGCGGTATCGATTTTCTTCTGATTGTGCACCCTATTGAAATCAACACGGCGATGGTATGGCTAACCGGCAGTTTGTGGGGACGAAACTGGCAACAAGTGCCGTTTATTTGGAGTGCTTTATTGCTGCTACTACCATTGGCGTTTTGGCTGGCTTGGCGGCTAGATGTTATGGGACTGGGAGAAGAAAGCGCCACTACACTTGGCACGAAACCAAGACAGATCCAAATTATTGCGTTGATTGCTGCCGTGCTATTGGCGAGTATCAGTGTGTCTGTGGCAGGCACGATCAGCTTTGTTGGCCTGCTTGCGCCGCATCTTGCGCGTTTGCTGTTTGGCCACAACCACAAGTTGTTGATTCCAGCCGCTGCAACCCTTGGCGCTTTGTTGGTGATTTGCGCCGATGGTTTAGCGAGAGGCTTACAGCCACCAATTGAACTACCAGTGGGAGTGCTGACATCTGTTATTGGCGCACCATATTTCATTTTTCTTTTGTATCGTTATAGAGGTTGGTAAGCATGTTACGAACGCAGAACTTATCCGTCGCGTACGGCAAACAGACCATCATTCCCGATCTCTCTTTGTCGATTCCTCAAGGTAAAATTACCGCGCTTGTTGGCCCAAATGGTTGCGGTAAATCGACACTATTAAAAACCTTGGTACGCATCAATAAACCCGCTTCTGGCCAAGTATTGTATGACGACAAACCTCTAAGCAACTACGGTGATAAACGCTTGGCGCGTTCGTTGTCTTTGCTGCCGCAGATTCTTGTCAGTCCTGAAGGTATTACCGTCAGAAAACTGGTCGAATATGGCCGCTCGCCTTATCTCTCTCATTGGGGCCGGTTAAGTCAACAAGACAAGACCTTAGTCGAGCAAGCAATGCAAGATACTGGCGTGATTGAGTTTGCTGACAAGCCAGTTGAATCGCTGTCTGGCGGTCAAAGGCAAAGGGCGTGGATTGCGATGGTAATGGCGCAAGATACCGACGTAGTGATGCTTGATGAGCCAACCACTTACTTGGATCTCTCTCACCAAGTTGAGCTGATGAAACTCATGAGGCAGATGAACGACAAAGGCAAAACAGTGGTCGTAGTGCTGCACGATCTAAACCAAGCGTGCCGTTACTGCGATCATTTGGTGGTGTTGGAAAAAGGTCAGTTAGTCACGCAGGGAACACCGCAAGAGGTACTGACAGAAGGTATGTTGGCATCGGTGTTTGATTTACAAGCGAGAGTATTTAACGACCCAATCTCAGGCACGCCGATGTGTGTGGCGGTGTAGGTTTACGTCTTTCGAAAGCTATCTGCAATAAAAACGTCGATCCATAAAAACAAACCCCGCTAGTAACAAAGTCGCTAGCGGGGTTTGTTGTTTTTAAGAGCGTCCTTAATGTGGCGTTTAAGCCAGTTTAAATGTTGCTACTTTCGAGTTGAGATCCTCAGCTTGCGATTTCAGCTCAGCAGATTGATTCATCGATTCTTCGGCACCAACTACCAAGTGATCGGTCACATCTTTAATGGACGTGACGTTTTGCGTGATTTCATTGGTTACGTGCGTTTGCTCTTCGGCGGCGGTCGCGATTTGCGTTGCCATATCGCTGATCAGCGCAACGGCCGCGTTGATTTCATCCAGAGCCAGTGCTGCGCGATCTGCATCTTCCACCGAACCTTGCGCGAGCTGAGAGCTTGTATCCATGATGGCCACTGCGCGTTGTGTGGTTTGCTGCAAGGTCTCGATCGTCGAGCGAATCTCTTCGGTTGAGGTGTGTGTGCGTTGTGATAGCACGCGAACCTCGTCTGCAACAACGGCAAAACCGCGACCTTGTTCACCTGCACGCGCCGCTTCAATCGCCGCATTCAGAGCCAGTAAGTTGGTTTGTTCTGCGATGTCTCGAATCGTTGATAGTACGGTTGAGATGTCTTGCGCGTGCTGGTTGAGCTCGCCGATGACAACGCTCGCTTGGTTGACTTCAGAAGACAAATTGTTGATGGATGACTTGGAGTTGATCACTAACTCATGACCATTTTGTGTGCTCGCTGAAGAGTCTTGAGCGGCTTTAGCCGTCTGCTCTGCATGTGCTGCAATCTCTTGCGTTGCCGATGCCATTTCAGTCACAGCGGTCGCCACCATCGTGATTTCTTGTTGCTGATGGTTCAGATCGGAAACCGATTGATTCGCGCGATTCGTGCTCAGCTCCGATTGTTGGCTCAGCTCTTCCGCTTGGTGACGAATGTGACCAATAAGTTGCTGCAAACTTTCAACGAACTGGTTGAAGTTTTCAGCCAGCTCACCAACTTCGTCACGGTTTTCTACTTTGATGCGTTGAGTTAGGTCGCCGCTACCGTTTGCGATTTGTGCAAGCGCATTCGAAACGTTGTAGAGCGGACGGAACAAGATGTTACATAGCAGATTAAACAAAGCTACGCAGATAACGACGACGATGGTGGTTGCGATGATCTGATCCCAAACAGCATCGTAAAGTGGGGCAACCAACGAGTTTTGATCTAACACCGTCACTGTTGTGAGCTTGGTACCCTCTATGTGGCGCGCGTAAATCACATATTCGGTGCCGTTAATAGAGACGCGACGCTCTGTACCTGAACGTGCGGCAGACGTAATGTCGTTGTTGTTGAGGCCCAGCTTGCTAACCGGTTGATTCAGCAGTTTACCGTTGTTATGAGTGAAAATATTGCCCTGTTCATTGGCAATAAACATATAACCTTCACCCGGTAGGATCACTTGGTTGAGACTGTTCAGGATATCACCGATCTCTACGTCAGCACCCAGAACGACGGTTTGACCATGCAATTGCAGGGCTTTACCGAGCGACACGACGTTAGCACCCGTGGCAGCTGCGACGGTCGGGTTATCCATAAAGACTTTCGATGGGTTGGCGATTGCATTGGTGTACCAGCCCCACTTACGAGGATCGTTATTACCTGGTGGCAAAACCACCCCATTAGCGTTGTCTTGTGACCCGTCCGGGTAAGCGAGGAAAACGTTATCGAACGCGCCAGAGTCTCGGACTTGTTTCAAATGCGTAACCAGAGAACGTTTCTCTGAATCAGAAGAGAGTGAAGTTAGTGCGCGCTCTTTAGAGAGTAGCCAGTCCTTTACGTATTGATTGTAAGATGCGCTAGTGCTTTCTAGTCGCTGTGCGACTTCGACATCGAGCCTATTTAATGAATCTCGAAAAGACAGCCCCTCTACCAGCACTCCCCCTAGAATGATGGCGGCACTGGCAGAGATTGCCAGTTTGTTTTTTAATGATAGATTTTTGAACATAAAGCGAATAATAGATCTTTGAATAATAGTTGTTGTGTTTTTATTCTCATCAGTGCTCTCTGCGCTGTTGAATATGCAGCAGAAAGTCAGATTCGAATCTGTTCAATAATTATATTTTATTGCTCAAAATAAATACTGACTCCATGTCGCGAATTTGAGTTTTACACCAAATAAGCAAAAGGATTTGGAACGATATTATTTATGTATTTGTAAAGTAAGGATTTGTCGATTTTTGTAAATGAGAATTGATTTCAATAAATGGTGATCTTTATCACATTTGCGTGTCTGATAATCCATTAAAAATGTGAAGGTTATAGCACCGGATATATATTGATTAGCTTAATCATTGTTATGGGCAATCGTTATGCGCAGTATATTGTTAGTCCCCGCGTTATTAGTGTCAGGGTGTGCTCTGATACAACAGTCGACGCCGATTCAACCTGACGCCAACTGGCACGTGGACCAGTTATCGAACGGTATGAAATACCATCTCTATCCAACAGAAGACCAAGAAGTCTCGGTCCGTTTGGTGATGAATATCGGCTCATTCCAAGAAACATCTTCTCAAAAGGGTTACGCTCACTTTGTTGAGCATATGGCGTTTAATGGTAGTGAGCATTTTACCGGTAACGACGTTGTCAAACTTTTTGAGCAATCTGGTGGTAGCTTTGGCGCTGATATCAACGCTTTTACCAGTTATCAGCAAACGTCTTACCAACTTGACCTTGCGAATAATACGAAGCTAGAAGATGCCCTGAAGTGGATGAGAGATATCGGTAACGGACTTGAGTTTGCTCCTGAGCAAGTAGAGAAAGAAAAAGGGGTGATTCTTGGGGAATGGCGACGTGCTAATCCAGATGATAAGTCCTTTTCTATGCATGCTTACCAAGCCTCGATTGAAGGCACTATGTATGGTGAACATGACCCAATTGGTACTCGCGAAGCGATTCAAAACGCTTCCTCGAGTAAGTTAAAGGCGTTTTACGACAAGTGGTACCAGCCACAAAATGCCGAGTTGATTGTGACTGGTAATATCGACGTAGATTCACTGTCCAAGATTATCAAAAGCAAGTTCTCGAACTGGGAAAGTACCTCGGATACGGTAATAGAGAAGCGCCGTGATATTCGAGTGAACAACGAAAACAGAATCTTGCCAAGTAACACGATGGAATCACCCAGTCTTCATTTAGTGATTGAGCGTGGTCTAAGTGGCGGCACGACGATTGAGCAACAACATGAAGTGTGGCGTGATGAAGTCGC
Organism: Vibrio sp. Vb1729; assembly: GCF_033338655.1. NCBI lineage: Bacteria > Pseudomonadati > Pseudomonadota > Gammaproteobacteria > Vibrionales > Vibrionaceae > Vibrio > Vibrio sp. Vb1729. Next base: position 234,449 of record NZ_JAWOTB010000022.1, on the reverse strand, counting down.
AACACAACTCATTCAACAGCGTTTGATCCGTGTACTCAGTGATGCCGCTGAACCTTTTCAATACGCTTATGCAGAGCCCTATTACTCTAACTATCAGCGTATGATGTCGGCAGGGATTTCGTTTGCACCAGATCGCCGCGAACAAATGCACCAGACTTTCATTCGTACCTTGGCGTCGTTGAGAGATTATGGTGCGACTCAATCCGAGTTAGATAGCGTTATGTCAAATTGGCAAGGTGAACTTGCAAATATTGATTCAGATTGGAGTCAGCGTAAGCCAAACAGTTACGCAGAAGCACGTGTTTTTCAAATTGGACAAGACAGTGTCAGCCAATCAAAAGAGAATTATGCCCAGAGTTTGGCAGAATTCATCAACAACGAGAATTTAGAGAGCATTAACACACAATTGACGGCTTTGTTATCTCAGCAGCCAAGCTTTTTTATTGGTTTGGGGAAAAGCGAAACGTCAGAACAGTTCAATGGTGTATTTGCCGCTCTAAACAGTGCCTATCTTCAAACTGGCGAAAAACCGTTAGAGATGTATGACAAAGTGGATGGATTCTTAAAGCCTACCCAGGAAGGCAGCATCACGAGCATGCGTCAGGAAGCGGGTGGTTTTCAAGTCTATACGCTATCAAACGGTGTCGAAGTGTGGTTCCAAAAAGATACTAAAGCGGGTGGTCGAGCGTATATTTACTATGCGAGCCAAGGTGGTAAAGCCGCTGTTGATCCGACGTTGTATGCCGCTTATGAAATCGCAGCAACAACGGCAATACGCAGTGGGTTAGGGGCATTTTCTGGTTCAGAGCTAGATAGCTACTTACGCAAAAACAACATTGCGCTTGGCGCGATGCTTGATGCGACCAGTCACGGAGCGCAAATTACGGCGCCAAATACGCACCTAACTGATGCTTTGAATGGACTATACAACCTAGCGACGGAGATTAAAGTCGACGAGCGCCAGATGGCGGCAGCGAAGCAAGAGTTTAAACAGCAGAGCGGCGCTTTTTTTGAATCACCGATGGGCAAACTGATTCAAAAAGCAAACGGCAATTCTTATTTGCCGGGGAGTCGTCATCGTATAGTGTCCAGTGATGATGTTGAACAAGTGACTTCCGAGCAGATACTAGCGGTGCATGAGCAACTTTTCAAAACCAATGATGGCTTTAAGATGGTTATTGTTGCAAACGTAGAGCCGGAAGAAATTACACCACTTTTGCGTAAGTATGTGGCCTCTATCGAAATGAAACCGAGTCGTTCGATTGATTATCACGTTGCGTTTAACCCGGAAGTACCGGAGCGAACTGTGGTTGCGGATGGGCATGAACCTTCATCGTTGTATGTAATGCGTTTGACTAATACGAGCGATTACCAACGTACGGCAAGAGACACGGTTATCGAAGATATTTTGCAACGTATTAGTAATGCACGTGTTTTGGATATTGTGCGAGAAGAGTCTAGCCTTGATTACAGCCCGAGCATTTACACCATGACACAAGATCGCGAACCCATCTCTGATTGGCTCTTGGAGTCTCAAGTCGAGCCCGAAGACGTGGCACTTTTAGAGAGTAAACTGGGCAAAGTGTTTGATGGTTTAGCGTCAAATATTACCCAAAAAGAAGTGGATACGGCCGCGAAACAACTGGCAGTCGCGATGCAAGGATTGGATGACAACCCAGCACAGAGATCATGGGCATATACTCGTTATTTGGTGCATGATTACGGCGTCGATGTGTTGCTTGACGTTGAGAAAGTGGCTAAGAGTGTGACGTTAGATGAAGTGAAAGCGCATGCAAAATCAGCTTTTGGTCCACAAGCAAAACGCTCGGTGATGGTTTTAAATCCGGCTGAATAATCACGTAGTTTCTGACGAAAATCGTGGCAATAGTAATAAAAAAGACGGCGTGAAAGCCGTCTTTTTTAAGCACTTTAATCAAAGCGTTTTATGCTGATTTACGCGCAAGTCGCTTTTCATTGTTGGTGTTGTTTTCTTTTGTGATCGCACTGTCTTGAGCCTTACCCTTTAACGTTACCACTTCCTTTTCAGGTAATTCGGCTGCTTCACCAAAGAATTTGCCACCAGGTTCAATGCTGAGGTTATTGCTCCAGATCCTACCGCTTACGCGTCCCTTGGCAAGCACTTGAATGTGTTCTGCGTGACAGTTTCCGTCCATCATGCCGTTAATGATCAGCTGTTTAGCGTAAATTTCACCGTTTACTCGCCCGCTTTCTGCGACAACGAGAGTGCCTTCCACGTTAATTTGACCATCGACGATGCCATCAATCTGGACATCGTTTTCTACTTTGAGTTCTCCGCTAAGAGAACAGCCTTTGGCGATGAGAGTTGAAGCTGCTGAGCTACTCGTTGTTCCACTGTTTTGATTAAAGATTCCCATCGTATTCTTCGCTCCTTAGTAAAAATGTCTTCGAAATCATTAAGGCTCCAATCGACAAATGGTTTCGGATTCAGTGCTCGCCCAACAAATCGCACCTCGTAATGCAGGTGAGGGCCAGAAGAGAGCCCACTGTTGCCGGAAATTGCAATCAGCTGCCCTTTTTTGACGAACTGACCACTTTTTACTTTGAACGCTTTCAAGTGCGAATAAGAACTCGAAAAACCGAAAGAATGTTGCAGCCTGAGGAAGTTACCAGAGCCTTTATTACTGCGGCGGGTGACTTCCACTACCCCATCGGCAGGGGCATAAATTTTGGTGCCGATATTTACGGCAAAATCGAGCCCACGATGCATCTTGGCAACTTTTGTCACCGGATGGATACGCTTACCGAATCCGGAAGATAGTCGTACGTTGCCGACTGGAGAGCCACTTGGTATTTGGTTTAATAACACCATGCGAACGTTTGAGGTTATCGCCGCTGCATCGAGCCTAGCATCCAAGTTATTTGTCGAGGTATGTTCTCCAACCCCAAGCACTTTCTCTAATTCACCCAAACGTTCCGAAACAAGTTGTACCCGTTCTTCCCGTTCTGAAAGGTCATTTTCTAGCTCTGATTTAAGTGTTTTCAGTGTGCTGAGCTCTTCACCCATGGTGCGTGAATGCTCTGTCAATTCAGCTTGTTTTAACGCTGCATTATCAACGCGAGTGTACAAGTGATGAATTAAGATTACGGTCGCGGCCAGAGCAACAACAAAAAAAACGAAAAACGTTTTTATGTTGCGTTGCATCCTTTTACTGAAGTACCAATGTCTTGAGCCATTGATAGTTGATATAGAGATCGTCAACTGGTCTTTCATCGTCTTCTATTGCTCGTATTTGGTATACGTCTCGTCACTGAGTTAGTAGGAATGTAAGGAAAACGAGTAGGGACCGCCAGAGGCAAATTGGAAAGAAGTGTCAGGTCGTGAGGCGTTTTCAGATATTAGATAAAAGACTCAATAAAGATTTAATATTCTGCTGATTTTGGTCGTAATTACTCCAAATCGCTTCATTTAACTGAATATTATGATTTTTAAGGCGGTTATCCGAGAAATTGGATTGTGAATATTGCCAATAGCATCCGCACGCAATTCAACTTACTTCACGGTTTGCCTTATAAATGTTGGATAATTTATCAAACCGACATTCATTACATCGATAACTTGTTTATGATAGCGGTTGATATAAAGCACTATTCATTGGCTTTAAACCTAAGCGTTACATTTCGTTTAGGAACACATAACTATGACAACGGAGTTGGTCGTGAAAAAACTACTATTGGCTACAGCAGTGGTCGCAGCAGCAGGGGGCGCTGGCTACCTGTACCAAAACAATACTACCGCGAGTGATGCAGGCTCACTGTTAACGCAAGTTCCTGCAGATTCACTTATGGTGACGTATCAGACAGAACCTTTTAACCATTATAAATACATGAACGCATTCGGTACGGCGAATCAAGGCTCGATTGCAGAACTTTTTGCCGATGAACCACTGTCTCCACAACAGCAGTTTGCAGTTAACTTATTCGATGGATACCTAGAGAGTGCTGCGTCGCCAGAAACATTAAAAGCTTATTTGGGCACCGGGGAAAACATTAATCCTGTGTTGTACACAATTGGTATGGTACCGGTGTACAAAGTGGATATTGAAGACCCTGCCGCGTTATGGAAAACACTGGATCATGAAGAGCAGATGAGCGGCGCTAAGCATGAGTTGGTTAAGCTTGGTGAAGTCGAGTATCGTCGTTACGAGATGACTGATTCAATTGACCCGCAGGACGGTATTGGCTTGGTTGTAGCCGTGGTTGATAACGTGCTTACGTTAACGGTTGATGTTCCGCAACTGGGCGTTCAAAACCCGATTAAAATGGCATTAGGGCTTGAAGCACCAAGTCAAAATATTGCTGACAGTGGACGCCTTGAGGCGTTGCAAGCCAAATACGGTGAAAACAACAACTCTTTTGGTTACTTTGATCATCGCGAAGTGATTAAAGGTTTGACGACGAAAGATGGCAATATGTTTGCTCGTCAAATCAGCACGTTGGATGCAATAGATCCTGAACCAACTATTGAGGAAATGCGTTCACCAGCCTGCCATACTGAGCTTACTCAAGTTGCAGAAAACTGGCCTCAGTCCGTCGCGTTTGCAGAATACAAGATGAAAGGCGATCAGGCGTTCATTAAAGGTTCTTTTGTTGTTGAGTCCAACAATAAAGTGATTCTAGATGCGCTCAAGTCGATTCGTGGTGTATTGGCAGAGTCTAAAAGTGATAAGAGTTTCTTTAGTATGGCGCTTGGTTTAGACATTAATACGCTAGCGCCATCGATTGGTCAGATTTGGGCTGACTTGACCCAGCCTCAATATCAATGCTCTTTATTGACACAAATGCAGCAAGAGATGGGCGGCCAGAATCCAGCAGCCGCTGTAAGCATGGGGTCAGGCATGGTTAACGGCCTCAAAGGCTTAAGCCTGCAAATGTTTGATATCAAAGTAGATACTAATGCTCAGCATGGTGAAGTATTTAGCCAGCTAGATGGTATGTTGTCTCTTTCTGCCAATGATCCAATGATGCTTATTCAAACTGCGCAAATGTTCGTTCCTGAACTTGCTCAATTGCAAATTCAACCGGATAACCAACCTGTTAATGTCAGTGACCTATTAGAAATGCATACTGGCATGAAGGTGGACGTGTTTGCTCGTCTAAACGAAAACCATTTCACCCTTTACAGTGGTGATAGTGCTGCGGAAGCAAGCAAAGAAGTGATGGCGCAATCACTTTCTCCAAATGGCTTGTTCAGCTTTGATTTTGATTCAGAGCGTATTTTGGAAGTGTTAGAGAGTGCGTCGTCAATCACTGGGGAGCCGGTTCCGGATGATGTTGTCAAAAGCTTACAAGGCGAGCTTGTTGGTGGTATGACGATGGACGTGACAGACCAAGGTATTGGTTTTGAGTTTGATTACCGTGGTGCAACTAAACCTGTAACGGTTGCACAACAGTAACACATTGAGTAGAAAAAGGCGGCATATGCCGCCTTTTGTTATTATGTACCGCATTAAAAAGCGAGTGGGAAGAGCGACGCTTACTCATCTATTTGAGGATGAGAGTATTGCTGATATTCAGGTAACTCTTTTCTTAAGTTACCAAATGTCGCCCATGCACTTTCTTTTGAAAGTTTGTTGATCAGCCAGTTTGGCAATAGACCTCCGGGATCAGCAAACGCCTTGTATTCCACGAGTGTTGTATCGTTTGTGAGTTTTTGTAACTCCCAAGTCGCATCAACCGAGCGAATTCGAACATAACCATTTTGTTCAGCAAGATATGAGTCAGGTGCGCTTTTGATTTCTACGGTGAATCCCAGCTCATCGACCCAGTACTTTGAGTAGGTGACCATATCCCGATTTTTGGCAGGCCATGGTGCTTTAAACTGGGTGTAAACGATGTTCTCGGTGGCCGATATCTGATTTAAAACCCGGCTATGACTGGCATTGTCAATCCAGTTCGGGATGTTGTCACTGTCTTCCAGTAGCGTTAAAAATGCACCATAGCTGGTGGGTGTGAACATCCGGGCACGGATCTCAACTAAACCGTCACTATGTTCTCGGGAGTAAATTGTGATTCCATTCTTGTCACTCTCGAACTGCCAGTTCTCGTTGGCGCTCGCATCAGTACCAGCGGATATCAATGTGGCGAGTGTTACGGCGCCCATTCTTAAATGCAACATCATGTTAGTATCCGCCAACTTTTCCTAAATTTAAATTTATACGATTTGTTGTAGCTATAAGGACAATAGTATGTTTGTTGTTATTGTTCTGAAGGTTGCTCTGCACTAAAGCCACGTTGAATGTTGGTGAAGGTAAGCGATGCAAATATTACGATAACGATCGCTAGATGCCATGCTTGACTCAATCCAAGCTGCACCAGAGTTAAGCTGACCAATGAGGAGACGACCATTTGTCCACCACCAGACATTGCCGCTGCGGCACCTGCTTGCTTTTTATAAGGTTGCATTACCATCGCTTGTGCACAAGGTAGGGCAATACCATTACCCAAGATCATTAATAGCTGTCCTAGCATCAGAAATAGAGGCTCAACAGGGCAGAAAAATAACCATATTGCGGCAGCGAGGTGAAGAAATGGGGTGCAAAGCAGCATTTTTTTATTGCCAATAATTGGCCTTACTCGGTTACAAATCGTGGTACCACATAACATACCCAAAGCGGGAATGAGCGCCCATATCGCGTATTGAGCGGAGGTCATGCCAATTTGATCTTGCATGATAAATGGCATCACAGAGACTGTCGTAATCATTAAGCTGAAGTTTAACCAACTGATACTGGCGAAACTCATAAAGTAACGAGACGTAAGTAAGCTCTTGTATTGGAGTAACATTTTTCGGGGTGACGGAATGACAGAACGTTTTGTGATGGTTTCTGTGAACTTAAAGGCGATGATTACCCAGGCCAGCGAGACATAGCCCAATAGAGAAATAAACACCATACTCCAACCGAAGTGGAAGTTGATAAAGCCGCCAATCACAGGTGCAATAAGTGGCGTGATTGAAGCCGCCATGGCGATGTAAGACATTGCCACTGGGAGTTCATCCCCGCTAAATCTATCTCGAGTCGACGCCCTCGCGAGTACCGCGCAGCATCCTGTACCTAACCCTTGTAAAAAGCGCCCCATCACCATCCCTGTAAATGTGTCACTGAAGAAAATAATCATCAGCAGACCAGACATCGCGATGAGTAAACCGGTAAGTAATACTCTTTTTCGTCCTAAAGCATCTGACACTGGCCCGTAGATAAATTGAGAGGGGCCAAAGCCGAGCAAATAAATACTCACAAGTAGTTGAGCTTGGTCGAGGGAGATGGAAAAGTCTTTTGCTATCCATGGCAAAGAGGGCATGACTAGCCCCATGCTCAACTGGCCAACGCTAATAATAAGACAGGCGAGTAGTATAGTATGAGAGTTGATTGGGCGACTCATGACTGGTCTCCATTCAAACAACCTTTTTGGCGTCGTGATCTTAAGCCGCCTTCGTCATCCACTTCATTTAGCTTTGCTTTGACCCGCTTCACAGTCGATAGACTGACTTCGCATTGCTCTGCTACGTTTTGCAATGTGTAGCCTTCTAGCAGCAACGTTGCGATCTGTTGGTGTTTGGTTTTGTTTGCGGGGCGGCCGCGAAACTTCTGTTTCCATAATTCTGGCTGCTCTTTAATGGCCTGTCGCCCTTGCTCTGCGGCAAACAGGCGATGTTCAGTCTGCACTTTCCCATATCCAGATAACACTGTGAGTAGTGTTTGAGTTTGAACAGAACCTGGCTCAAAAGTTAGTGATTCACATACGGTTTTCAATGTTACCCCTTTATCGAGTAGCATTTTTATTGTGTTCAATGCTTGACTAAAGTCGCGACCAAATGCGGTCAGCCACCAGAGCACAATCGTATCCCCAGTTCTGACGGAATCGAGCAGTTGTAAGAATGCCTCTCTCTCGGTTGGAGGCATGCAACCACGAACCTTATCCTCAAAATGCTGAGCTTCGGGAGCAAAAGCTTTTAGAGTATTAAGGTGCTCTTGGTAAGCTCGATTTTTTGGCGAATAACGAGTGTAAAGATACGTGGTCATAAGGATTATGAGCCTTTTTTTGTTTGGTTCATATAGTGTAATAGCTCATAAATATACATGGGTTCATTAATGCTTACAACACTAAATGAGCCGTTTGGGAGTCAGAGGCAAATAAAAAAGCCAACCGAATGGCTGGCTATAGCTATTTAAGCTTTTGTTGTCTGGCGCTCGATTAACTTCACTGGCACCATCATTTTTACTAGGCTGCCGTTTTTCGTATTAATTTGATCAACAATGATCTTCACGCACTCGCGAGCGAGGCGACGGAAATCCTGGCGGAACGTGGTTAATTGATAGCTTAACCATTCTGTCTGAGGAATATTATCAAAACCAATGACTTGTAAGTCCTGAGGAATCCTCAACCCGCATTCTATACGGGCGATATCCATGACCGCCATCGCAAGGTTATCGGTTGCACAGAACACTGCTTCAGGCCGATTTTTGTCTGCCAGTATGGCACGGACTTTATCAAGTGAGCTCGCGTAGTCATAGCTGGCTTCAATGATGCGTGGCGTCTTGCCGGTTAGGTCTTCAAATTCAGAGCAGAAGCCGCTTTGGCGTTCGTCATTCGTAAAGGTTGGCACTTCTCCCGTCAAATAAACCGCGTTCTTCACGCCACTTTTGTGCAGAAGTTGCGCGGCTTGTTGGCCTGCTTCGTAGTTGTCACTGATAACGTAGCTACTCCTAGTACCTTCAACAACTCGTGCGTATTGAACAATTGGGATATTAAACTCTTCACATTCTTCATAAAGGGACTTATTGAAGGTTGCGGAAGCAGCAATGACACCATCGACGCGATACTGGAAGATATTTGGGATTGAGTGGCCCTCTTCTTCATCCACTTGCCATGGAATCAATACGGCAGAATAACCTTTTTTCTGTAACTCACTGGAAATTAACTGCAGTGTTTTCATATGGATAGGGTAATCCGCATCAGGAAACACCAAACCTATCAATTTCGATTCGTTTGTGGTCAGGCTACGTGCAAAGGCGTTAGGGCGGTAGTTAAGGGCTTTAGCCGCTTCAAAGACTTTTTGCTTGGTCTTTTCGGATACTGAGCTACCCGGAACAAACACGCGCGATACAGTAGATTGAGAGACGCCTGCCATCTTTGCCACATCTTTTGATGTGACTACGTGTTTAATTGATTTCATGAATAAAACTTAGTTGCCAGTAATTGAGGTCATAAGACTAGCATAAATAGGTACGTATTCATAAATGTTCTGACGGGGTATCCTAAGTAGAATAATGGCTTTGGAGTGTTAAAAAGCAAAATGTGGGTTAACCCATTCGATTTGCTTTGAGCTAGCACTAGATCTAGAGCGTAGATACTGTCCGTTTGTTGGACGTACAGTATCTACGTAAAGAACATTAATTTGCTTGTTTGACTGCAACTTTACGTTTCGGGGAGAGGAGTGAATACCCCATGTATCCGATGCAAGCGGTAGCGACAAGAATAGAGCAGCCACGCATAAAGTTAATCAGCATAGGAGCGTTGTCGGTAAACGCGTTGATCCCCCAAAGCATCACGATCGAGAATACAAACATCACTAGTAAGCCATAACATGGAGCATCGATTTTGCCGGGAACGACATACCAACCATCTTCCTTGATTGGTTTATTTAGACGAGCATATTCCGCTTGCTGGCCTTTCACTGTGTAAAGATGCATTTCATCTTGTTTACCCGTCAGGAGAAGGCTAGCAATGTAAGCGACAACGGCATTCACAAGGACGCCAATCACGCAATACCAAGGCCACGCAATATCGGTCGCAACGGCTACATACCAGATCACCAAGAAGCTAGCAGCAACGCCAATTAACAAGCCTTTTTCCGTAATGTGTTTTGAGTAGAAACCAAGGACGAACATACAGAAGCTCGCACCGACAAAGTAAGAGCCTGCCTTACTCAGCACTTCCAGTACCGAGCCTGTGCTGGTGGCAAACATGATCGCTGGAATGATGACCAAAATCGCCCACGCCACCGTGAAGAAACGCGATACCTTTAAGTAATGCTCTTCCGACTCGTTTTGCTTGTAGAAGCGTTTGTAAAAGTCAGCCACAGAAACGGTCGCCATTGAGTTAAATGCGGAATCGAGACTCGACATACTTGCCGCCAGAATCGCAGCGGCAATGATGCCCATCAAGCCTGGCATTCCATATTCACTCGCATAATGAAGAATGATGGTGTTGCCGTTTTCGAACTCTTTACCGTCGTAATAAGCGTTGAACAGGACGCCAAGCAAGATAAAGACAAAGTAAATAAAGAAGGCCACGTAGCCCATCATCAGCATTGCCTTTTTCGCATCGCCCATGTTTTTCGCGGCCATACATCGTTGTACCATCATCTGGTTACCGCCATACACGGTGGTGTGGAACATCGTCATTGCGATAACACCAGCCCATACCGTCGTTACTTGGCTTAGGTCAAAACTTGTCTGTAGGGCATCGGTCATTCCTTTCGCTTTGAGTTCTGCCATGACCTCCGTCATTGGAGCAGGCATGCCATTCCAAACGGCTTCAATGATGATGAATGCGCCAATAAATAAGATTACTGCTTGAATCACATCGGTCCAAATGACAGCCGCGATACCGCCCATTACGGTGTAGATAAGGGCAATTGCAGTGACGATCATGATGCAGTACATCACGTCGATACCAGTAATGAACTCTAAAATCATTGCTGTCGCATAGAGTACGGCTGCCGAGCTCAATGCTTGTTTGATAAGGAAGATAAACGACAAAGTCAGTCGTGAAGCCTTACCGAAGCGTCGTTCTTGATACTCGTAGATAGAGGTTAAACCGTTGTTGTAGAAAAACGGCATAAACACAGCCACGATGAAGAAGATCACCAGCGGATAATTGAGGTGAATCGCGATAACCGACAGGCCTTCTTTGTAAGACCAAGCTGGCCCGCCAAGGAACGACATGGCACTCACGTAAGTACAAACGACAGAAATACCGATCGCCCACCAAGGGATGCTCTTATCACCCAAAGCGAATTGGCTAGCTGAAGTTACTCGCTTACCAATCACCGCACCCAATACTAGCGTTAGGGCTATGTATCCACCAAGGATGCTCCAGTTAAGTGCGCCAAACTCATGCATAATTAGGTCCTTCTAACTGTTCTTTCATTTGTGCAAACACGTCATAGCCAAGTTGCAGCAGGATATGAACGATGTCGATCGCCACCCAGTTTTCTTTCAGTAAATCGCCTTCGCGTCGCCAAATGTCCATAACGCGAAGTTCGATGTGTTTTCCGGTTGGGGCAAGACCGAGCCAGCCACTGTGACCAGTGTGAGTACCATGCATATGTGGCCAACCACCTGTGGATACGTAGTCATTTTTGGCCAAAAAATTGACCTCAATATCGACACTTCGGTCAGGGAAGGCAAACACAAATGGCGCTTGATGGTGGTTACGGAAACCTTTGATACCGCGCGTAGTACCAATACCAGCAGGGCCGTACCACATGAAGTCATTGTGCCAGTAGTTTTCAAGATCCATCGAGAAAAGATCTTTGCCATCAAAACGACCCAAGCAAGACAGCATATCTTCAACCAGCTGGGCGCTCTTTTCACTTTCTTCCAAAGACACAACAGAATGTTGGATACCATTAGAAGTCGCAGGAGAAGGGACCAAGCCATCGTGACCTAAGCTTTTACGAAGAGGGTTGCAGCCTGCTTGATTCATCGCGTCGATGAAGTCTGGAATCATGTATGATTCGGTGATTTGGTCGTTCTCCACACACACCATTTCGGTGTAACGCAAGTAGAGTGTTTTCCCTGTTGCTGGGATGCCAAACAGTGGTTGTTCAAATGTACCGATAAAATAGCCGGTAGAGTTGTACCAAGTGCGACCTTCGTATTCGCCGTGCATAACAATTATTGGTCGGCGCTCGGCGTCAGGCAAAGCATTAACAAGTGGTGAGAGGAAAGATTCGTGGGTTGCATCTGGGCCATTAAGATCGTTCACAGGGTGCGCCACGCACCATTTTACGTCAGGGTTCAAAGTTTGCAGAGCGGCCTGTTTTTGCTCGATGTCTGCGGCTTTGAAGTAGTTCTGGTAGAACTGTTCGATGATGTTGAGTGACATGTTGCTTCCTTACTGTCTGTGATTTTAATAAATAGTGTTTAGTCAGCCGTTAGCCTTGCTGTAGCAGGATTTGCTTCCAGATTGCGGTCTCGTCAAACAAAGTGAATTCGCGACGAAGACCCCAAGGGCCAAACTCAGCGTGGCTGATCCCCATGATGTAAACCTCTTTTCCTGAAGGCTTACCAAACATCCCATATCCCTCATGCTTACCGTGCAAAGACCATCGAATTGCAGCGCGTGGTGACATCATGTCGTCATCCCGGCCAATACGATGGTGAACGGTAAATTGAGCATTTGGGAAAGACGCACGAAGTGCCATCCAAAAATGATCGACTTCCGAGTGTGATAAGGCATTTTGACCGCTAGTGTATTCGCCGATGCAAGCACGGTCGTACTCTTTCGGTACTATAGAGAACTCGGCATTCATAAGGCTTCTGAGAATTGCTTCATAACGCTGACCATATTCGTTGTCGTTGCCTACGCCCAAATAAGGTCCAGGAATGTCGACTTCAGGTGTGAACGGAAATGGGCTTGATTCCACGCCACCTTCAAATTCGATTTGTTGGCGTGCAAACTCTTCTGACGTCATACCCAGTTGTTTCGCGATATCGGCTTGATCGCGAACCAACCATTCGTCATTGATTTGGTTATTGATAGCGTGGCAATCTGCGATAATACGGAAACGAAGTTTGCGGTTCGAGGCTTGCCCGTAGAAGCCGTTGCCACTGTGTGTTGCAGTAGAGATGATTCGATGAGAAGAAAGCATGCCTTGTTCCGGGGTGCCTGACCAAATGACGTCTTCGCCATATAGCGTGCGATCGGGAAACTCGGCCAGTGTCGCCATTGTTGCACTGATCACCCCTTCGTTTCCTTGAACGATAGAGAGTGGAGTACGCACAACAATGTCGGGAGAGTAGTAGTGTTCTAAGGTGTTTAAACCTCGGTCTTCCCAAATCTCTTTTGTGATACCAAGAATGTAGTCGGGAAAATCACGCCACTTTTCATCGAAGCCAACCATGGCCATAAATCACCTCCGTAATTGAATAATTATGTTTGAATTATGTTTTGATTACGTATTCAAAATATATCATGTTGCCATTTTGTCAACGGATTGTTTTTTGATTGTTTAAATAGCGTGCTAATGATCAGGTTTTTAACAGTTGAGCAGAAAACAAACTAAAAAAGTACAGGCGAGATGGAAGCTATCTCTTATCGAGACGTGTTAATAAGAAAGGAGGTCAAAGTTTTTTGTATGAATTTCCTAATATCTTATTGTTTTTTAATCGCTTAATTTATTTTGATCTGTTTGAATGGAAACAAATGATTAAGCCAAAACTGATAATCATGCAGATCAAGGCACCCAAATAGACTTTATCGCTAATATTCAGCTATTTTGGTGTCAATTATCCTTATATCTTTCAAATTTTCCTTTTGCATACGAATGCTTTAAGTCTTTTTTATTAAATCGGAAGTAGATAACGAATAAGCCACTAGAAAGGTGTTTATCTAGTGGCTATAACAGTCATAAGCGCTCTATGAGTGCAACGATCAGGATAAAAGCGCAGGTAACGATAGCGAGATGGCAGGGATGAAGGTAATCAACATCAAGGCCACTATCATTGCACCAATCCAACCCATGATGGCTTTAGAGAGCGACTCTATCGGTACTTTGCCTACCTGACTTGCCATAAACAGGTTGGCACCCAGAGGAGGCGTAACAAAGCCAATGGCCAAGTTCACGATCATCACGATACCAAAATGAACGGGGTCCATGCCGAGTGCTGACGTAATGGGTAACAGAATTGGTGTGAGAATAACAATCGCTGCCAGCGTTTCCATAAAGGTACCGACGAGCAACAACAGGACATTGATGCAAAGCAGTATCAGAAGTTTGTTTTCGGTAATCGATAGAATGAACTGAGCGATCTCGGTCGGTAGACGTTCTAGGGTCAATATGCGGCCAAACGTCACGGACGCACCCACAATGACGAGCACAGCGCCAACTAACAGTGACGACTCTAGAATGATTTTCACCACTTGCGCTGGTTTGAGTTCTTTATAAACAAACATGCCAAAGAATAAGCCATAGAGCACACCAATGGCGGCTGATTCGGTAGGTGTGAAGATACCGGAATAGATACCGCCGAGAATGATCACGGGTAGTAGCATTGCCCAACTGGCTTCTTTTAGCGCATCAAGACGCTCTGCCCAGGTCGCTTTGCGCTCGTTACCTGTGTAGCCCCGCATTTTTGAGACAATTAGACAGTAGCCGATCAATACCATACCGACGACCAAGCCAGGAATGATGCCCGCCATGAACATCTTGGTGACCGAGACTTCAGCTGTGATCGCGTAGACGATCATCACCACAGAGGGTGGAATAATGACGCCAATCCCGCCGGAAGAGGCGATCAAGGCACCGGCAAAGCTGCGGTCGTAGCCTTTCTTCACCATAGAGGGAATCATCGTCAGGCCGATAGCGGCAACGGTGGCAGACCCTGTACCAGAGATGGAAGCGAAGAACATGCACGCCACAATGGCGACGATGCCAAGCCCACCAGTAAAGTGGCCAAAGAAGACCTCCGCCACGTGTAATAATCGTTTTGAGATCCCTCCTTGGCTCATAAGGTTACCTGCCAAGGTAAATAGAACGACGGCGAGGAGAGGGAAAGAGTCGAGCCCTGTTACCATTCCTTGGACTAAAAACTCAATGTTAAGAAACGGCAGACTGAGTATCGCGACCATACTGGCTGCCGCCAGAGCAATACCGACCGGAACGCCAATGAGCAGAAGCAGACCAAAGCTGCCAAACAAAAGTGCAGACGTCATGCGTTAAACTCCAATAGTCGGTTAGAAGTACGGTACTTTGCTTTGATATGGCGATAGCGTTGGCGAGAAAAGCGAACTCGTTCATTGCTGGTGGAGCACGCGTTCACACGTTGATAAATGCTTGTCACTAGGCGCGCGCAGCTTAATAGTGCGCAAACTAAAACAGAGGCATACAAACACGCAATAGGAATTTCCATTGCGGGTGCAATCTGACCGAGTTGCAGGCTGCGATTGATCACCTTAAATCCAAACCAGGCGACAGTGGCACTAAAGGCAAGGTAGATAAGATCAGAAACAATCAAACTGAATTGCGTCCAATTGCCCGGAAGTTTATCGATGAACACACGAATGCGGATGTGTCGATCATCTCGGATACAATAGCTGATGCTCAGGTACATCGCCCATACGAATAAATAACGTGCCAGCTCTTCAGTCCACGCGATCGTTGCGTCAAATAGGCGTAGTGCGATTTGCAAGCACAGTAAAGTTGTCATCGTCGAGATCGCGATAACGATAAGGGTAGGTTCTAGGTATTTGTCTAGTAAGCGAAACCACTTCATGTTCACCTCCAAAACGAGAAAGCACGACCTGTTGCCAGATCGTGCAAAAGAGTGGGAGTTATAGGCGTTCTATCTCGGCAATCACGTTGTCAAACAAGTCTTCACCTGTCTTGCTACGCAGATCTTGGTACACGGCTGCATTCATTTTTTCTTTCATGATGCTGCGTACCTCGTCTGGGACGATGTTAACCGTCATGCCTTTTGCTTCGAGCTCTTTGATTACTTCTTGGTTTTGCTTAGCGGCGAGCTCACGCTGTTTTGCGATGGTTTCTTTGCTTACTTCACTGATCAGCGCTTGTTGTGCGGCCGGCAGTGAATCCCAAAACGATTTGTTCATGAACAACACGTAGTTGGTGTATATATGGTTAGTTAAAGAGAGGTACTTTTGTGCCTCGTAAAAACGTTCGGCATAAATAGAGTAGATAGCACTTTCTTGAGCGTTAATCAGGCCTTGTTGTAACGAGGTGAAAATTTCTCCCCAAGACAGAGGTGTTGGCGCAGTACCAATAGATTTCCACGCGCTTATTTGAGTGGGGTTAGATGCCGAGCGAATCTTTAGCCCTTTCAGGTCCTCAATACTATCAATTGGCTGTTTGTTGTTGGTCACGCTACGAAAGCCGACCTCCATAAAGCCAAGTCCATGAAAGCCTTTTGATTCCATAGCATTCAACAATGGTTGTCCGATCTTCTCACTGTCGAGCGCTTTGTGTGCTTGCTCTTCGCTATCAAAAAGGTAGAACACGTCGAGCACGTTAAACTCTGGGACGTAGGGAGAGAGTAAAACTGACGCACCAAACGTCATTTGTAAGTTGCCTTGCTGTACGAGTTCAGTCGTCTCACGCACATCGCCTAGTTGTCTCGCCGGATAGATTTCAACTTCTATCTCACCGTTTGAGCGAGCTTCCACTTCTTGTTCGAAATAGAGCATTGCTTTGTGTACGGGAGAGGTTTCTTGACTGTCATGAGCAAGACGAATAACACTGGTTGCAAACGTATTCATACTGCTAAATGCAAGCCCCAGTGCGGTAAGTGAAGTAAGGATTGCTTTCTTCATCGTTCTTCCTTGTTTCTGGTATGACCTGCCATGGGCATTCGTTGGCAAGTCACACAACTTTTTATGTTTTTATAAATTAGTTGAGCAATTCATATCCATTTTGCATACGAATCCAAAATAAAACATTAAAGTAACAAGTCAATAACAAGATTGATGAATTGATGAGGAATTAAATAACGGTTGGTGAAAATTTAATCGCGATCACAGAAAATGCCTTACTCGAAAGCAAGACATTTTGTTTATGAAGAATGAATAAAAATGGATTTATTAAATGGTGCTACTACGTTCGATCAAGGTGCCTTGCTCGAAAAGGTATTCGCCAGTTGCATCCAGGTTGCCGTTGATTCGATTCATCAAGTCTTCAACCGCTCGTTTAACAATTTTGTCGACTGGTTGAGCAATGGTGGTCAAATCATAACTCGGCCATGCAGACATCGGAATGTTATCCACGCCCATCACTGAGAAGTCTTGAGGGATCTTTGCTCCGGCTTGGCGTAAACCATCCATCACACCCATGGCGAGGATGTCGTTTGCACAGAAAATCGCGTCGGGTTTACTGGTATGTGACAAGATTTCTTTCGCCGCATCTAGGCCAGCTTCAAAACTGTATTTGGCTTGAATAAAGGTCGGGGATGGAGCGCCGAGCTCTTGCAGTTTTGAAGAGAAGCCAAGCCAGCGCTCTTCACTGGTCATGGAGCCAGCATCACCACTGATGTAAGCGCATTGTTTTGCGCCTTTCTGTGTTAAATACTCGGCTGCTTGTTGGCCCGCCAATCGGTTATCAATACCAGAGCTGTTGGCATTAATGCCTTCGGCATAACGGTTGATCAGGCTTAAGTGAACGCCAAACTTCTCGCATTGGGCAAACGCGCGTGAGGTCAAACGACTGGTGGCGATAACGAGTCCGTCCACTTGGTATTCAATGGCGCGTGAAATGGCGAGATCGAGGTCGTCCTTGTCGATAGGGCAAAGCACAACTTGTCCGCCTCGCTTTTGAATTTCGACAGCCAAAGCACGAGATTGCATGTCGTACATTGGGTTTGATTCGCTATCTAACGCAATCGCCACTAAGCCTGAACGATTCGAAATCAGACCTCGGGCGATGGCATTCGGTGTGTATCCGAGCTTAGCTGCGGCATCCATCACCATTTTGCGTTTCTTCTCGCTAATACTCGCAGTCGGGCTGAATGCTCTAGATACCGTCGATTGAGAGACGCCGAGCATCTTCGCGACGTCGATCGAAGTTACTTTCGCTTTAATGGTGATACTCCTTATTTAAGGCCATTGAACCTTCTCATACGTGCTGAGT
This sequence comes from Vibrio sp. Vb1729, assembly GCF_033338655.1. NCBI lineage: Bacteria > Pseudomonadati > Pseudomonadota > Gammaproteobacteria > Vibrionales > Vibrionaceae > Vibrio > Vibrio sp. Vb1729. The sequence continues at coordinate 216,541 of NZ_JAWOTB010000022.1, read as the reverse complement.
GTATGGGCTAGGGGATTTCTGTGTCTAGAGCATTACATTGATAAGGCGTAAATATCAGAGAAAACTCAAGAATTCATCACATTTCTCTCTTGTTTGAAGCCATCAATGATCATTTTGTGTTCAGACCCAACACAAAAGAAGCTAACGCCGAGTTCACGCCATTCCCGAGCTTGTTGAGCCGTCGCGACAAACATGCCAACAGGTTTATTGGCGGCTCTGGCCGCTTCGATTACTCGCATACTTGCTTGTGCGACTTTCTCATCATGAACGCTATCAGCACCATAAGCGACAGTGAGATCAACTTGGCCAATGAAGAGCGCATCAATTCCTTCAACATTGGCAATCGCTTCAACATTTTCAACCCCTTGAGGGTCTTCAATTTGTGCAATGACAATCGTATTCGCACGGCTGTCTTTTAAGTGTTCAACCATGGGCTTAGTGGCGTATTGCGCTGCTCGACTGGAACCAGCATACCCTCGGCCACCTTCTCCGTAATGGCAGATTTTCGCCAGTTGCGTCGCTTGCTCAGCAGTACAAACATGGGGAATTTGTACACCCGCCGCGCCACAGTCAAGCGCGTTCAAAATGGTTGAAGGGGCGCTGTCTTGTACTCGTACCACGCACGCGAGGTCATTCGCTCTGGCCGCCATGATGCACAGATCAAGCGAGGAACGATCGAAAGGTGCGTGCTCTGCATCCAGTACCACAAAAGGCAACTCTGCCAGTGCCAATACTTCGATAATGTGAGGGTGAGGGGTTTTAACAAATGTACCTAATATCGTTTCTTGATTCAGACGTTGTTTAAAATTGCTCATGATTCTCTCCTTTGCAAAGGTATGCAAAAACTAACATGTAGAAATGTAAATGATGAGTAAAAATGATGTGATCTAAAACTCATTTTTGATTAAAAATTAAACTTAATTAAGGTCCTTATTACTTGCTTTTATTTGTTTAAACTAATAAATACAAAGGCTTAAGGAATGTTTTTGTGGTTTGTTGACTTAACTTGTCAAATGTTAATTAAGTGTTTAATCTGATTTTGCATTCGTATCCAAAAGCATAAAAATAACCGTTCGTCAGCCTCAATGTTCAAGGAGAAACCCAATGGCACGCATTTTAAAAAACGGAATCACTGAAGAAGCATCAGCATCAAACGACGCAAAAGTGCGTCAGATTGTTGAAAACATTCTTGCTGATATTGAATCGAAAGGTGATAGCGCTGTACGTGAGTTGTCTGAAAAGTTTGATAACTGGTCGCCGGAGCAATTCCGCCTGTCAGAAGAGCAAATCCAAGCCTGTGTGGATGCGCTTGATGAATCGACTCGTCATGATATCGAGTTCGCTCAGCAACAAGTTCGAAACTTTGCTCAAATTCAACGTGACTCAATGAAAGACGTCGAAGTAGAAACCATGCCTGGTGTGGTACTGGGGCATAAAAATATTCCAGTAAACAGCGTGGGTTGTTACATCCCTGGTGGAAAATACCCATTGGTTGCATCCGCTCACATGAGTGTACTGACGGCGAAAGTCGCGGGCGTAAAACGTGTTATTGCTTGTGCGCCTCCGTTTAACGGCCAGCCGAACGTCGCGATTGTCGCTGCGATGGCAATGGCGGGTGCGGATGAAATCTACTGCTTCGGTGGTGTTCAGGCGGTAGGTGCAATGGCTCTTGGTACAGAGACTATTGCGCCAGTCGATATGATTGTAGGGCCGGGTAACGCATTTGTGGCAGAGGCAAAACGTCAGTTGTTTGGTCGCGTTGGTATCGATTTGTTTGCAGGGCCAACGGAAACCTTGGTCATTGCTGATGAGAAAGGCTGTGACCCGGAATTGGCAGCGGCAGACTTGCTTGGTCAGGCTGAGCATGGTTACAACTCTCCCGCTGTATTGTTGACCAATAGCGAAACATTTGCGCAAGAAACCATTAAAGAGATCGAACGTCAGTTAACCATTCTCCCAACGGCTGAAGTCGCGGGTAAAGCGTGGGCAGATTACGGACAAGTGATTGTGTGTGATAGCTACGAAGAAATGGTGGAAGTGGCAGACGATATCGCTTCTGAACACGTTCAAGTGATGACGGAAGATCCTAAATACTTCCTAGATAACATGACCAACTACGGTGCCTTGTTCCTAGGTCGTGAAACCAACGTTTCTTACGGCGATAAATGTATTGGTACCAACCATACACTGCCAACGAAGAAAGCGGCGCGATACACCGGTGGTCTTTGGGTAGGTAAATTTATCAAAACCTGTACTTACCAGCGTGTAACGGAAGCTGCGTCCCTCAAAGTCGGTGAGTATTGCTCTCGCTTGTGTGCACTCGAAGGTTTTGCTGGCCACAAAGAGCAAGCGGATATTCGTGTGCGCCGTTACAAAGGCAAAGTAGAAGAGGCGTAATATGTCGAAACTTGCCTTAGTCACAGGCGGCAGTGGCGGACTGGGTGCCGCCATTTGTCGCAAGCTAGCTGAATCGGGATATCGCGTAATTCTGACTTACAACAGTAATCATAAAGCGGCCGAGGATGTGCTTTCCTCGCTGCCACGTAACGAGCATCTAGCATTCAAATTGAACGTGGCAGATTCTAGTGCGATTGAACAGCTTAAACATCAAGTCAGTGAAATAAGCGACAAGCTGGATTTGTTGGTCAACTGTGCGGGGATGACGAAATTCGTCGCGCACTCTGATTTGCAAAGCTTAGATGACCAGCTGTTTGACCAAATATTCCAAGTGAATGTTCGTGCGCCTTTTGCCATGGTTCGAGCGTTTGAGCCTTGGCTTAAGCAAGCCAATGGTTGTGTGGTGAACATTACTTCTATCGCGGCACAGACTGCGATGGGGAGCAACATTGCTTACTGTGCAAGTAAATCTGCCGCGGAGAACATGACCCGTTCTTTAGCTCGCGCTCTGTCTCCCGAGGTTCGCGTTTTGGCTGTTGCTCCAGGGCTTGTCGACACTGAGTTTGTCAAAGGCTTGGATGACGCATGGCGTAATCAACAAGAACAATCCACACCGCTTAAGCGTTTAGCCAATGATGAAGAAGTCGCTCAAGCCGTGTACGCCGCGGCAGATCTTCTGACCTTCTCGACAGGCAATACCATCGCGGTTGATGGTGGGCGACCTTTAGGTCTGTAACACACTTTCGGTCTGTAACTAACTTTAGGCTTGTAACTAACAATTCAAAGGCTAGGTCCAAACAAGGACAACAAGGATTTACAATGACTCTACAATCTAAAATGAATAATAACCTGGTCCGCTACATGGAACTGATTCCGGGTACGAGTGCGTTTATTGATGCGCGCACGCCAGGCAGTGATCTCAAAGATAACTTTTGTATTATCGGTGCAGGGGTGGCAGAGAGCAGTCGTCAGCATGTTCATATTCGCGATACGGCGGGCTTTAATATTGGTGCTGCAGGCCAACCGCCGGGCATCAAAAATTCGTTACATTCTCATCGCACCGCTGAGCTTTTCTTGGTGTTCAAAGGTCAGTTCCGTTTTTATTGGGGGAACGATGGAGAGCATGAGGCGGTGTTGTCTCACGGTGACGTCATCTCGATTCCAACCAATCTCTTCCGTGGATTTGAAGTGGTTGGCCGCGATTACGGCTTTATGTTCTCGGTACTTGGCGGCGACGATTCAGGTGGTGGCGTTATTTGGCATCCAAACGTTATTAAAGACAGTCAAGGTTATGGTTTATACCTCAAAGCCGATGGCACACTCGTGGACACCATTAATGGCGACCCGGTGCCACAAGAATCAGAATTGATGCCGCTGCTTACCGAAGAAGATCTCGCGACCTTCGATACCTACACCGCAGAAGAGATGATGCCATTTGTCGCTCTGCAAAAAGATTATCGTGAAATCAAAGGCGATTTCAGCGGAAGCAACGTGAAACAATACGCCTTAACGGGTCACCCTTTGGCGAGCTATGACTTCCAAGTAAAGAGTGAAGATGAAGTGAGCATCATGGCTTATGAGCTTTCTGAAGGTGGCTCGATTCCTCAACACTGCCGAGAAGAAAAACAAGTGCTTATCAACTTTGATGGGGATACAGAGGTGGTGCTCACACATCAAGGCGAACAAGCTAACGTTGTTTTAACGCGCGGTGATGTGCTGAATGTTCCAGAAGGTGCGTCATACTCACTGACGAACTTGCGTGGTAATAGTTTGACGTATTGCATTCTTGGGTCTGATCAACCAAAGCCGCTTGCAGGAGAATAAAATGACACAACCCACCTCGTTAGTTTGGCTACCCGGACTACTTTGTGATGGCACATTGTTTGAGGAAGTCAACCGAGCGTTGCCAAGTTGGGTTGAGCCTTCATGCCCGACGCTGGCTTCATTGCCGTCAATGGAACAGCTGGCGCAGAGAGTGTTGCAAGACGCACCGCAGGAGTTTGTCTTGGGTGGCTTATCAATGGGTGGGATTCTTGCCTTTGAGGTGTACCGTCAAGCGCCAAACAGAGTCAAAGGCTTGATCCTCATGGATACCAATGCAGCAGATGAAAAGCCAGAGGTGACACAAAAGCGTGATGCACTGGTTAGCCGTGCGTTAAGTGGTGAGTTTGAACGCATTACACCTGATACTCTGATGCCTGTGCTGATTCATCCAAGCCGTTTGCAAGACAAAGCGTTAACTGAGCGTATAGAAGGCATGGCGGTCAATGTAGGTTTGGAGGCATTTGAAGCGCATGCTAAAGCGTTAGCAACTCGCCCGGATGCTCGACCTTTATTGGCGGACATTCAAGCTCCTACGTTGGTGATAACAGGTAAAGAAGATAAGCTTTGTCCGCTAGACAATCATCTGCTCATGGAGAGATGCATCCCAAACGTCACGCTTCATGTTATCCCGGAGTGTGGGCATCTATCTACGCTTGAGCAGCCTTTAATTGTTAGTGAAGTGATGACTACTTGGCTTCAAGATAACTTTGCTTAGTGTTGATAAGAACTTCATCACTCACCACCTTAAGGTTACTTGGGTATAGGTGGTGAGCGATGAGTATTATCAGAAGTAGTAGCGAATACCTGCCGCGAATTGATCATCACGGTTTTCGAATTTGCTGCCATCGTACTGATCTTTACCTAGGTCGAACTGGTATTCAGTCCAAACTAGGAATTTGTTCTTCTGGAAGTGGTATTCAAGACCAGGAATCAGCAAGTTACGCTCGTAACCTTGTGTCTCGTCACCACGATCTTCCATGTAGTTGTAGTTCAACGTTGGGCGTAGGCCGTTGTCGAAGTGGTAGTAAGTGTAGACTTCGCCACCTAGGGTATCGAACATTACGTCCGTACCGCCTTGGCTCACTGCTTCCCAGTTTTCGCCAACGTGGAAAGTCGCACCCGCGTAGAAGCCACCGTTGCTGTAGTTTGCGCCCAATAGCATGATGCGCATGTTGTCGCCGTTTTCTGCGCCAACGACGCTTGCGTCTAGATCCGCAACTTCATTTTGATGGTAAGCCGCACCCAGTGTTACGCCATCAACCGGTTTGTAAGTGATCGACGCACCCATGCCGTTTTTCAGTGAGGCTGTCGCATTGCTTGCTAGAGCAACATCTTCACGCGTGGTTTGGTAAGTAAAGCCGTAGCTCACTTTTTCATTGATTGAATTACGGTACGTGATTGAGTTTTCCGCACGACCAGCACCGGATGCGATACCCCAGTCAGCTAGGTTGTAAACACCTGAGCCACGAGTACCGAATACACGACCTAAATCGGTGTACCATGCTACGTCGTAGAAGGTAGACCACTGCTTAGTACCTGCAGCAATCTTGCCATATTTTTCGTGATCAACACCTGCGTATAGCAAGCGGTCGTAAATGTTTTCGCCGTTCGCGCCAGAGTTGTAGCCCCATTCCGCGTGACCGAAACCAGTCCAGCCGTTATCCAGACCCATTTGGCCTTTCAAACCGAAACGTGAGCTGCCGCTGTTCCATTCGCCGTTGTCATCACCGCCACGGTCTTGGTAGCGAAGATCGAAACGGCCATCGATGGTTAGGCTGTCGCCAGCGTCATTAACAAAAGTGTGTGCAGCAAAGGCTGAGCTAGAAGTAAGCGCTGCTAAAATCACTGCAGAAAGGGTCGACTTTTTCATCATCAATCTCATTATTCAGGGCGCAGAAAGCCACCGTGCGTTCATGCCCGTTTTGAATAAGGGTTCTATCTTGAGGTTGTGCCCCATCCTTGAGGCACGAGTTGGGAGCATGTCGCCTGAACCGAGAGGGTATTCAGGCAACATAAAGGCGGGTTGACAATCCGCCCCTAGGACTTCTTATAGAGAAGGGTTTAGGATCTGTTGAGTACGTTCGAACACGTCTAGACCTTGCTGTTTTAGCCAGTAAGGAAGGTCGATCAGTACCCAGTTCTCAGATAGCTTGTCGCCGTCACGGTAGTAAACATCAACCACTTGCATGTCTGCACGTACTTCACCACCTGTCATACCTAGGAAACCACCGATTGGTGTGTTAGATAGGTTTGGCCAGCCGAAGAAACAAGAGAAGTTACCTTCTGCGAAACGACATACGTGGCCATTAAACTTCTTGTCTTTCAGGTTGTTACGGAACGGCAATTGGTGCTGCTGTTGGTAACGAGGGATTGTGTAAGACGCACCGATACCACATGGACCGTACCAGATCATGTCTTTAGACCAGCTCTTTTCAAGAACTTCTGGTGGGCAACCCATAGCGCCGCTGTCGTTTAGTGCAGATAGGTCATCAACCATCTTGTTCACTAGTGCTAGTGTTGCTACGCCTTCTTCTGGTGCTGCGTCTTCGAACAGTAGGCCGTCGTGGTTACGAGGACCAGGGTATACGAAGTGCTTACCTGTTGATGGTGGTAGTGGGTAACAACCCGCTTGGTCCATCGCTCCTAGAAGGTCTAGGAATAGGCCAGTCTTAGTGATCTTGCCGTTTTCAACACAGTTAAATTCTGCGTAACGGATGTTCATGATCTTGCCAGTTGGGCGCATGCCTAGGTATTCAGCGTCGAATAGACCCATGAAGTGACCCATGCTCATTACCCAGATTTCACCTGATGTTACTTCGTTCTCACCACCGATGAAGATGTCTTGACGACGCTGCATGCGAGTCATTGATTTCATCAAAGGAGCCCAGAAAACGTCAGCCGCTGCTTGAGCGCCTTGTTGCTCACGGAATGGGTAAACACCACGCCATAGGTAATCTTCTGAAGTGTGTGCTTTTAGTACTTCTGCCACGTTCTCGTGAGTTGCGTTTTCCATTGCGCTGAAGTATTCACGTACAACGCGTTTCGCTTCTTGATATTTAGACATAATAAACTCTCTTATTTTGCTGTCGAGTCGGCTTTGGGAACAGGACTCGAAATTAAGTTTTTTCATCCGGCCGGGGAGCCAGCCGGAGTTTTTGAAATTCAGTTACGCTTTTGCTGCTTCGGCTTTTTTGCTCTTATCGAACACGCCGCCTTTTAGTGTCTCTGGCAGTGATAGCCATAGAAGACCAGCAAGGATCCATACGATTGGTGAACCCCACATTGCGGTTTGTAGGTCGGTACGTTCTTGGATGAAGATAAGTACCATTGGTGCCCACATACCAAGGATACGACCGCCGTGGAATAGCGCCGCGCCGTAGCTACGAAGGTGTGCTGGGAACAATTCTGAGAAGTAACCACCCCATACCGCTGAAGAAGACAGACCGAAGTTGTAAATCAGACCAAGTAGAGCCAGCATGTTTAGGCCGCCAATCACCATGTCGCCAGGTGCAACAAAGAAGATTGAAACCATGATGCCCGCTAGGATGAAGCCAAATGCGTTCACCTTACGACCGAATTTGTCAGCTACCCAACCCCAGAACCACGCACCAAACAGTGAACCAAATGCTGAGATAGAGAAGATGAGACCGATGGTTGCACCGTCGAACATACGTACATCACGTAGGTATGTGGTTACGAAGCCACCAAAGAATTGGAAACCGTAGAAGTTAAGGCCAGCCAGTAATAGACACGTTAGTGTGATCTTACGGTAAGGCTTGCTTAGCATTTCGCCCCAAGAGCCTTTTTTCGCTGGTGCATCTGATTCTTCCGCTTTTGCTTGCTCTTCTTCACCGTAAGCGATCACTTTGCTGTCGCTAGGTAGTACAAAGATCATGACAACAGCCGCTGCCAATGGTGGGATACCACCTACAAGCATTAGGCTTTCCCATGGTGCATCAATACTTGCAATAAATGCTGCATACGCACCCATTACCATCAGTGCTACAGAGAACATAGAAGACGCGAATGCCGTCAACTTACCACGTACCGTTGGCGTAAATAGGCCGATCATCAAGCTTACTGCCACGGTGAAGTAACCACCCAGTGATAAACCAATGATGAAACGCATTGCTGCCCATGTTGTGTAGTCGGTGAACATCATATTGATGATCGTTGCGCCACCGTTCAGGGCTGTGATGGTAATAAGAGTGGATTTCTTACCAAATTTTGTTGCGAACCAAGCACAGCTCAATGCACCGATAAGTGCACCAACCGACTGCCATGTATAGAACTGGGCAGTGTCTGACAGGCTAATACCATCATACGCTTCAACGATGTATGGGCGTACGTAGTCAATAATTACAAAGTTATAACAATAGAAAAAGTAACCAACCAGTATCGCTAGATAGGCAGCTACCCTTTGAATCATAGGAACTTCGCTCATGTGTCTTTTGGCATTCATGACCGATAAACCTCTATTTCACTTAGGATTTGTTGCTATTCAAACTTAAAGAACACGATCTTATTGTGATCATCTTCGATTTCGTGTCGTGGTGAATCATAGTTTTTTTAAGGTCATTAGATCCGTGATCAATATCAATTTTAAAATGAATGCGTACCCAATTAGTGGTTTTTAGTGATGGGAGTCTCATTAAATCGGTCTTTTTGGCATTTTTGAATATATAACCGTCTATATTGGTGATTATAGTCACAGTTATGGCGGGATTATCGTTTAGATATGCTTTTTTAAAGTAATATCCAAGCACAAATAATTAGCACCCAGAATTATGGAAACCCTGAAATGGTTACGTACTCAAGTTTTGTGGTGATTGCGTTATACGTGTTAATCACCATATTAATCAGCTATTTAGTGAATAAGCGCTACAGCAATGGTGGCGACTTTTCTACGGGTGGAAAGCAATTTGGCTGGTTTACGGCAGGTGTTTCGATACTTGCGACTTACATTAGTGCGATGACGTTTGTAGGGATGCCAGGTTGGGTTTATAGCTCTGGTATGGAAGCGATGAGTATTCACCTTAACTATCCCATCGTTATCTTTTTCACCGTCATTTTCTTTGTGCCTGTCTTCTATAAGCTGGGTCTGACTTCGATTTATGAATACCTTGAGCACCGGTTTGGGGTGTATGCAAGAACCATCAACTCGATTGTGTTCATTGTGGTTCAATGTATCTCTGCGGGTGTGATTTTGTATGCCGTGGCGCTGATCTTAGTGCAAGTTCTGCCTATCAGTATTTCTGAAGCCATCATCTACATCAGTATTTTCACCGCTTGCTATACCTATGCGGGCGGGATTTCCACGGTTATCTGGACCGATATGTTGCAATCTGCAGTATTGGTGGCAGGCAGCATCGCTATCTTTGCCATTCTAATGACAGAGATTAATGCGGCAGATTACCTTTCTCGTGATCACCTGAATATCATCAACTTAGACTTTGATTTGGGCGTGGATACCACACTCTGGGCTGGCGTGGTTGCCGTGAGCTTTTTGCATTTGAGTGTGTACGGCACCAACCAATTGATCATCCAACGCACGTTAGCGACGAGATGTGAAAAGACGGCGCAGAAGTCGATGCTGTTGTGTGGTTACGGTGCGTTTTTCGTGTACTTGTTCTTCGCGGTACTCGGTGTTCTTTTGAGTGTTTTCTATCAAGATCAATCGTTTGAAAACAGCAATGAAGTGATTTTGGATTTCGTCTTCAACCACACTAACCCAATCGTCGTTGGTTTGATCATTTCCGCGTTGGCGGCGGCCGCAATGTCGACCTTGGATTCGACCTACAACTCAATTGCGACTGTCGCAACGTTCGATATCTACAAGCGTTTCGTTCGCAAAAGTGCCGATGATGAGCACTACGAAAAAGTCGCAAGAAAGATGAGTTTGCTCGCTGCGGCTATGGTGGTAGTGCCAGCTCTTCTGGCGGTATCGAATGAATCGGTACTCAAAACCATCGCTAGCCTGACTTCCATCTTTGTTGGTATCCGTCTTGGGTCATTCGTGCTTGGCTTATTCTGGGCAAAAGCCAATGAGAAAGGCGTGATCGTTGGCAGTATCATGAGTGTGATTGCGGTGTTTACTGCAATGTATCTCGACGTGGCTTGGCCGTGGTTCGCGCCAATTGGTACGTTTGTCTTCCTTTTGTTTGGTGTGTTAGTAAGCCGTCGTTGGGGCGCTGTGACTGCCGAGCAACAAATTTTTATCAATAATCAAAAACATCTTTTTGCAAAGCCAACCGCAAGCCATTACGGGCTATTGGTGTTCGCTGTGGCGACCATCGCCGCTTGTATGGTTCTCCCTGATTGGCTTTATGCTGCATTGTCGTAATAGGTAAGTTTATGCTGTCCATCTTTGATATTTACAAGATTGGTGTGGGCCCTTCTAGCTCTCACACCAATGGTCCAATGATCGCGGGTTACCACTTCACTCGTTTGATTGAATCGAACTTGGCAAAAGTGGTTCGTATTCAAGTCGATTTATACGGCTCACTCTCGTTAACGGGGATTGGTCACCATACTGACCGCGCAACGATTTTGGGTCTGTTGGGTAACAAACCAGATACCATCAAAATCGCTTCTGCGAATAAAGCGATGCGCAAGGCGATTGAAGAGGGCATGATGTCTGTCGATGGCCGTCATGAAATCGAATTCAACTACAAAACGGACATGTTGTTCCATGAAGAGAACCTTCCTCTGCATGAGAATGGCATGACGATTACTGCGTTAGATGCGCACGGCAATCAGGTTGGGTTTGAAACTTACTACTCAATCGGTGGTGGTTTCATCGCAACGGCGGATGAACTGCAAAATGGCAGTGCGACTGCTCCCGTAGAAGTTGAGTTTCCATTCTCCAGTGCGGACGAAATGTTGGCACAGGCAGAGAAGAACGGCATGAGCCTCGGCGGTATGATTCTGAAAAACGAACAAGCGTTTCAGGAAATGGAAGCCATCAATCAACGCGCAGAACAGATCTGGCGTGTGATGACGCGTTGCATGGAGCGTGGTTTCGAAACAGAGGGCATCTTGGATGGCGGCTTGAATGTGACCCGCCGTGCGCCTAACTTGCTGAAGAAGCTTGAAGCAAATGCAGCAATCGAAAACGATCCAATGGAAATCATGGATTGGATTAACCTGTTTGCTTTTGCTGTGAGTGAAGAAAACGCGGCTGGTGGACAAGTCGTAACGTCGCCAACTAATGGTGCGGCGGGTGTAATTCCGGCGGTATTGATGTACTACCATCGCTTCATCAAAGAGCTCGATACCAAACAGCTTAAAGACTTCCTTGCTGTATCCGGTGCGATTGGCATTTTGTACAAAACTAATGCGTCTATCTCGGGTGCCGAAGTGGGTTGTCAGGGCGAAGTCGGTGTTTCTTCTTCTATGGCGGCAGCTGGCTTGACCGCGCTACGTGGTGGCAGCAATGAACAAATTTGTATTGCGGCCGAGATCGCCATGGAGCACTCACTAGGCATGACTTGTGACCCAATTGGTGGCTTAGTGCAAGTACCGTGTATTGAGCGTAATGCAATGGGTGCAATGAAAGCGATCAATGCATCTCGCATGGCACTAAAGCGTAATAGTAAATGTTTGATCTCGTTGGATAAGGTGATTGAAACCATGTACCAAACGGGCAAGGACATGAACAAGAAATACCGCGAGACGTCACTGGGTGGGTTAGCTTTGATTCACCTAGCGCCGCCTTGCGAATAATGAGTTAGGCACATCTAACCAACAAAAAAGCCGAAGCACTGAGATGCATCGGCTTTCCTTTTTTGGAGCGTTTATAACTTAGCTATGCGTTTGCTCACCTTTTGGTGTGCTTTGGTTTGGTTGATAGTGCAAAATCACCATCGAGGTGGGTGACAGCAAGACTTCGCCTTCAGCATGTCCTGGGTTGAGATTACGTACGTTTGTATCACAGATCGTCACCCATTCTTGCTTTCGCTCATTGGGGAGCTTAAAGCGAGCTGTGGCGTTAGTTTGGTTGATGAGGTAGACCAGCTCTTGCCCTTCTTTACCGATACCAAGGTGAAGTGCGACAGAGCTTAAACGGTTCCAATCATCGTGCTCCATTAAGCGACCGTCTGTACGGTGCCAGAAAATACGGTTGTTATTGCGATTCTCGCCACTGAAAGCTCGGATAAATGGCACCATGTATTGATTTCGGTTGGCGACCATTTGTGACATCCATGCTTTGAAATGTTGCTTACGTTCTGTCTCTTCCCAGTTCAGCCAACTGGTTTCGTTATCTTGGCAATAGGCATTATTGTTACCGCCTTGGGTGTGAGACAGAACATCAGCAGTGAGAATGTGTGGGATACCGAAGGCAAACAGCAAGCTAGCAATAAGGTTGCGTTTTTGCTTTTCACGCGTGGCGATAATCATCAGATTTTCCGTCTCGCCTTCAACACCGTAGTTTTCTGAACGATTGTCACCGTGACCGTCGCGATTTTCTTCGCCATTGGCTTCGTTATGTTTGTGCTTGTAAGACACTAAATCTTGCAGTGTGAAGCCATCGTGATACGTGATGTAATTTACGGTGAGTTTGTATGGCCAGTTCGCTGCACTATAAATGTCACGAGAGCCCATTAATCGAGTGGCAAACTCTTTTAAATAGCCTTGATCACCGCGCCAAAAACTGCGGGAAATATCACGCAGTTTGTCATTACATTCGTTCCAACCAAATGGAAAGTTACCCACTTGGTAGCCATTTGGACCAATATCCCAAGGCTCGGCAATCAATTTGGTTTCACGCAAAATTGGGTCTTGCGCAACGGCTTTAAAGAAAGCTGCTTCTGGGTTGTAATCATCGCCCTGTCGACCTAACGTTGCAGCCAAGTCAAAACGGAAGCCATCGACTTTAAATTCGCTAACCCAGTAGCGCAATGTATCCATCACAAGGTTTAAGGCTGGTTGGTAGGTGAGATCCACTGTATTTCCGCAGCCGGTGTAATTGGCGAAGTGGTTGCCATGTTTGATGTAAAAACGGGAATCGAGGGCCTTCAGGTTGAAGATTGTAGGCCCTTCACCACCTTCAGCAGTGTGGTTGTAAACCACGTCGAGAATCACCTCAATGCCGTTTTTATGCAATTCGCGAATTGTTGTTTTTAATTCCGTAACGGCGTCTTGTTCTGCGTAGCGCGGATCGGGCACCATAAAGAGATAAGGGTTGTATCCCCAATAATTGACCTTTTCCATCTCTAGTAGATGAGGCTCATGCATGCATGCTGCGACAGGTAGCAATTGCAGCGTGTTGATGTTTTGCTGTTTGTAAAAGGCCAGCATTTCAGGTGATGCAAGACCTAAATAGCGCCCCTTCAGCTTGTCCTCAACCTCTGGGTGGCGTTGGGTAAGCCCTTTGACGTGCGTCTCAAACAATACCATCTCTTCTCTGGGTATACGCGGGTGATCCGTGTTTTGCCAGTCAAAATCATCTTCGATAACGACGCACTTCGGCATATCGAAACTTTTGGCTGGAGAGTAGGGAGGGTGATAGTGGAGGGCTTTATCTATTGATTTTGCGTACGGATCAGAAATTAACAGTGGCTCGTCCTTGTGGGAGACAAGGTAACCGTATTTTTGCCCCGGCTTAATATCTGGAATAAAAGTATGACGTATGCCAGCGTATTCATTCGGTAAACCGTGAAGCTCGTAGCTGCCATCGTTTGCAAACAATGCCAGTTGAATGTCTTTTACGCCCGGAGCATGAATAGAGAAGTTACAGCCTTCTTTATTCAATGTTGCGCCCAGGGGGTAGGGGCGAGAGAGAAGTCGTGTCATCGGAGATACTTTATTTAATATTTATTGCTACCTTTAGGAAACTATAAGTTAAAAACTTTGTCTTACTAAGGTCAACCACCCTAAATATAAAAATATTCGTGTAATTTAATTACTTTATGTGACGGCTTAGAGTCAAAAATATGAAATGGCTATCACTTTGTAGCGGCTCAAAACCGAACAAACTTACTAATTCCTCCCTAGATTGGTGATCTGACTCGAAAAAACACCATTCGGTAAATTTTCTACTCCCTTCTCATCCCCCTTAAATTAGTTTAGGGCGGAGGAAGTCATCCTTGTACGCCTCGGGTAATCTCACAACTGTTGAAACAAACGGGGATTCGTTCCCATCTTACCTCTCTTTCTTTAGGTGTGTTTTTACTGCCTATATTCACCTAAAAGAGTGAGCAGGGAAGACAGAATTATAAATACCCTTAATGGAGTTAAGAATGAAAAAAGTAAGTGCAATTGCTGCTGCTGTAGCTGCAACTTTAGCTGCTGGTTCTGCATTCGCAGTGGATTTCCACGGTTACATGCGTGCTGGCGTTGGCGTGAACGCTGACGGTGGTCAACAATTAACATTCGAAAAGAACAAGATCGGTCGTCTAGGTAATGAAAGCGATATCTACGGCGAGATTCAACTAGGTAAAGAAGTTTACAACAACAACGGCAAAACGTTCTACGTAGACTCTATGGTTGCAATGACTTCTAACGGTTCAAACGACTGGGAAAGCACTTCTGCTAACTGTGGTTTGGATAACGGCGAAGTGAAATGTGTAGACGATGCACAATTCGCACTACGTCAGTTCAACGTTCAAGCTAAAGGCCTACTAAACTTTGCTCCTGAAGCAACGCTTTGGGCAGGTAAACGCTACTACCAACGTCACGACATTCATATCTCTGACTTCTACTACTGGAACATCTCTGGCGCGGGCGCTGGTGTTGAAGGTATCGAAGCTGGTCCTGGTAAAGTTTCTTTCGCTTGGGTTCGTAACGACCGCGGCGATATCGCAGACCCAGGCAACGATGGCGGCGCAACAAACGTAAACACTCTAGACGTACGTTACGCAGGTCTTCCTCTATGGGACAACGGCTCTCTAGAAATGGGCTTGAACTACGCAATTCTTAACGAAACTGACGCTGCGCCAAACGGCACTAAAGATGCGAAAAACGGCGTAATGTTCACAGCAGAATTGACTCAAGGTCTAGACGCTGGTTTCAACAAAACAGTGCTTCAGTACGGTACTGAAGGTTACTCAAAAACAATGGCATTCTACGGCGACGGTAGCTGGTACGGCGCAGAAGCTGACAACGGTGCATCTGGTTACCGCCTAATCAACTGGGGTGTAATCGGCATGGGCGACAGCTGGGAAATGGGTCACCAGCTAGTGTACGGTGTTGGTGAAGACATGTGGGCTGGCCAAGACAAGTGGGAAACAATGTCTGTTGTTGTTCGTCCAATGTACAAATGGGATGACAACCACAAAACTATTTTCGAAGCTGGTTACGCTATCGACGATAACGACGGCGAAGAAAACAAATACGGTAAGCTAACTGTTGCTCAAGCATGGTCTGCTGGCTCTAGCTTCTGGGCTCGTCCTGAAATCCGTGTTTACGCTTCTTACCTAACGGCTGACAAAGAAGACAACTCAAACACATTTGACAACGGTCGTTCAGACGATACGTTCCAGTTCGGTGTACAAGCTGAAGCTTGGTGGTAATCATCTAACCACTAAGTCCTAAATTGTCCTAGAATGATACAGCCAGAACTTATCTGGCTGTATTTATTTAAAAAACAATAAAGAGTCGAGGTAGACAGTAATGAAAAAATGGCTTGCTCCCGTACTGCTGGGCATGTTGGCTACTGGTTGTGCGTCTGTAGAACAAGTAGAGATGAGTCCAAAAGGTCAGCAACAAGTGATCACGCAATCGGGTGATATTCAATGGGTACCGCTTAACGTGCCTGTGGTTACTGAATTCGCTTTGACTGATAAAAGCCAAATGTTGTTGGATGGTAACAGTGCTGGCGCTATTGCAGCGTTTGCTCTTCCAGGTAACCGTGGCAGTCTCGATATCAAATTAGAGACATTCGTAAGTAAAGAACTTCAATTTTATGCTCCTAATGTCGCAGTGATGAACTCGGCAGGAGAAACCATTTACCAAGCAGATTTTTCAAAGTTTAAGTACGAACCAGCAAAACTGTTGGACAATGATAAATTCGTACTTGATCTCAATGTGATTCCAGACATGACAGGTAACGATCTGCATGTGTTGGTTTACACTACTTCCGCCGATCTAAAAGGAAGTACACAAGTTTTACACCCAGCAAAAGCCTTCGCCATGGCGCGTCACACTCAGCCGCCAGATATTGCAGACCCTCTAGCGAAACATAGCCCACTAGGTCAGTTCCGCTTTTCGGTATCCGCGAATGATATTGTGAATACTAAGATTGTTGCGAAAAACGACAACATTCCCCAAGGTACGGACCTTACTAGCTACTACTACAGCTCAATTGAAGCGGCAGTCGCAGCGAATGATATTCCGAAAGCGCTCACTTTGCTTGATGAAGCAAAAGAGCTAGGTATTGAAGGTGCACAACAAGTTTTTGTGAAAGCCGTAAATAGAAAATAATCAGATAAAAAAAGGTCAGCATTTCGCTGACCTTTTTCATAGAAAATAAACTAATAAAAATACCCCTACATAGAGTTACCTTATTCACATAATTATTTTTATTACTTTGTTTTTTATATAGGTTGGATCAATAATTAATGGCAGTTCCTAATTTATTTTTTGTACTTAGGAAATAAACAAACTTCTCGAAGTGATTTAAATTCACAATCTGACGATATTTATTTGGCGTTTGATATTTCCATTTTAATAACGATTAATATTTCTTTTAACCGTTGAGTTTATTTTGCTTTGGATATACTAAAAAGGAATTACGTGAAATGAACATGATGAAGACCTCTCTTGCTGCTGCTCTACTTGTTGCCTTAGTGGGTTGTCAATCGACTGCAGAACCAGAAGCGGCCGCAGAGCCTGTTGTTAATATGTCTCAAGACGAAGTGGTTGCTTTCATGAAAGCGTGTGACAACCCAGATAGCACAGCGAAAGGACCTATTTCTAAACCACTATTTGTGGTGGGTACGTTTGCGGATTCCGATTGGAAACACGTGCCTCAGCGTCAATACACCTACAAAGGGAATAATTTCTACCAAGCCGTGGTTCAAGAAAAAGTAGGCTCCTACAAAATGCAGTATGCGACCGAGTTGTGGTTCCCACAATTTACCGCAAAAGGTAATAGAATGAACGTTGGTGAATTAACACCATTAACATTTGGTGGTTACGGTACGGATACTTCGGTTGATATTAAAGAAGATGGTAAATATGTATGGAGTCTTCAGTTTGAAGGAAAAGGCAAACCTGTTCATGTCATGGTAAATAAGTGCCAATAATATTCCATTCAGTTATTTAAAATCTATTTTTATTTATTAACCCCTGCATGAAACACATGTCGGGGTTAATTTTATTACTCAAATTTCCGTAGTTTATTTGAGTAAGTTAGGGAGAATAAAATGCGTAATATCCTACGTAACCATCGCCTGTCTCGATCGTTGCTTGCGTTAAGTGTGATTGGTGCTTTATCTGCGTGTAATTCTTCTGGTGGTGGCGACACTAATAGCAGCACTCCGCTACCGGATACCAGTTATGCTTGCCAAGCCAATGTCATGGCGCAAAGTAACCAACTTCGTACTTATCAAATCATGGTAGAGAGTTTTGTGGATGGTGATGCGAGCATTGGTCACGGTACAGGTTATGGCACCAGCCATCATAACGGCGATTTGCAAGGAGTGATTGATTCACTCGATTACATCCAAGATTTAGGGATGAACGCGATTTGGTTGACGCCAGTTTTTGAATCGGAAGCGATAGCGGGCCAAGAACACTGGGCCGATCGTCTGGATGCCACGGGCTACTTTGCAACGGATTACTTCACCATTGATCCACGTTTTGGTGATTTAGAAACGGCGAGAACCTTGGTCGAGGAAGCACACAAACGCGGCTTATACGTGTTTTTTGATGGTGTATTTGGTCATCACAAAGATGGTTTGATCAAACCATCTCCTTCCGGTTTGTTGCCATCGGGATCGAGCAATCCCGTTGATTACCCGGCCAGTCTCGATTTCTACAAAGAAGTGGCAACGTATTGGATCAAAGAACTGAAGATTGACGGCTGGCGTTTAGATCAAGCCTATCAAGTTCCGACAGACGCTTGGACACAAATTCGTAAAGCCGTCGATGAAGCCTCACAAAGTGTGACGTACACCAATAGCAAAGGCGAACAAGTGAATCCGTTGGGTTACATGGTGGCAGAGATTTGGAAAGGGGAGTCTGAAATCGCGAATGAGGCGTATGGATCGAACAGCGATCCAGCATTGTGCTCTGCGTTTGACTTCCCTATGCGATATCGCCTCGTTGAAACTTTGGCCGTGAATGAGAGCGGCGTGGGTGGTCGCGGTGCGGATTGGTTAGACAACGGCTACAGCACACACAACCAATATCCAACACATGCGCAGCCGAATTTGATGATCGGCAACCATGATTTAGTGCGCTTTGGTGACTTGTTACAGCGCGGAAATTTAGCGGATGTGAATGATGCAGAATATTGGTTACGCCATAAAGCCGCGTTTGCTTTCCAAGCGGCGTACACCGGGCCAATCACGTTGTACTACGGTGATGAAATCGGGGATCAAGTGGATGGTTTTGCCGTAAAAGAAGACAACAGCACCTGCGCCATTCAAGGTTTGTGCGATGATCACGTTGCGCGCAGCAGTGCGAAAATTGAAGGCGTGACGGCGACGCTTGATGCAAACCAAGCCGATCTCAAATCTTATGTGACATCGCTGATGACAATGCGCGATGCGCATCCTGCACTTTATCAGGGGTCACGCACGAATTTAGTTGCGAGTAACGGCAGTTATGTGGACTTGAAACAATCTGGTTCGGACAAAGTCTTGTTTGCGCTAAATACCTTAGAGAGCGCTAGAAGCGTCACTCTTACTCAGGAGAGTGTTGGTACTGGTGAGTTGGTGGATTTGCTTACGAAAGAAAAAATTACTCCGAGCAATGGTCAATATCAGATTCTGATGTCGCCACTACAAGGACGATTCTTTGCGGTAAAACCTTACGGAATTATCCAGAATTGATGCTCACCAGTTGAGCTGACCACAAGCTTTCTTATAAACAAGCCAAGTGTTGTTGCTGACCCCATAGGCGCACACTTGGCTTTTTTCTGTCTGTTTTACTTTTCCCTTAATGGTTTTACGACGATGTAGCCAACAAGTTGCTTCGCTTTTTGTATTGGCGTTTGTTTTCAGCAGATGGATATTTGTGAGATAAGCTGCACATTAAAAAGTAAATTAACACTTGTGCAACGTAAAAATGTGACTGAAGGATTACTTATGCCCCACTAATATGTTTATCGTGTTTGGGATTTATATAACTAATGGAAAAGTATAATGAAATCCATAACGAACTCCCTCTGTCTCCTTGCTGCTGTTAGCTCGCCGTTTGCATATAGCCAAATTATCAACGGTGACTTTGAACAGTGGAATGGCAATGTACCTACGCAGTGGTCAGAGATTGACGCTGGCATTGCAGTGTCGCCAAGCAGCGAGCAAATCAAATCGGGTGGTCTGGCTGCCCAGGTCGTCGTGAATACAGGTACCCAAAGCAACACCGACTTTTTGCAAACCATTAATGTGGAGCAAGGGAAAACCTATCCGTTTTCTGTCTCGGTTTATCATACCGAAGGAAATGTAAAAGCACGTCTGGTGGTTGATGGTTATCACAATTACTCGAACCCACAACAGATAAACCAGTGGCAAGAGCTCGCGCACAACTACACAGCGAGCTCGAACAAGACCATCAACGTCGGTTTGCGTTTTTACGATGAAGCCAGTTTTGATGGCTCAGAAGTTGTCTACGTCGATAATTTTCAACCGACTGAGACGAGTACACAACCTCCTGTAGAAAGTTGTAGTGATCACCAAGTGGTCTTGACTCTCACAACCGATAACTATGGTTCAGAAACTAGCTGGACGTTAAAAAACAACCAAGACGAAGAGCTGTTTTCTGGTCAGGGGTACGAGTCAGCAACTACCATTGAAAAGAGCATGTGCTTAGCTGACGGTAACTACCAATTCACGATTCAAGATGAGTATGGTGACGGCATTTGTTGTGGCAGTGGCGCGGGGTCTTACACGCTGACTGAGGGAGATAAGACTCTTGCTTCTGGCGCTGAATTCTCGAAAAGTGAAACCACCGATTTTACGTTAGGTGACTCAACCACGACCCCACCAGTGGTTGATGGTTACTATCAAGCGGCATCTGGTAAGACGGGCTACGCTCTAAAAACGGCGCTGTTTAACATCATCAACAACCACACTAGCCGAGGTTATTCTGCGGTGTGGACCTTGGTAAAAGATGCCGATATTGATCGTTATTACGAAAATGATGGCTCTATTCTCGATATGTATTCTGAAAAGCCATCTGGTAGCGATACAGTAAGCTTTACCAAAGTCACAGACCAATGTGGCCAATACAAAACGGAAGGGGATTGCTACAACCGTGAGCACTCTTTCCCGAAAAGCTGGTTTGGCGGTAAGGTTGAGCCGATGAACTCAGACGGTCATCACTTGTTTGCAACCGATGGTTATGTAAACGCGAAGCGCAGTAATTGGCCATTTGGTGAAGTGGGCACCGCGACCTACGTGTCTAGTAATGGCTCTAAACTTGGCCAAGCAAGCACTAGTCTGGGCTACTCCGGTACGGTGTTTGAGCCGATTGATGAGTTTAAGGGCGACTTCGCCCGTGCTTATTTCTACATGGCAACCCGCTATGAAAATGTTGTAGGTAACTGGGAAGGCAATTCAAGCAATGCGGATGCTGTCCTTGATGGTTCAAGTTCAACGGTTTTTGAACCTTGGATGTTAAACATGCTGAAACGTTGGCACAAAAATGATCCCGTTAGTGAAAAAGAACGAAATCGGAATCAACAAGTGTTTGATTTTCAGGGCAATCGTAATCCATTCATTGATCATCCTGAGTTTGTTGAACAGATTTGGGGAAACTAACGCCTTTTTGATTTTGGTATCCACCATTTAGTGACGCCAACAAAACAAAGGGGAAGCGTGATGCTTCCCCTTTTTCATTACGGATGTTTTTAAATGAAACTAGTTTTTCGTTACCGTCACGATTGGCGCCGACTTGTCAGCCGCGTTGAAGTGGAAGTTGTAATTTCCTGCTTCTGCAATCGCAATTTTCAGGTTTGCACTACCGCCACCGACTTCCATCGTTAGCGCTTTACCAAGCTCAACACTGCCTTCGCCACCGAAGTTGGTGTCTGCTGCCCAGTCTGCGCTAGCAACTTTCATCTCGTAGTTGCCCGCCGCTAGGGGAATGTCTAGCGAATAAACGTCATTTGCAACATAGCTGAACTTCGCTGTTGAGTCTTGTGCTGGAGCATCCCATGTAGTGATAGTGCCACGTAAGTAAAGTGCTGTTTCACCGAATGTTGGTGCATCTGCTGACTTGGTCACTGACACGACCGGTTTTTCTACGCTTTCATCTTGAACATGCAGCGCGTTCAGAGTGAAGTTGTACTTACCTGTTTCAGCAACAGACAGCTTACAGTTACCTTCTGAACCTAATTCTAGTGAACCAGAAGCTATATTCGCAGCATCACAACCGATGTTTGGATTTGCCCAACCAGAGTCCGCGAATTTGAACTCGTGTTCACCAGCTTCAAGAACGCCAGTTACAGAGTACATACCGTTGCCAATAAAGGTCATCGCCCAATCACTGCTATCAGACCACTCGTTCATCGTGCCTTTCACGTAAACAACGGTTTCGCCGTAAGGAGGAATACTCGATACGTCTTTGTTATCCGTGTTTACTGGTAGGCCAGCACCTTGCGCGCCGTTTTGTGGCTGCACGAATACCGCTGTTGTCAGTGCTGGTACTGTGAAGGTTTCATTGGTGAAGCTTGCACCTTTCACGATGTCATCCGCAGAGTTTTGTTGAACTTCATGTAACTCGAAACCAGTTGCGCCAGCAACTTTGAAAGATTTCTCAGTTGATGTTGAGTTCACAACGGCCACGACAGCATCGTAGTTCGAATCTAAATCGGCACCTGCTGATGTACCATCGTCGATAGACATCACAATCAAGCCTTCCACTTGGTCTTTCCCTACGTTGCGGAAGTCAACACGGTTCATCACTTCTTGCGCGGTATCTAGGCGGAACAGTTCGCTTGTGCTACGGATTTTTAGTAGCTCTAGGAATTGTTGCTTAGTCAGCTCGATGTCGGTTGAGTCTGGTTTCGCCGTGCTGTCACCAACGATGGTTTTGATCAACTCCCAGTTTGCACCGTCTTTGTCTTCACGTGGTAGACCAACGTTCCAGTTATTGTCGCTTCCGTCGAAGAATACACGGTTGAACCAGTCACCAGAATCGTACGAGTCGCGCTGCATAGATTTAGAGCGCAATAGCTCAGAACCCATGTGGATAAATGGAATGCCTTGACCAAGCATCACCGTTGATAGGGACACAGACTGCATACGTGCACGCTCGGCAGATGAAGTGCCTGTCGCAATCTTGTAGGCGTTGTTATCCCACAATGTTTGGTTGTCGTGCTTAGACACGTAAGAGATGTTCTCTGATGGCACTTTCGTGTAGCCTGCAGGCGCACCATTGTAATCAACGTTCTTGCCCAGTTTGGTTTCGCCTTTGTAATCAAGAAGGATGTAATCAGCCAAGTTACCAGCCATACCTAGACGAACCAGATCTTGGTTGTGTAAACGACCATTCACCGATTCTGCGTCAGTTTTGGTTTCTTCGTTAGGATAAGCAGCATTACCAAAGCCCTGGTTGAAGCGAAGTGGGTGCTTACCTTCAGAATCTACACCGCCATCAAATGGGCTTCCGCCACGAACTGCGTCACGCAGACGATCAGAGAAAGTACCGATTTCTGTCCCTGCCATGTTGACTTGTGTCGCCTGATCGAAGCGAGCGTTTTGCGCGACTTCACCAAAGTCCCAACCTTCGCCGTAGAACAGAGTATTCGGATCAATTTCACGGACTTTTTCAAGTGCGTAAACCATCACATCTTTCGGCTGGTGGCCCATAAGGTCAAAACGGAAACCATCGACTTTATAGTCATCCGCCCATACCATCAATGAGTCAACCATTAGTTTACCCATCATCAAGTTCTCGGTTGCGGTGTTATCACAACAGGTTGAGTTTTCGACGCCGCCAGTGTTGACGTTTAGGCGGTGGTAGTACCCAGGGACAATCTTATCCAGTACGGATTTTTCGTTCACACCAGATGCATTTGTGTGGTTGTACACGACGTCCATGACCAGTTTCAGATCCATTTTATGCGTCGCTTGAACCATTTCGCGGAACTCAAGAATACGCTTAGACCCGTTAGGATCGGTCGCATAACTGCCTTCTGGCACGGTGTAGTGGTAAGGGTCGTAACCCCAGTTGAAGCTGTCTAGCATGCGAAGATCGTTCATCAACGCTTGTGCTTTGCCCGTTTTTGGGTCGTAGCTATTTAATACCTCTTCAATTACTTTGCCGTCATCTTCGGTCTCACAAATGGAGGCTTCTGGCTTGATGCCACAAAGTTTACCCACGGTGTCGGTGATATCGACTCGCTTGTCAGCGTCTTCATCCACGGTTGCAATATCAAATGCTGGCAAGATATGTAGCGTTGTTAGGCCAGCATCTTTTAAAGCTTGTAAGTGAGATACAGACTCACGCTCAGGTTCTGTAAGCGCCAGATATTTGCCATCAAGACTTGGTGTGCCTTTGCTGTCGTTAAAGCTGAAATCACGAATGTGTGACTCGTAAAGGACGTGGTCTTCGTCTTTTTTAACTGTTGGGCGTGCGTAGTTTTTCCAATCTTGAGGCATTAAGCTTGGATCATCTAAATCAACCACTTGCGAGTATCGTGAGTTCTTAGACAAGCTCATTGAATATGGGTCTGTTACCAAACGCGTTTCAACGACGCCAGTTGTTGGGTGGTATACCTTAACTTGGTAGCGATAGTATTTGTTGACAACGTTGCTTTGTGCCTCAGAAACCCAGATACCTGTTGCTGGGTCTTCCGTCATGGCAACGGTCGCTTCTTCTGCTAAGTTTTCATCGTAGATTATCAGATCAACATCTTGGGCAGTTGGTGCCCATAGTTTGAAGGTTGCGGCACCGCCTTCCACAATCGCACCGAGTTCTTGACCGATCGCGTTACCTGCCTTGGAATCGGCAAACACCGCATCCAAAACGCCCGGTTTTTGCACTTCAGTTGCAGAAATGACGTCACCATTTGCGTTGTAAGCCACCATAACGATTTGTGACT
This sequence comes from Vibrio sp. Vb1729, assembly GCF_033338655.1. Classification (NCBI taxonomy): domain Bacteria; kingdom Pseudomonadati; phylum Pseudomonadota; class Gammaproteobacteria; order Vibrionales; family Vibrionaceae; genus Vibrio; species Vibrio sp. Vb1729. Next base: position 192,105 of record NZ_JAWOTB010000022.1, on the reverse strand, counting down.
TCAGGATCGTACGCAAGGTCGCGTCATCGACATCGATACCCGCAGCTTGAAGGCTAGCAAGGTGACGGAAGCGTGATTTCAGACCATCAGACAACTCACCAGCTTTTGTCAGCTCAACCGCTGTACCACCAGAGATTTGCTTATCTTCATCCATTTTGATGTCATTGCTAAGGCTGTAGAACAGCTTCATGGAATCCGCACTGGTCGCCGCTTCCCATGCAATGGTGTTGGCGTCTAACCAATGGGCTTTTTGACCATCAATATCAACAGGGCGCTCTTCTATTGGCTCGTAGTAAAGTTCACTGCTGCCGTGGAAGCCAAACAAACCTTTCGATTCGCCGATTTTCGTCAACTCTACTTTTGAGTTTGCGCTGCCGAACGCTTTCTCATCACCTTTGTGCAGAATGAAGTTCATGCATTCGTGTGGGTCAGAGGCGTCTGGGTTTATTTTCAGTACGTAGTAAGCACCGTAGGTGTCGTTGATGCCATCGAATGGGTGTGGCGCAGACCAATCCGTTCCTGTTCCCGGAATGCCCATTGCGTCTAAATCTGTGCTGGTACAGCCCTCACCGTTCCATAGGTGCAAGCCCCAACCTTCGTAGTCGCTTGCTGTTGAAGCTGATGCTACATCACGTTTGTAATAAATGACGACTTCGTTCTCTCCCGCAGGGTACAAGCCTGAGCCAGGGTTCGTCGTATCTTCGTTCGTGCTATCACTACCACAACCGCTGATTACCGCGACGGAAATCAAAGGCAGTACGGTTTTGGCAATTGTTGATAATTTAAATGTCTTATTGTCCACGTTTACAAATCCATTGTTATTGAATTGATATTGAGCTGCGCGCTGCCTTCGCTGACTCAATCATCAAGAAGGTTTTGCACACGCTAGAAAGGCAGATGCCAAAAAAGGAAATGTTCAATTAGATGCTAATACACTGAATCATCAGCAAAATGTGAGAGCAGGCTGTTAAGTTTTTTACAGGTGCAAATTTTCTGTCACAGTCGATTTTGTTCACAAATTAAATAATAAAACAGGCGCATAGTGAGAGATTCTGCACATCATTAAAATGTAAATTTTTATGGGATGAGTAAGGGGGGATGATAGGGGATGAGAATGTCTCAGCCCCAAAACCGTGATTAAGTTCTATAAAAATGAGGGCTATATTTTTCTTTTAAAAATAAGTTGCAGTGATGTTGAATAAAATACCGCCATTAAGTCTTCGCAGCTTCAGATTTTCGCTAAGTGGTCGTTATATAATGAAGGTAGTCGGCGTTATGTCGGCGCGTAATCATAAGATTTCCCTGAAAGGGAGTTAAATTGGGCCCTGAAACCAAAAGAGGCTATTTATGAGTAGTATGGGCATTGCCATTGCGGCAACTGGCCTTTCACTCGTCCTGATATTTGTGTGGATGATCTCGTTGTCGATGCGGAAACAGAGACTCGAGGCAGAGAGGAAAGCTCGCGAAGCCGCTTATCGAAAGGCGATGCATAAAGCGCGAGAGCAAGAGCGTAAAGAGCGAGAGTTCAAAGCAGAAACCGGGCATATCCCCACCATTTTATTTCTAGCGAAAGAAGCCGAAAAGGACAACATTCGTCAAGCGCTGTATTGGTATGATAAAGCAGCTAAATTGGACAATGTGACGGGGATGTACGGCATTGTTCGCTTAAGTGAACGCATGCGCGAAGATGTGATTTTAAAAGAGCAGGCAAACTTCTGGCGTACCGCAATTGCGGGAATGGAAGGGGATACCGAAGCGAAATTTTCGACGGGCAAGGCCTTGGTCTTTGGTCGAGGAACTGAAAAAAATATCCCAAAAGGTAACCAACTGATTGAAACTGCCGCCGAAGAAGGCTGCATTGATGCCATGATTTATATGGGGGAATGGCAGCTTTCACCAGATAATAGTGCAGGACGCAGTGCAGATGCGCTTTACTGGTTTATGAAAGCGGCGGAAAAAGACAGTGCGGATGGCAAAATCCAAGTCGGCTTATGTTACCTAAATGGCATTGGTACAGAAAAAAGCATGGTTAAAGGTTGCTACTGGCTGGAACGGGCCGCGGAAGGTGGCAGTGCTAAAGCGATGTATCATGCTGGCGAAGCGTGGAAGGATAAAGGTAAAACGGGTAATGCAATTGCTTACGTTTGGCTGTTTCTTGCTGCTAATATGGGCTACCAACCTGCACGTACGTTGCGTGATGAAGTGGCAACCAATATTGGTGTTGATGTTGTCGTTGGATTGCAGTCCATAGCGAAGCCGTTGCAAAGAAAGCTGGCCTCAGGAATGGTGAGAAAGCACTCTATTATTCGAGCCCTTAACAAAGTGTACAAACGCGAAGCGTATTTTCCTGCGGAAGAGGAGCTCAATGCGGTGTTGAATGATGAGAATAAAGACGTCTCCGAAGCTTGGGAGGAGACATCAACACTAGATTTTCAGCCTAAGATGACAACGGTAACAGCAGAAGACCAGGCAAGCACATCGCCTAACGAAAAAAAACTCTCTAAAGATGCGCTCGATTTCACTCAAAACTTCCTTCAGCCATAACCTATCTTATCCAGAAGCCTCAAGATTGAGGCTTTTCTTTTGTCTTTAAAATGTTACGCCAAATCCAAGTCAGCTTAATGTCTTTGAGGCTAGACATCCAATGACGTGAAAACTCATTTTCGACATTTGGAGGACGAAAGATGATAAGTCAACCTGTTAAAATCGGTGACGACACCGCCGTAGTCATTCCAAGCGTAATCCTGGCTCAGCTCGGGATAAGGGAAGGAGATACCCTAGAAATCGCACTGAATAAAGACAAAATGGAAATTAAGAAGATGGTGTTGAAAACCAGCGCTCCAACTTACTCTGAAGATATTGAGGAGAATTGAGTTAGAGAATCTTGGTTTGTCGGATACACTACTGGTTTCGCAAAACTGGCGCTTGCCGCTGTCTTTGAACTATCGATAACTACAATAAGAGGTAAGGTACTATGCAAGGTATCCTCTCTATACAATCTCATGTTTCTTTTGGTCATGCTGGTAACAGCAGTGCTGTTTTCCCAATGCAACGCATGGGTTTCGAAGTATGGCCGATTCATACCGTTCAATTTTCTAACCACACGCAGTATCAAGAAGGCTGGACTGGGCGAGCGTTTGCGGCTGAAGACATCAGCGAGTTAGTTCGTGGACTTGGTAACATCGGCACGCTGGAAAAGTGCCAAGCGGTATTGACGGGCTACCAAGGTAGCGCAGAGCAGTGCCTTGCTGTTGAAGATACCGTGACGAAAGTGAAGCAAGCGAACCCGAACGCACTTTACGTTTGCGACCCTGTGATGGGCGCGCCAGACAAAGGCTGCATTGTGGCTCCGGGCATTGCTGAAAATCTTCTAACGCGTTTGATGCCAATGGCGGACGTGATCGTTCCGAACCAATTCGAGCTAAGTCAATTTGCTGAGATGGAAATCCACTCACTAGACGATGCGATCACCGCATGCCAACGTGCGCTAGAGAAAGGTCCAAAAGTGGTGCTAGTTAAGCACCTTTACTGCCTAGAAAATGGCAGCTTTAACATGCTATTGGCTACGCAAGAAGGTATTTACCTTGCGAAGCGTCCTCAATTTGAGTTTGCTAAACAACCTGTTGGCGTGGGCGATCTTATTTCAGCTATTTTTACCGCGGGACTCTTAAAAGGCTGGTCTCCTAAACAAGCTTTCCAACATTGTCATGACGCGTGCTACGGGGTGTTAAGTGCAACGTATCATGCAGGCGAATGGGAGCTGCAAACTATCGCGGCGCAGCAAGAGTTTGTTGAACCAAGCAAACACTTCCCGATTGAAGAAGTGGCTCTGGTCACCGCATAATTGAGCGCAATTAAACAAAAAAGGGGAGCCATCATCGGCTCCCCTTTCTATTTGTTCTGTCAGTCTTACTGAGCTTTTTGCTGCTCTGATTTACAAACTGCTGCCGTAAAGACAACGTCTGTTGAGCTGTTTAGCGCAGTTTCAGCAGAGTCTTGAATCACACCGATAATGAAGCCAACCGCTACAACCTGCATTGCTACGTCGTTTGAGATACCAAACAGGCCACACGCAAGTGGGATAAGTAGTAGAGAGCCACCTGCAACACCTGATGCGCCGCATGCAGAAACCGCAGCTACAATACTTAGAAGTAGCGCAGTCAGTAGATCAACTTCGATACCCATAGTGTGCACAGCTGCAAGCGTTAGCGTCGTGATAGTGATTGCAGCACCAGCCATGTTGATGGTCGCACCTAGAGGGATAGATACTGAGTATGTATCCTCGTCCAGTTTTAGCTTCTCACATAGTGCCATGTTTACTGGAATATTCGCCGCACTTGAACGAGTGAAGAACGCAGTTACACCACTTTCACGTAGACAACGGAATACAAGTGGGTAAGGGTTTTGTTTGGTTTTAACGAACACGATCGCTGGGTTTACAACGAGTGCGATGATCATCATTGCGCCAAGAAGAACCGCCAGAAGGTGTGCGTAGCTTGCTAGTGCGCTAAAGCCCGTTGTCGCAAACGTTGAAGCAACCAAGCCAAAGATACCAAATGGTGCAAGACGAATGATAAAGCGCACAATGTGAGACACACTGTGGCTTAGATCTTCAAATACGGCCTTCGTTGTTGCCGATGCGTGGTGTAGTGCAAGACCCAGACCCACACCCCAAGCAAGAATGCCGATGTAGTTTGCTTCTACTAGTGCATTTACTGGGTTGTCGACCAGTTTAAACAACAGTGTGCGTAGAATTTCAGCAATACCTTGAGGAGGCGTTGCACCTTCAGCGCCGGTGACAAGCGTTAAATTGGTCGGGAAAAGGAAGCTTAGAACCACTGCTGATAGCGCCGCGAAGAATGTACCCATCAGGTACAGTACAACGATTGGGCGCATGTAAGTGTGTTGGTTTTTCTTTTGGTTTGCAATTGAAGCGGCAACCAAAATAAACACAAGAATTGGCGCGATCGCTTTAAGCGCGCCGACAAAAAGGCTACCAATTAATCCCGCGCTTTCGGCATGGCTTGGAGAAATTGTCGCGAGCAAAATACCAAAGACGATACCGACAAGGATCTGGACGACGAGGTTACCACGAGCATATCGGGCAACGAGGCTGTTGTGTTGCATACATCATTCCTGCAATTTTATGCCAGAGTGGCAGGGCAATAGTCCATCATTACACGGCGATAATGCCCTTATATTACAAGGGGTGAGCATTGCTTCTGGTCACTAAGACACATGATTATCAATTATCCTGTTTTTATAAATTCAGCCATTTTCTTGCTGAATATCACATATCTTAGCTTGGTAATATTTTGTGTCTAGTTTTAGTTTGTTTTTGGATTAAATGTTTGCTCAATGTTATTTAAATAAGATTTTTATGTTGAAAATTATCATTAGTTATGAGTAATGGTTTTTAATAAAGTTGTTAAAAAGGAGACTTTCGTCTCCTTTGATTTTATTGACAACTCAAACGCAACAAATTAATAACTTTGTTGGCGCCTGCGCTTATCACTCATGGCATTGCGAGCAAGTTTACCGAATCGTCGACTTTGTGCTCGTTGCTCTGCCAAAGTCGCGCCGTTAAAGGCTTGTTCTCGCAATAGTTTTTGATAGTTATTGAAACGACTAACCTCCAGTTTGCCATTTGCAATCGCAGTTTGAACTGCGCAGCCTGGCTCAGTTTGGTGCTTACAATTGCCAAAGCGACAACGCTGAGCGAGCGCCTCAATGTCAGAAAATGCCTCACTGACCCCCGATTCACAATCTGCTAGTTGAAGCTCGCGCATTCCCGGAGTATCAATCAAGATGCCGCCATCAGGTAATAGATGGATAGAGCGCGATGTAGTTGTATGTCGCCCTTTGCTATCGTCTTCACGAATATGCCCAGTTGCCTGTTCTTGTTGCCCGAGTAATGCATTAACAAGAGTTGATTTGCCAACGCCTGAAGAACCGATAAAAGCGAGGGTTTGTCCTTCTTTGCACCAGGTCATGAGTTTAGAAGCACTCTCTATTTCTAAGCCGTTGACTGTCTCTATAGCTAATAGAGGGTCGAGCTTCTGTACTTGGCTTTTTAGTTCATCAGTATTGTCACACAAATCGGCTTTGGAAAGCACGATGACGGGTTCGACTTCGGCTTCATGAGCCAAGGAAAGATAACGTTCAATACGACTTAAATTGAAGTCGTCGTTAAGGGAACAGACGATAAACACTGTATCCACATTGGCTGCGATGAGTTGCTCTGCCACTTTGCTGCCAGCGGCTTTGCGGCTAAAGAGGCTCAAGCGATCCAGTAAGCGAACAAATTGCTGATCTTCATTTAAGATTACCCAGTCTCCGACGGTCATATTGGGTAAAGAATGGTGGGCATTAAGATGAACTTGCCCAGTTTCTGTTGCCAATAAATAACCACTTCGGTGATGCGCAATTACACGAGCAAAGATAGTGTTGTCGTAATCGTCTAATGTCAGTTGTTGCTGAAAAAATGGTTTCCAACCCAATTGTTTTAGAGGGTTTGAAGTTGAAACTAATGTGTCACAAAAAGTATGTGTTTGATTCATTATTGAATTATCCCAGACGCAACAAAGCGCCTTAATACAAATCGCATTAGGGTCTAATTCGGATAGAGTTGACCCCGGTGAAGACCGGGCAGAGAAGGGGAAGTTGTGGTTATGCCACAGAGTTGGTGCTGTTAGGGTTACCCTTGCGATGCCCAGTTAGTGTTATTCAATACAATCATCTTGTGTCCTCTTCGTTGGTTAATAAATAAGTGAGTTAATTAAGCCAAAAGAGTATAGCCGCCGTTTTTTAAAGAGGGTAGCTATACTGCAAAAATATTAACTTTGTTTTGTGATGCGCTCTTCCACAATTTGCGAATACGTGTTGGCTTTTAAGCCGTATATGATTTGGACATGACGATCATCCAATATCACGACGCCATGCGCGCCATGATTTTTGAGTGCGTTCTTATCGATGACGGACGTCTCTCTGAGGGTAAGACGCAGCCGAGTCGCACATGCACCAGTTTCTAGCAGGTTCTCTATGCCCCCAATGGCGTCAATGATCGTGTCGACGTCTTGTTCGACATTGGGGTTGGTATGAGTTAGGAAATTGAAAAATTGCTTCAGCACTGACTTAACCGTCATTTGAAGAGTCTTCGGTCGTTAGTTTTGAAATGGCTTCAACAATCGGTGCCGGTGAGAGCGTATGTGGTACTTTAGTGATTAACGTGCCATCCGGCTTCAAGAAGTAAAAGTAAGAGCTATGATCCAGCGTGTATTTTAGTTCCGAGCCTTCCAATTCTGTCTTGCGGAAAATGACACCATAGTTGTGTGCCAAAGGTGTCGTTACATCAAGTGGTGCCGATAGGCCTTCAATCATTGGATGGAAGTAATGGGCATATTTTGCTGATGCATCGGCCTCATCACGCTCTGGGTCTAAAGAAATGAACATCGGGCGTAGTTGCGCTTTTTGCGCGTCGTCAATTTGATTCAGTGCTCCTGCCAGCATTGCAAGAGAAGTTGGGCAAACGTCTGGGCAGCGAGTAAAGCCAAAATAGACGACTCGGATGCGAGGGTCATTCACATCGAAGATATTGACGGCTTGGTTATTTTCCCCAAACAATACCGTTTGTTGAGAGGTGGAACTGTCCACTTGCTCTGGCTTCGTTTTTTGATTATCTAAATAGCTCTTTACGCCAAACCCGAGTGCGAAAGCAGCTACGAGAAATAGGGACCAATTGCGGCTCATAACGATTCCTTATCTTTGCATTTTTATAGCAGGGTAAACGGTACTCTCTCCATCACTGAGTTCACCAACCCAAGTCATTGCATCCTCCGTGCAAACCGGGAGAATGATGTCACCTTGATATTGGCCAGGAGCGATTTGCTTCAGCAAAAACTTAGGCTCACCCATCTCCATTTCTCTTCCTGAAAGACTTAGGATGAGTTGCTTAGCATCGCTTGTATGCCACTCAACATTTAGAGTGGTAGGAACCAAGGGTTGAGCAGTTTCTGAGTTTAGCGTCATCGTAACATTTTCTTGGACGCAAGAGGTTGTAGAGAGAAAGCAGTATTCATCTATTGACTTGCTTTGAGTGGAAGAAGAAAAGCTTTTTATTAGAGTCGGGGCATAAAATCCCGCAACTAATGCGGCTGAAACAGCGGCGATTTGTAACAGTTTCATTAAGGTTCAGCATTTATCACTTAACATTACGAGCATCGTAGCACAGATGCGCCGCTCGCCAACTCGTGACCTCGGTAAATTGTGCGTTATACCTCGGTGACCAGCTTCTTAGTAACGCGACGGACTTTATTGCATCAAATACAGCAGAGTTTTCAATTGAGATGTTTTGCCCTCAGCCAATAGATAAAAACGGAGCCAATTGGCTCCGTTTTTATTTGGTTCAGTATGTGTTTGATACCAAAGTTATTTATCTGAATCTGCGAATTTCTCTAGACCCAAAACCAGAGCAATGGCTGCAAGCATCATTACGACAGCAAGTACTAACTGAGAAGGTTGTGATGTCACGTGTTCAAATTCAAATGGTGATAGGTTGTGCTGTAGCAATGGCACTTGTTCGCCCTTCGAATTGGTGCGCCAAGTGATGGTTTCTTTCCATGGCCAAATCTTTGGCAACGTACCAATCATTAATCCAGTCAAAAACATCAGGGTGAAATCACGGAACTTGCGTAGTAACCACGACAATAAGTGAGAGAAGGACAGTAAACCGATCACGCAGCCAGACAAAAATAGCGCTAATGTATCGACTTGAAAACCTTTCACTGCGGCTAATACAGGAGCATACATGCCAATCAGCAGCAAAATAAAACTGCCAGAGATACCCGGCAAGATCATCGCACAAATCGCGATAGCTCCAGCGAATAAGGTGTTAATGGCCGTTGGTTCCATGTGTAAAGGTTTGAGCACAGTAATACTATAAGCAAACCCGACACCAACGAGCAGAATGACAAAGCGGACAAGATCGCGTTGCTCAACCTGACGAATAATGTGATACACAGAGACCAAAATTAGACCAAAGAAAAATGACCAAAGTGGGATCGGGTGTGTGTCAAGAAGCCAAGTAATCAACTTTGCTAGCGTTGCAATACTGGTGAAAATGCCGGCAAACAGAGCGATAAGGAAGAATCCGTTGATGTGATTAAACGCGGCTTTAAACCCTTCTTTTCGCCAGATAGAGAAAAGTGAGGGGTTAATGCGTCGAATGCTTTCAAGCAGCGTATCGTAAATACCAGTGATAAACGCGATGGTGCCGCCAGATACACCAGGTACAACATCTGCTGCACCCATGGCGATTCCCTTGAAGAAAGTAATTAAGTAGTTCATTGCTCTAATGCTAAGTCGTTTCGATGGCAGAGAGTATACAAACATTGCGATGAAAAAAGTATGAAATAGTGCTGTAACTACTTGGTTTTATATCCAATCTATTGCCTATCTTTATTACCCGCCAAGAGACAATGCCGCCGTAACGAGCTTTTAATGCTTGGTTTACATTTTTGAGATGATTAACTCTACTATCAATTATCAATCTTGGTTGCATTATGCAATTGCAATTTGCATTATAAAATTGCATTTTGATAATTTGCGCGTGAATAAATCCAGCTTATATGAGATCTTGTGCCCAAAAATAAGTCTTTGCATTTTGGCATGATTAATGCATAATACTGCTCGACCCTTCTTAAGCCGAGGGTCACCTAGCCAACTGACGTTGTTAGTGAATACAATTTGTTCACACTAAATATAAGCCAATCGCGATTATTGCGGTTGGCTATTTTTTTATATGAACAACGTTACTTACGTGCTTTGCAAATTGCACTTCTCTTACTGTCAGTCATAAAAAAGGGCTGACGTGTTACGCCAACCCTTATGTTTTACTTTACGTTTTAACCCGTTTATCGAGCAGTTCAGTATCCCATCAACTGCAGCAAATTTTCAGCTGTCACAATGGCTTCTTTACGATTAGCAATATTAAGCTTTTGGTACAGGTTGCGAATGTGGGTTTTAATTGTCGTACCTGCCACATCCAGCTCTTGTGCGATTTGCTCGTTACTAAAGCCTGAATAAATCAGCCCCAGAACCTGCCATTCGCGTTGTGTTAATGGGCTGGTACGTACTAGCTCTGGCACATTAGGGTGATTCACCAACTTTTCAATAAAGTCTTCATCAAAGTGAATCGACCGGCTACGTTGATTCGATGAAATGTCCTTCATTAACTGTTGAGCACGGTGACGCTCAAGATCGCCCAGTTCATGGCGGAGGCTCAACTTCTCCAGCAGACCGCCAATGGTTGCACCATCAATCAGGAAGTTTCCGACCATGCCAGTTTGGTTCGTCATTACTAATGCTTCTTTTAACAAAGCCTTGGCTTGCTCCTCATCTTTTTGGCGAGCAGAAAGGACCGCTTCAACCACTAAGTTGCGATTAGTATCTGTGATTAGGTTAGTGCGACGAGCTTCACCTTGGAGGAAATCTAACGCAGCACGAGCGTCGGTATATTGGCCTAAGTTAATGTGGGCGCGGGCAATGTTACGCCATTGCAATTGAGAAAAGTGGTTGCATGCCGATTCAGGACGAACCGCAGTGTTGAGCCATTCTTGCATTGCATCGGTATTCCCGCGCGCTTGCCAAAATAGAATCAACGATAGTGAAGCGTTTGCAGTCCAATCTACATGGTAAGTCGACTGTTTCATCAAGTGTTGGATGTGCTCAATGAATTTACCGGCTTTGTCTAATTCACCGCGTCCAATCGCAATACGCGCCAACATCGAATAGCTATGTAAGTGCTTGCTTGGTGAATGGTTTTCGAGAATTTGCAGACCTTTGTACGCGCATTCTTCCGCTTCATCAAGTCGGTTCCAGCACCAAAGTACTTGCGCGCGAATACGCAGCAAAAATTCATGAAGAGGAACATGCTGAAGCTGCTGATCTTCAATCAGACGGAATGCGGAATCTTGTAGTTCAAAGGCAGCTTGCACGTAACCTTGTGCAATTAAAATCTCGCTTTGCTGCAATATTGCCCATAACGCTTGGTGATATACCTGATACTGACGAGCTAGCTTTTCAGTTTGTTGCATCATCGGCAAAGCACGGTCTAGTTTACCTAGCACGTGGTTAACTTCACCAACAACCGAAGTCGCCACAATTCGGCTACGGTAAATTGTGTTATCAAGTTGGCTAAGCGCTAACTCCGCTAATTCGAGAGCTTTTTCTGGTTGGTTACTGTTGATAGCCACTTGAGCAAGCAACGCGTTTGCTTGACCTTGATAATGAATATCTAACGCAATGTTACGCTTTTTGTGTTCCTCTTCCGCTTCTTCAAGCAGGTGGCCCACTTGGTTATAACGATGCTGACTTTGAGCCAACCATGCTCGGAGCATCGTAAGTTTTGGGTGGCTGAACAACAGATCATCGTCCAACTTGTTAATTGAGCTTTCCAGTGTGCTGAGTTCGCCTTGGTTAAACATCTTCCAGCCGAATTCGTTTAGGATCTCTACCACTAAGTCCTTATCATTCGATTTTTGTGCATGATGAATCGCTTGGTGTGGTGCTTTTTGTTGTAACCAAGCGATAGCAGCATTGCGGTGGAGATCTTTTTCTTGCTGAGGAATACGAGCTTGGCGCTCATGAGACAAAAACTCGCCAAATAAGTTATGGAATCGGAACCAGTTCTGTTCCCCTTCGAGTGGGTAAATGAATAAGCCGTAACGGTTAAGCGATTCAATCATTCCCAGTGCATCTTCGCGTTGGGTAAGGGCAAACACTAGCTCATCATTGAAGTGGTCAAGCACGGATACTTGCATTAAAAAGTGACGAGTTTCGTGATCGAGTAGGTCAAACACTTCTTCGACCAAGTAATCCCACAAGTGCGCGTGATTGAACTGCGATACCGACTCTACAGTTTGTGCCAATGTGCGGTTTTGATGTTGGGCTTGTAATGCGATCAACTGCATCGCCGATGGCCAACCTTCAACATAGGTTCTTAGGCTGTTCGCCATGTCTTCATCAATACCATCGGCGATACGCTGGTTAAAGAAGCGAGTGGTTTCTTCGGTATCAAACGCCAACATCTCGTTGCCGATTTCGATCATTAAATCACGAACACGTAAGTTTGCAGTGCCCAGAGGCGGCGCTGCACGACTGGTTACCACAACGGTGAGGTTGTCTGGCATGTGCTTTAAGAAGAAACGCATTGATTCATGGATTTCATCATTCGTGATTAAATGGTAGTCATCAAGCACCACGTAGCATTCTTGATGAAAGTCAGCCATTTCAGCGAATACTTCGCTAAATAGGGAGCGTAAAGACGAGATCTGACGTTTTTCCGCCAGTTTTTGTGCGTTAGCGCAACTGAAGTTGGTGGCTTTGTTTAATGCTTGAAGCAGATAGTTTACAAAGCGAAAGCCGTCGTTATCGCTGTCATCAATGCTGTACCAACCGACGTTTGGCTTATCGGATAGCCACTGCGCTGCCATTGTTGTTTTTCCGTAACCTGCTGGGGATCGGAATAAAACCAATTTGTAGTAAGGCGCTTGCTGTAGTAAGTCCAACACTCGTGGGCGCACGATGGCATTGTGCAGGCGTCCTGGTCGAGTAAGCTTAGATGGAATCCACATTAGTAGTTATGTCCTTATTTATGTATACCCAAATGACAGCAACGTGATCATTCTAGTAAAGCCCCCTTGAAAGCCGTCTTACTGAATGATGTCATCAGCATCAAAAACACTGTTTGAATACCGGATAATGTCGCTACTATTGGGGCTTGCGTCCGTCTGAAAAACCATTCCATACGGTCACTTAGATATAAAAGCTAGCGAAAACTAGAAATAACTCACATCGCCTAATTCTAGCTTGTATAAAAAGCGTACAATCCTGTGAGCTGAGAGGGATGTTACGACATCAGAAATGTTCGTTACTTTGATCCACTTCCTAATTCTCAAGGGTTGATGGATTTACCATCAACTACGCCCTTTATTTGTGATTGTCGTCACTTAAATGTCGTTTGTTTCGTTAGCGTTAAGATCGCGTTGCACATAGATTACGAAAAGTTCTTCTACGCTGACCGAGTTAATGTGACCGATATTACAATTTTCACATCATCAGATGAGTGGACTATAAAAAGCGTCATGAACGGGTTTTAACCTTTCTCACATTCCATTGTGATCAAAATCACTAAGAACTGGTGCAAAGTTCACTTTGTTGAGATTTGGATCACTAACCTAGCAATGGTACCCCCTCTACGCCCTCAGCCCTCCTCCTTCAAAGGATGAGAATTAGGAGGATGTTTATTCACAGAGGTAAATGCACGATGTATGGCAGATGAATTACCAAAAGACGTGAGAATTTCGTAATGAAACCTACTCAACAAAAACAATTTGACAAGAAGTCGTTCCAAGAAAGCGTAAAGAAACACTTATCTGTAACTTACGCTCATACGATTGAAAACGCAGACAGCCGCGCATGGTACCTAGCAATGGGGCATGCTCTGGCTGAATTTACTACTCTAGATTTGCTTGCGACAGAAGAAGATCCACGCATTAAAAGTGCGAAGAGCGTTAACTACCTTTCGCTAGAATTCCTTATCGGTCGTTTGACGGGTAACAACCTAATCAGCATGGGTCTGTATGAACAAGTAACAGAAGCAATGGATGAACTGGGTTACAACCTAACTGATCTGCTAGAAGAAGAGCGCGACCCATCATTGGGTAACGGTGGCCTTGGTCGTCTGGCTGCGTGTTTCATGGATTCATGTGCGGCACAAGAATTCCCAACTGTCGGCTATGGTTTACATTACGAATACGGTCTATTTAAACAGTCATTCAAAGATGGTCGCCAGCAAGAAGCACCTGACGCATGGCGCGGTGTAGAAGGCTACCCTTGGGAAATTGCGCGTCCAGAACTTGCGCAAGAGATCGGTTTCTACGGTCACGTTGAAGTGATTAACGAGAACGGTAAAGAGGTTCGCAAATGGGTACCAGGCATGACAGTAAGAGCAATGCCTTGGGATCTTCCAATTGTGGGTTACGAATCAGACACGGTTTACCCGCTACGTCTTTGGGAATGTCAGGCGATTGCACCATTTTCACTAGCAAGCTTTAACAATGGTGATTACTTCGAAGCTCAGCACGCACTGATCGACGCAGGTAACATCACTAAAGTGCTTTACCCGAATGACAACCACGAGAAAGGTAAAACACTGCGTCTAATGCAGCAGTACTTCCACTCAGCAGCGTCTGTACGTGACATCCTACGTCGCCACGAAGCTGCGGGCTACTCGCTAGCGGATCTACCTAAGCAAGAAACTATCCAGCTTAACGATACACACCCAACGATTGCGATTCCTGAACTAATGCGCATCCTGATGGATGAAAAAGGTTTAGCTTGGGAAGCGGCTTGGGAAATCAGCTCTAAGACATTTGCGTACACCAACCACACGCTACTTCCAGAAGCACTAGAGACATGGCCAGAGTCGCTAATCCAGCACCTGCTACCACGTCACATGGAGATCATTTACGAGATCAACCACCGCTTCCTACAAGACGTACGTGCAATGTGGCCGGGTGATGTCGCGAAGCAACAGAAGCTTTCTATCATCGAAGAAGGTTTCCACCGCATGGTTCGCATGGCAAACCTATGTGTAATCGGCTCTTACGCAGTAAACGGTGTAGCAGCACTTCACTCTGAATTGGTTAAGAAAGACCTATTCCCAGAGTTCCACGAAATGTACCCGACACGTCTACACAACGTAACGAACGGTATTACGCCACGTCGCTGGTTGAAGTTCTGTAACCCAGGTCTGTCTCAGCTTATCACTGAGAAAGTCGGCCCAGAATGGCCAGCGAAACTAGAGCAACTTGAAGGTATTGCGAAGTACGCTACTGACGCGACATTCCAAAAAGAATTCATGGCAGTGAAGAAAGAGAACAAAGAACGCCTAGCAACTTGGGTGAAAGAGAACATGGGTATCGAGCTCGATACTAATGCAATCTTCGATGTTCAAATCAAGCGTCTGCACGAGTACAAACGTCAGCATCTAGACTTGCTACACGTACTGTCTCTGTACCACCGTATTCTTAATGAACCAGGTTTTGAGTGTACGCCACGCGTTGTGTTCTTCGCAGCAAAAGCAGCACCGGGTTACCACCTAGCGAAAGAAATCATCTTCGCAATCAACAAGATTGCAGACAAGGTGAACAACGATCCTCGCATCGGTAACAAGCTGAAAGTGGTATTCATCCCTGACTACCGCGTGAGCATGGCTGAAATCATTATCCCTGCGGCTGACGTTTCTCAACAAATCTCGCTAGCGGGTAAAGAAGCATCAGGTACAGGTAACATGAAGATGGCGCTAAACGGTGCCCTAACTATCGGTACGATGGATGGTGCGAACGTTGAAATTCGTGAAGAAGTGGGCGATGAGAACATCTACATCTTCGGTCTAGACGTTGAAGGTGTGAAAGCGCTAAAAGCTCAAGGTTATAACCCATTTGACTACTACAACGCGGATCACCTACTCAAAGCGTCCATGGACCTACTACTGGGTGAAGAATTCACTCCAGGTCAACCGGGCCTACTACGTGCAACGTACGATAGCCTGCTGGATGGCGGTGACCCATACCTATGTCTTGCGGACTTCGCATCGTATGTGAAAGCGCACGAAGACATGAGCGAACAATATAAAGATCAAGCTGGCTGGGCGAAGAAGGCCATTCTTAATACCGCCCTTGTTGGCAAGTTCACGTCAGACCGCTCAATCCGAGACTACGTGAACAATATCTGGAAACTTGAAGCGGTGAAACGCTAATAGAACCTAGTTAAGACCAAGGTAGCCAAGCGCTACCTTTGGTCATTTTCCAAAAGAAGTTATTGATAACAATAAAACCCTACATGGAAGGTGTTGGTATTACCTTCGGAGAAAGCGATGAAAGAACAAACAGCATTAAAGAAAGTCGCGGAAATGGCGAGATTGGCTGATAGCTATGTCAGTGCTTGGGGAGATGAGGCTAAAGTGTCTGAGGAGACGCTACGCCGCTTGC
This sequence comes from Vibrio sp. Vb1729, assembly GCF_033338655.1. Classification (NCBI taxonomy): domain Bacteria; kingdom Pseudomonadati; phylum Pseudomonadota; class Gammaproteobacteria; order Vibrionales; family Vibrionaceae; genus Vibrio; species Vibrio sp. Vb1729. Next base: position 176,053 of record NZ_JAWOTB010000022.1, on the reverse strand, counting down.
TCGCTTCGCTTGGCTACGATACTAGCAGTGATGAAAAACTACTGGCTTCTGCTGAAAAGAAACATAAAAAAGACGTACTAGCCCCTGTTCTTGTTTTACGCGACGGCGAACCAGTCGAAGTGGAACTAAACCTAGGTACGAGTGCTCGTGAGAGTGAATTCAGCTGGCGTTTAGAAACAGAACAAGGAGAGGTACTTGAAGGCTATCTTCAGTCCCAAATTGTTCGTGATGAGCGTGCTGAGGGTGGCCCTCTAGTGTTTGCATTGCCAAAGAACTTGGCTTGGGGTTATCACAAACTGATCATCAGTCGTAAGCGTCGTAAAACACCTTACGAGATGTCATTGATCATTACGCCGAAAGCGTGTTTCAAACAAGACGATCTAAACCAACACAAAAAGCTATGGGGTCCTAGTATCCAGCTTTACACACTGCGTACTCAGCATAACTGGGGCATCGGTGATTTTGGCGACCTAAAACAACTGGTGAGTGATATTGCCTCTCGTGGCGGTGACTTCATTGGCTTGAACCCGATTCACTCGCTGTTCCCTGCGAATCCAGAAGGGGCAAGCCCATACAGCCCGTCTTCTCGTCGTTGGTTGAACATCATGTACATCGACGTAAGCTCTGTACCTGAATTCGCGCTAAGTGCAGAAGCACAACAGCGTGTTGGTAGCGCAGAGTTCCAACAACGTTTACAAAAAGCGCGAGACTCTCATTGGGTGAATTACACCGAAGTTTCGCAACTAAAAATGAGCGTTCTTCCGTTGCTATTCAGTGAGTTTAAAGCTCGCCATTTAGACAAGAACACTGATCGCGCTCGTGCCTTCTTGGACTTTGTTGAAAAAGGCGGCGACAGCTTGCTACACCAAGCTGCATTCGATGCACTTCATGCTGATTTACATGCAGAAGATGCAAACATGTGGGGCTGGCCAGTATTCCCTGAGAAATACCGCACATTCGACGCAGCCGGTACTCAGAAGTACATTAAGGACAACCAAGATCGTGTTCACTTGTACATGTACCTGCAATGGATCGCAGACGATCAAATCAAAGAAGCGCAAGCGCTAGCCGAAGAAAAAGGCATGGCTGTGGGTTTGTACCGCGACCTTGCGGTTGGTGTTGCAGATTCAGGCAGCGAAACATGGGCTGACGAAGGCGCGCTAGTATTGGATGCAAGCATCGGTGCGCCACCAGATGTACTTGGTCCACTAGGCCAAAACTGGGGTCTGCCTCCGCTTAACCCTCAGGTTTTAGAAGCGACTGGCTACGACGCTTACATCAAATTGCTACGTGCTAACATGAAGCATTGTGGAGCATTGCGTATCGACCACGTACTTGGCCTGCTTCGCCTTTGGTGGATTCCAAAAGGCGAGAAAGCGACAGAAGGCGCATACCTGTACTACCCAGTTGAAGACATGCTAGCAATCCTAGCGTTGGAATCTCACCGTCATCAGTGTTCTGTAATCGGTGAAGACTTGGGTACTGTACCTGATGAAATCGTTGATATCCTTCGTGATGCGGGTGTGCATTCGTACAAAGTCTTCTTCTTCGAAACATCAAAAGACGACGGCGGTTTTATTTCTCCGAAGCACTACGCTGAGCAGTCTATGGCTGCGCTGTGTACGCACGATATGCCAACACTACGCGGTTTCTGGCACTGTGATGACTTGAAGATGGGGCGTGAGATTGGTCTGTACCCTGATGAGCAGCAGTTGGAAGGCCTATTCGCTGACCGCTTGAAGTGCAAACAAGGCATTCTAGACAGTGTTCGCTGGCATGGCTATCTGCCAGAAGGCATTGGTCATGATGCTCAGTACGTGCCAATGGATTCATACCTAAGCGAAGCGCTGCAACTGCACGTAGCCGCGGGTGACTCTGCACTGCTTAGTGTGCAGCTTGAAGACTGGCTAGAAATGGATCAACCGGTCAATATTCCTGGTACGGTGGATGAGTATCCAAACTGGCGTCGTAAATTGTCGATGAACCTAGATGAAATCTTCAGCCGTGAAGATGTGAATCGTATTTCTAAACGCCTTACTGAAGTTCGTGCACAGGCGAGTAAGTAAGATGCCTAGAGTGGCGTAGATGGACGAGCTGATTACCAATTTTGTTAGCTCAGAGGTACGAAAGTTCCGTCTAGGTCACTCATTCCTAAAACACAATCCGTTAGGATGAAGTACCGTTATTATGCCCGCGACAATAGCGGGCATTTTTGTATTTTGACGCCGTTTACGCAACGAATGTGAGAAGCGGAGTCTTTTTGTGAGTTCACAACGTTGGCTGTGGAGAAACCGATGTTTGATTCAGATCTCTGGTCTTGAAAAGGATGTTGGCTCTAGGGAGAAAGATTTGAAAACCACCAAAACCAAGAAAATAAAGAAACAACACGAACGCGCATACGAACTGCTTGCTGAGGCGGCTTACTCAGATCCATTTGCGGCGCTGGGTCCTTTCATTGACGACGAAGCTTCGCTGAGAGTTTGGATGCCGGGCGCAAACAAGGTTGAACTGCTTGTTAATGGTGAACCTCGTGTGGCGCTTGAGCGTGATGGCGACAGCGGTTTCATCTTAAAAGAGCAACGCGATTTACACCTGACCCACTACCGTTTAGCGGTCGATTGGAATGGTGTTGAACAAATTATTGATGACCCGTACCAGTACCACAATATCTACCAAGAGTACGAGCATCTGCATACGCCAAAAGACATGTATCACTACATGGGCGCACACTTTGTCACGCTAGAACGTGGCGGTGAAAACATCTCTGGTGTGCGTTTCCTTGTTTATGCACCACATGCATCGGCTGTTAGCATTGTGGGTTGCTTCAACCAATGGGATGGCCGTCGTCATCCAATGCAACGCCTAGACTACGGTATCTGGGGCCTATTCATTCCTGGTCTGGAAGAGGGGGTACAATACAAATTTGAGCTCAAAGGGCCAAATGGGGAAGGGCTTCCTCATAAACAAGACCCTTGGGGTTTCTACTCTGAGCAATACCCATCGTTCGCGTCCATTACTTACGATCACAAGCGTTACCAATGGCAAGATGCGAAATGGCAAAACCGTGCAGTGACGCAAAAGCGTGATGAAGCGTTATCGTTTTACGAGCTACATGCTGGATCATGGAAGCGCGACGAGAAAGGTGATTTCCTGAACTACCGCGAACTCGCGGAGCAGTTGGTGCCATACCTTGTGGATATGGGCTACACCCACGTTGAACTTATGCCTGTGTCTGAGCATCCATTCTATGGTTCATGGGGCTATCAACCTGTTGGCTTGTTTGCACCAACTAGCCGCTTTGGCTCCCCTGATGATTTCAAATTCTTCGTGGATGCGTGTCACCAAGCTGGTATCGGTGTTGTGCTGGATTGGGTACCGGCGCACTTCCCATCGGATGATCATGGTTTAGCGAACTTTGATGGTACGCCTCTGTTCCATGATCCAGATCCGCGTCGCGGTTGGCACCAAGACTGGAACTCATACATCTATGATTTAGGCCGTGAACATGTGCGTCGCTTCCTTGTATCGAATGCGCTGTACTGGTTTGAACAATTCCATATCGATGGCATTCGCGTGGACGCTGTCGCGTCGATGCTCTATCTCGATTATTCACGTAGTCACGATCAGTGGGTACCAAACGTCGACGGTGGCAACGAAAACTACGACGCAATCGCAACCTTAAAATGGATGAACGAAGAAGTGTACAAGCACTTCCCGAATGCGATGACGATTGCGGAAGAGTCAACGGCGTTTCCGGGCGTGTCTGCGCCAACCTTTATGGGTGGTTTAGGTTTTGGCTTCAAGTGGAATATGGGGTGGATGCACGACAGTCTTTCATACATCAAAGAAGATCCTGTTCACCGCAAATACCATCACAATACCATCACATTCCCGCTGGTTTATGCGCACAGCGAGAACTACGTCTTGTCTCTCTCTCACGATGAGGTGGTGTACGGCAAAGGCTCTATCCATAACAAGATGCCGGGTGATGAATGGCAGCAAACCGCAAACCTACGAGCATACTACGGTTATATGTATGGTCAACCGGGCAAAAAGCTGAACTTTATGGGCGCGGAAATTGGCCAAACGGCGGAGTGGAACCACGATGATCAGTTGCAATGGTTCTTACTGGAATATCAGCGTCATCAAGGTGTCCAAAAGCTGATGCGAGATTTGAACCACTTATACCGAAATGAAGCGGCGATGCACGATCAAGATTGTGTTCCTGCTGGTTTTGAGTGGCGTCTACAAGACGAAGCGGATGCGAGCATCCTAGCGCACGAGCGTATTAGTAAAGAAGGTGAGCGTATTCTGATCATCACCAACTTTACGCCCGTACCACACGAGCGTTTCCGTTTAGGTGTTCCAAATGCAGGTCAATACGAACTGCTACTGAATACAGACGACAGCAAATACGGCGGCAGCGATTTTAAAGTGCTGACCATTGTGAAAACGGAAAAAGTTGAAAGTGAATCACTGCCTCAATCACTTGAGCTTCGTTTACCTCCACTTTCAACCGTGTTCTACAAGCTGCACAAATAATTTAGTCTAATCAAATTCTAAGCCCGTTTTACATTGTAAATCGGGCTTTTTTTTAACCAAGTTTTCACTAACGATAAACAGACTGCATACTCTATACTTGCATCATATTGTTTTATGAAATTAGGCTAGGTCGGACTTTGAGAAAGATTAAATCCCTTCTGTTCAATATCTTATTGGTGCTTTTGCTTTTACCAGTGATGCTCGTTGGCATAGTGAAATACATCGATCCACCAATTTGGGGATGGAAGATCAGCCGCATAATTTCTCCTCCTGAAGGATTTCCTGAAGAGAGTCAAAATGAATGGGTGCCTTTGAGTGATATTTCTAAACACATTCAACTGGCCGTGATTGCGACAGAAGATCAAAAGTTCCCGACCCATTACGGAGTGGATTTTGATTCCTTGTTTAAAGTGATCTCAGAGTCTGGCGAGAACGGTCCCTCTCGCGGTGCGAGCACGATTACTCAGCAAACTGCAAAGAACGTGTTTCTGTTTCCTTCACACTCTTATGTGCGCAAAGCGTATGAGCTTTATTTTGCTCTGCTGATGGAAGCAATGTGGAGTAAAAAACGCATTCTTGAAGTGTATTTGAATGTGGTGGAGTTTGGTCCAGGTATTTATGGCGCGGAAGCCGCTGCGCAAAACTACTTTGGTATTCCTGCTAAACAACTTTCAACACGCCAAGCAGCAAGGCTTGCGGTGGTGCTGCCAAATCCGTATCGCATCAAAGTTTACCCTCAGACTTCTTACACCATCAGCCGCGTCAATTGGGCGATGAGACAAATGCGTAACCTTGGTAGCGTTCAGCTTTAAACTCCTTTTTACCCTGCTCATAAGTAGAACTACGCCCCCATAAAAGCAAAATGTGAAGCGTCACAAGCTTTAGGGCGTAGCTTTTCAGAATGATGTGCTCAGTTTTTCATCCATTTACTATTAGTGTGAATAAAACTACAACACGAATACTGCGCCTATGCGCAACCAATGGACTGAACGATGAAACTGAATCTGATTACGACTACCTTATTGCTTGCATCGGCAAGTGCCATCGCCGAGCCAAACATCACCATTGCTACCACGACCAACAGCCGTGACTTTCCGTTAAGTGCAGAGCAGCCTTTGGTTGTGCCCTTAACCAAAGACGGATACACGCTCAAAATCACGGGTATTGAAGGCGACTGTGTCGCGCCTGATGGTCAGAAGGTCAAGTTCAACAAACCTATCGCGCTGAACTGTGGAAAGCCAACAGAACTGCCTTTAAAAATCCGTTTTACTGGCGATTACTCTTTTGCTTTTGATGTGGAAGCCAAAACTCTACGCTTCAAGCGAGAGCCTAAGAAAGCTGCCAAGACAGAATTTAAACGCCCAATCCCACAAGTGCAATGTGAGGTTTACCAAGGCGGCGAAGTCACCATCGCGCTGGGTGACAGTTTCCCCGATGGCACCAAGTTGCGTGATGCCTATTCTGGTCAGATGGTCGAAGTAAAAGATCAGCAAGTATCGCTGACACCAAGCAAAGATTCAGGCGGTTTGGTGCTACTAGAGCCAGTGAAGAAAACCAAAGAAGCAGTGCCGTTTGATTACCGCAATGCCAACATTTACTTCGTGATGGTCGACCGTTTCAATAATGCTGATACGAGCAATGACAACAGCTATGGTCGCAAGAAAGACGGTAAAGAAGAGATTGGTACCTTTCACGGTGGTGACCTAAAAGGTGTGATCGAAAAGCTAGATTACATAAAGAGCCTAGGTACAGATGCGATTTGGTTGTCGCCAATCGTTGAGCAAGTGCATGGTTTTGTTGGCGGCGGTGATAGCGGCTCATTCCCATTCTACGCTTACCACGGTTACTGGACGCGTGATTTCACCAAGATTGATGAGAACTTCGGTAACGAAGATGATCTGAAAAAGCTGGTGGAAGAGGCACACAAACGTGGCCTTAAAGTCTTGATGGACGCAGTAATCAACCACACCGGTTACTCAACGCTAGCCGATTTGCAATTTGACGGCATTGAGGTGTTAAAACCAAACGCTGACCTACCTAAGAAGTGGGGGGATTGGAAACCAAAAGCGGGCGAAAACTGGCATAGCTACCACCAGAATATTGATTACCAGAGTCCAAACTGGGCGAAATGGTGGGGCGGTGACTGGGTAAGAACAGGTCTACCAGGATACCCAGCTCCGGGCAGCAGTGATATCACCATGTCATTGGCGGGTTTGCCTGACTTTATCACTGAATCAGACAAAGCCGTGAAGCCTGCGCAGTGGCTATTGGATAACCCTGGTACTCGCGTAGAGGCGCGTGACAATTACACCGTCTCGGATTACTTGATTGAGTGGCAAACTGATTGGGTGAAACGCTTTGGTATTGATGGTTACCGTGTTGATACGGTGAAGCACGTTGAAGGCGATGTGTGGAAACGCTTGAAAGAAGAGGCATCAAGCAGCCTTGAGCAGTGGCGTAAAGAGAACGGCAAGTCAGGTCAGCCATTCTGGATGATGGGTGAAGTATGGGGACATAGCGCTTATCGCAGCCCTTACTTTGACGATGGCTTTGATGCGTTGATTAACTTCGACATGCAGAAGAAATTAGATAAAGGCGCGGCGTGTTTCAGCCAAATGGCAGACACTTACCAAAGCTATGCGGACACTATCGCCAATGAGAAAGACTTTAACCCTGTGAGCTACATGTCTTCTCACGATACCGAGCTGTTCTTCTCTCGCTTCAAAGATTACGGTATGCAGCGTAACGCCGCGAATGCACTGCTTCTAAGCCCTGGTGCTGTTCAGGTTTACTATGGTGATGAAGTTGGTCGTAACATTGGTCCTTACGCGGACGATTTCCACCAAGGCACTCGTTCTGACATGGTATGGAAGCTATCTGATGAGAAGCAAGCGCTGCTCAAACACTGGCAAACTCTTGGTCAGTTCCGTAAAGCGCACTCAGCGATTGGTGCGGGTCAGCATCAAGTAATTGAACAAGAAGGCGCGTACGTGTTCTCTCGCTCGCTTGGCAATGACAAAGTCGTTGTGGCTTTTGTGGGTCGCGACAAGTAGTTAGAACTTCGTTTTAAGCCTAGATAGAAAAAGCCCTTCCTTGAGTTATCAGGGAAGGGCTTTGTTGTATTAGTTCGCCAGTTCTTGGTCGATGACTTTTTCTAGCTCGTCAAACGGCACATAGCCAGGAATGACTTGATCATTAATGATCAACGCGGGCGTGCCGCGTAAACCAAGTTGCGTGAAATACTGATAGTTTTTATCAAGCAACGCCTTGGTCTCTTTGTCGTCGACAAGCTGTGCTTCTGTCCCCGTTTTTTTCGCGATTTGATTTAAGGAACGTGCGTCATGTGCGCCCGGTTTTTTCACCAATAACTCATGCACTTGTTCGTACTTATCTCGCTGGTTTTGCCAAACATTTAATGCGTAACTTGCCGAGTTGTAGCCGTTTTTCTCGTATTGTTCTTTAAAAGAGACATTGAGGTTAAGCACTTTTACCTGCGGATATTCCTTACCAACTTTGACCAGCTCTCCTTCTAAACGTTTACAAAAAGGGCAGCTGTAGTCTGTTACGTTAATAATGGTTAACTCAGGGTTTTCAGCACCAAAAGAGGAATGTTTGCCATCACTTAGATATTGACGAACCTCCTTCAAGGTGTCGCCAAATGACTGTTGATACGCAATGTACTCTTGAAGGTTTTGGTGCAATGAATCAAGAATTTGAGGGTTTTCTTTTAGTATCTGAGTAACTTCCTCTAGCTTTTGTTCTGCGGTCTTTTCTGATGCGAAAGATACGGCAGGTACGATAGCCATCGTTAACGCCAAAAGTGTACGAGTGAATGTCATAATATTTCCTAAAACTTTTAAATTTCGTTGTTTGTTATGTGAAGTGAATAAAATATGTACAAAAGTCAGGCAGAAAGGTCTCTCGCCTTGCTGGCTTTATTCTCTAAACACGCAAAGTTTTAGGTGAACCCGATACTTTTCCGGTATCGGTTCTGTGTATTCCAGATAGCGAATTGCTGTGGTTGTCATCGGCAGCGCCACAATCAAAGCAAACAGAAAAAATGGAATAAGAATATGATCAAACTGATGTTGGTAAGCTTGAACCAGCTTTTCTGAAAGGTCGCAAGATGGTGATAAATTCACGCTTTCATCTTGCTGACTCTGTATTTGGTGAGCCTTCGGGCAGCTTTTCGAGAAACCAGAATTTTGGCTTAAGCATATCATCACCACCCAAAGCACGAGGGCGAGTGTCCATTTGGCTATTTTATATTGTGAGCGTAACAATGGGTCGTATAGTCCTGTTAATTCTGGTTTATACCGTTTACATATGACCGGGCCATCCTAACCTAAATTTCGTGGCTGAATGTTACTTTCGAGTTAATCGATATTGCCTCAATGCCAAAGTATGAAGTACGTCATGAATGTTGTAGAAAGCAATATTCGTCAGAATCATTTGTTGAGTTGATGAAGAAGTCGTGAGCTATCGACATAGATTAATATACCTAATTGTTAGCACAAATTTTTATTATCTTTCAATTGTGATTGGAATCATAAAACAAAACTTCATAACTGAGTCGCGATAATGTTCGGCAGGCGGATTGATTTTGATCATCTCTCTAGCACATTATTCAGGTGAACATATGTGTTAAGTTCCACATGTGTAGGTAATGTTATGAAAATTCCTGTTCAAACTGAGCGTAAAGTTACACTGGGGTGCTACGTTGCTCTGGCGTTTGCGGTTGTGTTCTTTTCTGGTCTGATGCAATCCAACGAATGGTACGGTGTATTCGACTTTACAACGCTTAATGGCTCTTTCGGTAAAGTGGCTTACGGCGTAACGGAAGGTGCGGATGGCGCGGTACAAGCTGCGACTACCTCTTTCCGCGGTACTGGCGGTAGCGGTGCTCGTGACGGTTTCATTTTCGCACTTACTTTGATTCCAACCGTTATGTTCGCATTAGGTATGATCAACGTACTTGAGCACTACGGTGCACTTGAAGCCGCTCGTAAGCTTCTTACTCCTCTACTACGTCCTCTAATGGGCATCCCCGGTAACTCTGGTCTGGCTTTAATTGCTTCTCTACAAAGTACCGATGCAGGTGCGGCTATGACGCGTCAACTAAAAGATGAAGGTCACCTAACTAAGCGTGAAACGGACGTATTTACCATGTTCCAGTTCACTGCGGGTGCAACCATCGTGAACTTCTTCTCATCGGGTGCGGTATTGTTCACGTTGACGATGGCTGACGGCTCTCTAGCAGTAACTTCTTCTATTGGTTTGGCGGTTGTGGTGATGTTCGCGTTTAAGATCATTGGTGCGAACCTGTTCCGTATCTACCTAAACATGACGGAAGGTAAAGAAGACAAGCAAGACCAAAACAAATCAGAGAACCTAAAAGAGGAGACGGCATAATGGGTGACGTTAAAGCGAAAAAACCAATGGTGACGGATATCTTCGTCGAAGGTGCTAAGAAAGGTTGGGTAATTGCGACTACCTCTACGGTTCCTAACGTATTAATGGCGTTCGTTATCATCAAAGCGCTGCAAATCACTGGTGCGCTGGATCTGATGGGCACTGTGTTTTCTCCAATCATGGCAGTGTTTGGTCTTCCGGGTGAAGCAGCAGCGGTATTGATCGGGGCTTGGATGTCGATGGGCGGCGCGGTTGGCGTAGTGATTACACTGTTTGACCAAGGTATCCTGAACGGCACGCACATTGCGATTCTTGCGCCTGCTATCTACCTAATGGGCTCTCAAGTTCAGTACATGGGTCGTATCATGGGTCCAATTGGTACTGAAGGTCGTTACATCCCAGTTATGATTGCAATCTCAGTATTGAACGCATTTGGCGCAATGCTAGTGATGAATCTGTTTGTCTAGGAGTGAGTCATGCAATTCTCTCTAAATGAATATCTAGAAGAGCTACGTCCGCTAATCAATGTGGATTGTGGCACTTACACTACTGATGGTATCGAGTTCATCGCTTCTCAATTTGAAGAGAAGTACCAAGCGATGTCAGGTTGGAGCGTAAAACGCATCGACTGTGGCAGAGCCGGTGTTGGTCTTGAAGTTCGAAATAAGCCGGAAGCTGAGCAAATCGATGTGATGCTAATTGGTCACATGGATACGGTGTTCCCTGTGGGTACCGCTGAGCTTCGTCCAATGTTTCAAGATGCAGAGAAAGCGTACGGTCCAGGTGTGTCTGACATGAAATCTGGTTTGCTGAACATCGTGTACGCGATGCGTAATCTAGACCAAGCTGTGTTGGATAAGTTATCTATCGCTATCTGCATGAACCCAGATGAAGAGACAGGCTCTCTGGATTCTGTGGATTGGATTCAATCAGTTGCGAAAAACGCTAAGAATGTACTGGTTGCAGAAGCAGCACGTGCAGACGGTGGTTTAGTGAAAGCGCGTAAAGGCATGGCTCGCTACAAAATGACCTTTAATGGCGTTGCTGCTCACGCAGGTAACGAGCCAGAAAACGGTCGCAGCGCAATCACTGAGATGGCAAATTGGATTCTGGCTGTCAATGCAATGACCAACTTTGACTCTGGTACCACGTTGAACGTCGGTATTGTTTCTGGCGGTAACGGTGCGAACATAGTTCCGGAACATGCTGAAGCGATCGTGGATGTGCGTTTCTGGAGCAACGAAGAATACGATGATGTCGATAGCAAGCTAAATGGCATGCTGGAAACACCATTCGTTGATGGCGTGAGCATTGAGTTGGTTCGTGAAGCCTATAAGCCTTCTATGGTGCCAAGCCCACAAACAGAAAGCTTAATGACATTAGTTGAAGAAGCCGCAAGTGAACTGGCGATCGACATCAACTGGAAAGAAGTCGGTGGTGGCTCTGATGCAAACAATACGGCAATTCTTGGCGTTCCAACTTTGGATGGTCTAGGGCCTATCGGTGCAGGCTTCCACAGTGATCAAGAGTACTTGTTGCTTGAGTCTATCGAACAACGTATCAAAATGCTGATGCGTGTACTGGAGAAGATTGCTCAATAAGGCATTTTGCTTCTAAAGCTTGGTTCCCAAAGCTGTTTGTTTCCAAGGCAATAATCCCCGGACTTCGGTTTGGGGATTTTTCTATCTGTGTTTCACTTTACTATCATTTCTTGTTATTAATCTTGCGTTCAGGTTCGATTTATTAATATGTTGGACATAGTCATAAATTTCGGAGGCAACGATGACCACAACAATGTCTGTAAAATCGGCGCCGAAAGACGCCAAAGATCAAACGATGCAAGCGCCAGATGAGAAAACATTCTGGCGAAAAATGAAAGGTTCGGTTAAGAAAGCGGGTGAAGAAATTGCCGTAATGGGCATAAAATCATGGCTCGCGATGACAGATTCCAACACCGCCGTTCGCCACAAGGCTATACTAGGTGGCGCGCTGGCTTACTTCGTCCTACCAACAGATATGGTGCCAGACTTACTAGCTGGCGTCGGTTTTACCGATGATATGGCGGCACTTACCTTAGCCGCGAACTCAGTCGGTAATGCCATCACTAAAGAACACGAAGCACAAGCCAGAGAAAAACTGAATTCGATGGTGGAGTAGGTATGGCCCATCAAACATGTCTATGTTTGGTTTAGCGCAAACAAGAAATTGTTATTTTTAACATTTACTCAAAGCACACGAGCTCGTCACAATACGTTTTTCCGTAGTAGATTTGCTCGATTTGAAAGGGTACTTTCAGATTCAAGTTTTTATCTAAGAGAAACCTTTCATGTACAGGTATACGCCAGATATTATTGGTATGCTAACTTTGAACGGAAAACCGTTGTCATCTCAATTAGTGGTCCTCCGAGTCGGTGTGCGTGGAACCATTCATGAGTTTCAAACTATTACTGATGCTAACGGATCGTTTGCCTTCCCTGCATTTGAAGAGCATGAGTCTCAAGACTTATTGAACTTAGATCAGAAATACGTGCTCGTTTTCCTGAAGACTCATCTAGCAAATGGAGAAGAGGTGACGATATGGGAGTCTTCAATTGATGGTTATGAGACTTATGAGTTTGCTAGAGAAAATATGGGAAATTTGAATTGTGAAGTAACCAATGAAGTTTACTACTTCGCTTTTTCTTATTTTGGAAATGGTGAAGATGATACTTATGTGTACAGTCAGTGCAAACTAACTGGTTATGTAGAATCAGGAGTATACGAAAGTTAAGTAGTGAATTACTTTAGAGAAATATTCTGCGAATTAGCACTTTGATTGATATGTTTAAACTTGATTGAGGCGTGCAGGTATAGCTTTTTCTTTTAAAGAACTTTGAGTTTAATAATCATCACAATCATAAACTCTATGAAAAATGTCTTTTATATAAAAATCCATTTAAATTGCAGTTGCTAATAACCATTAGATCTCCAGCATTTTCTAGATTGATATTCTTGAAAAAGTATCGAAACTCGGTATCTTCAAGCTCACAGTAAAGATTACTTAAGTTGTCCTTTATAAATATAGGTGGTGAAACGTAGTTTAACTGAGACTCCCAAATATATTTCTTTTCTTCATTTATATAGGTATATATTCCGATATATGAATATGCTTGATTCAAAGCTGATTCTTTGAACCTTTGAGCATGTATGACTGGTTTAAAGTGAAATTCACCTAACTCATTAGTACTTGAACTCCTTTTGTAATTATTTTTTAAAAAATTAGCTTCTAAGTAAACCGTTACATTTTCTAGAGGTCTTTGATCAAGAACTAAAGTACCTTTTACCTCTGGGCTTAATGTATATTTAAATTTCTTAAAAAAATCGAACATACTTTCGTTGAAACCTAATGCAAGTATTGGAAATGAGAAAATGAATAAAAAAGACTATTTTTAAACATGAAATTATGATGTATGTATCTTAGTACCAACTTAATTATCAGACTACTATCTATCGCGATTTGGTTTTGAACTTTAATTTGATAATGGAATTTGTATCTCTATATGATGAAAATGTTCCTTATATCATTTTCAAAGTGATAAACATAGGCGAGTTATCTTAACCCTCTAGATGAACTAATATAGAATCTAACTACTTATCGATTAGTAATTGAAACAACCTCGGGGGACGAGAAATTTATCTAAACCTTTTTGACTTCGGGTTAATTGGAAATAAAAAACCACCTTAGAGTAAGGTGGTTTTTGCTTAGACAGGATAATTTAACTTGGAAGGGTTTAAGCTTCCGCGCGTTTCAGGTGCACTTCTTCTTCGGCTACGCCTGCCATTGGGTCGTTGAAGCGAGCTTCATCCAATGCACCTTCTGATTTCGCAACGATGACGGTCACAGCACTATCACCAGTGATATTTACCGCGGTACGAATCATATCAAGAAGACGGTCAACACCCATGATGAGCGCGATGCCTTCAAGCGGCAGACCAACTTGGTTCAATACCATAGCAAGCATGACAAGACCCACACCAGGAACACCTGCGGTACCGATAGACGCCAGAGTTGCCGTCATGATAACCATTAGGTAATCGCCCATAGTTAAATCAATATTGAAAGCTTGAGCAATAAACGCAGTTGCTACGCCCTGCATGATCGCCGTACCGTCCATGTTCACGGTTGCACCAAGTGGTACTGTGAACGATGATACACGGTTCTCAACACCCATGCGGTGCTTTGCTGTTTCCATTGTCACTGGAATCGTCGCGTTCGATGATGCTGTAGAAAAAGCAAACATGATCGCGTCTTCCATCTTACGTAGGAACGTAATTGGGTTTAGACCTGTGAAACCTTTTAACATTAAGCTGTAAGTAACTAGACCGTGTAGGACAAGCGTACCAGCCAGTACTAAGAAGTACTCTGCCAGATTGACGATCGCGCCCAGACCAAGACCAGTAAATAGCTTCGCCATTAAGAAGAACACCCCATAAGGCGCCAAGTTCATCAAAATCGCGACCAGTTTCATGATCACTTCATTCAGATCAGAGAAGAATGCTGCGATGCGTTCGCCTGGTTTACCCGCTGCACTGATCGCGATACCGAATAGCACGGCGAACACGATAACTTGCAGAGTTTTACCTTCTGCCATTGCGCTGATTGGGTTGGTCGGGAACATATCGATGATCACCTGACCTAAAGATGGCGCTTCGGCTGATTTGAATGAACTTGCTGCCGTTAGATCTGCCCCTGCCCCTGGCTGGAATAGAGTACCCATAGTTAGAGCAAGCGTAATCGCGATAGCTGTTGTCGTAACGTAGAAAGCGAGGGTTTTACCGCCCATGCGACCCAGTGTAGAGAGGTCTTTGAGAGAGCTAGTACCACAAACTAACGAAACAAATACTAGCGGTACAACAAGCATTTTTAAGCTGGCAACGAAGATCTGTCCACCAACTTCGAATAATCCATTAACAATGTATGCGTCGACAAATCCGTTGTCGGCAAAAAGTGTGCGAATTGCAAATCCTGTCAAGATACCCGCAACCATACCTAAAATTACGCGGCTGGTAAGCGACATCGGTTTCTTGGTATTCATGAGAACACTCCTTATAGTTATGCACCTTGAGTTCACTTCAAAGCGGCGAGCAGATTAGCAGCGGAGTGAGAAAATACGAAAGAATAATCCTCTAAATGGTTAATAGATGTGAACTTTATCACTAATAAAAATGGGATTTTAACCAAATATTAACGAATTGGCCGGATGAAAAGTTTGTATTTTAACACTTTTATCGAATATACAACCGATAACAAAGAGGATTTACAATAAATTTTAATAAGAGATAGAGTGCATACTCTCTTGGAGTGGATGCATTTCTGCATAACTATTTAAGTTAAATTCAGGCTAGCGGTCGCTTCTTTAGGGATAATTTAGTATTGAGTGTTCATCAGAGCCAACGAACCCTTTATGCTTTCATATTTGTCAACTCAATGATGGTTGGCAAATGTAGTTAGTTGGAGGTGATCCCAGCTCCAATAACTTTGACTGGTATTTTTAATCCCTCCAACCCAATAGCATTGTTTCGCTCGTATTAAGCCTTCCAAACACTGCTTGCCAGCCTCAGTGATACGGACGCTTTGTTCCCACCAGTGCCTTTCACGTGGCTCAATCGTGATCAAAGGTGTTTGACACTGTGCTAGAGGGAGGAGTAACGCGTAAAACATCACGTCTCCTAGGTAAGGAAGAGGTTCTAGTTGTTGATATTGCTCAAACCAATCTTTGATGGGAATTGAACGATTTTGCGAGCTCAAGACCTTTAGTGCGAGGTGTTGTGTCAAGCTCAATCCAGTTTGTGAATTAGGTAACTCTTGCAAATGGCGTTTAAGCACGTTGAATATATTGGGCAAGCAATCCAGGTTATGCTGCTGAATCAAATTAACTATGGAAATAGGTGTCGGTGATGTAATAGCGTGCCAACACCGTTTAGCCTGACTGAATAATTTTGCTGTCACAGGTTTACGGTATCGCCAACAAGAACGAATAGCTTCTTCAGGCAACTGCCCAAAGCCGATGAATCGTTCAGTGCCCGGGAACTGGTTCAACTCAATGATCTCTATCACTTTATTCTCTACATTCTCTAACTGTGTTAGAGCACGAATTAGCATCAATTGATCATAACTGTCATGTTCGACCCAAAAGACGATTCGTTCAAATACATCACTTTGCAACAGATCGAGGTTTGATTGTTCCAATGTGACTATATCTTGAACCGAGTCTTCACGCTTCATCACAGGCAGCAGAGTCTCTACGACATATTGGGCACGAATGGCAAGGAAGTTCTGTGGTGTTGCTGGTATGGGGCCAATACAAAGCGGATCGATCAGGGCTAAAAATGTCCCTTCAAATCCGCTGGCTTTAAGTTGTTGTTGAATGTCGTGGCCACAACGAACGTGTAGCGTTTTTACTTTTGCATCTAGGGGCGGTTTTTGTTCTTTGATGGCTAGTTTGTGCGCTTCTAGCTCTTCGACATGAGCTTTTAGTTTACTCCAACTGGATAAGTCCAGTTCTCTTGCGAGTGCATGTTGAACGTCAGCCAATTGAATTGTATTGGGAGCCAAAGATTCTGGTTTGGAGTGAAATCGCTTAACTAACTCCAACGTGGCGTCATCGTATAGGCGGATAGCTTTGAGCCTTTTTTTAGCAATGGATTTTTGCTGATTGATATTGATCGAGAAGCTATTTGTAGAGTTCATATTTCACCTTTCTTATCTCTTCCACACTCGCCTATATAGAAGCTAAAAAGAAGGTAAAAACAGATTGTGCCTGCTAAACCAAGCAGGTGAGGATATTGCCGTGAACCGAGTTCTTTCCGCGAGTGTTGGGTGCTTTAGGCATGAGCAGAGTGATAGTAGGTGGTCGCTATCCTTCGTGCAACCTTTTGTGAGAGTGTAGCGTCACAAAATGGCCGTTTCTCTATATTTAGGGAGAATCAATAGGCGATAACACTAGCGATTCAACTCAATACCACTGTTGCTAGATTCGAGTTTCTACACTTTTGAGTAAAGTACGATAAAGCGCTTGAGTCGCAGGACCACTTTTGGCTCCTTTGGGTAAAGTGAGGTGCAGCGCAACTTGATATTGATGGGAGTGTTCGATCTCCAATACTTTAATTTTATCGCTCTTGCGGGCTGCGACTAAGTGCGCTGGTAGCCGACAAAATCCAGCGCCTTGCTCTACGGCGTGAAAAGCGTGGTCGAAGTTATCGACGGTAATACGCTGACGTGCGCGTAACCAACCCACATCTCTTTTCGTTTTGTCTGAATTGCCTAAGTCACGGATGACAATTTGGCTGGTGGTTGCAAAATCGTCGATGGAAACATGCGGCTTTTTAGCGAGTGGATGGTGTGCTGCGATTACAGGCAGCATGGTTGTTACGCCAAATGCTTCGGCAGAGTAGTTGGTTATCGGTAAGTTGATGATTGCGATGTCAGCGAGCTCATTTACGACCATTTCGGTTGTTTTGCTCAGTGACGTTTCAACCACTTGAACGGAGGTCGTGTTGTTGTCCTCCAAAAATTGACTGAGTGGTGCATAAAGCCAACAAGGGTCACAAAGATGATCTACTGCGACCGTGATTTGAGATTCCACCCCACTTTTTAACTGCTCGCTGATGACTTCTAGTTCCCGCGC
This sequence comes from Vibrio sp. Vb1729, assembly GCF_033338655.1. Lineage (NCBI taxonomy): Bacteria > Pseudomonadati > Pseudomonadota > Gammaproteobacteria > Vibrionales > Vibrionaceae > Vibrio > Vibrio sp. Vb1729. Next base: position 158,432 of record NZ_JAWOTB010000022.1, on the reverse strand, counting down.
TTGTTCAAGCATGGATTGTGCACGACGCAGTATGGTTTTGCCGTGCTCTGTCAAACCCGCTTTGCGCCCTCGTACTTCGATAAGTTGAATACCAAGTTGGTCTTCTAACTTCCTCACCGAGTAGATCAATGTGGTATGGCTCTTGTTGAGCAGTAAAGCTGCGGATTGAATGCTGCCTTCTTGATTAATCGCTTGTAGCGTTTGCCATTGTTCTAAGGTCGTTTTTAGTCTCATGAGTCAATTTTTTAGACAGTTAATGGCGAAATTATGAACTTTTCTGTCAGTTTTATAAAGGTAATAATCTTGTCATCGAAAACGAGTCAATAAGAAGAGGAGACTCAAGATGGCGAAATTATTGCAAGTTGATTTTGAATTTCATGGTCCGTTTGGTGACGAGATGTCGAATGCTCTGGTCGACTTAGCTAAGTCGATTAACCAAGAGCCGGGCATGATTTGGAAAATCTGGACGGAAAGCGAAAAAGACAAACTCGGTGGTGGTATCTATCTTTTTGAAGATGAAGCCACGGCGCAAGCTTATCTCGAAATGCATGCCGCACGCTTACGAAAAATGGGCGTAGTCGAAGTACGAGGTCAAATTTTCGATATCAATGTGCCGTTAACGACGCTCAATCAAGGGCCTATTAGAGGATAAGGAGATGATGACCAACCGCACTTTTCTAACCGTTCATGGTGTCGTATATACGGTATTCGCTTTTGCGTTGTTTTTTGTACCAACCATAATGTGGCCGATGTATGGAGTACAAATTAACGACCAGTACGCGCTGTTTTTATCGCAGCATACTTCGATCTTTTTAGGTGGAATCGCAGCGGTGAGTTTGATGTTACGTAATGTGGAATCAGGGCATACTGCGAAACAGCTGTTTAAAGCATTATTGATTACTAATGGCTTAGGGGCAGTGATTACTACCTATGCCGGCATTATCGGAGTATTTGTCGGTTTTGGTTGGAGTGACCCAATATTCTTTGTCTTGCTTAGTTTGATTACGTACAAGCAATTAAGAGTGCAATAGAAAAAGCCCTGCTGTTTCTAGCAGGGCTTTGTCATATTTGGTTTAATTAGCGATCTAAATTCAACTTATGATTCGCTTTTGTACGCGTAGTTATAGTAGCCGTATCCATAGCCGTATGAGTTAGATGCCTTTTTCTCAACTGCATTGAGAATCACACCTTTAACTTCAACGCCTGATTGCTCGAAGCGACCTTGCGCGACTTCAATCTCCTTCAAAGTCGTTTGATCAAAACGAGCGACCATCAGAGTTGTTCCTGCAAGCGCGCCAACAATGCTTGGGTCGGTAACTGCGAGTACAGGCGGTGTATCGATGATGACTAGATCGTATTGTGCAGACATCTCGTCAACAAAGCTCTTGAAGCGAGGGTGCATAAGAAGTTCTGACGGATTTGGTGGTACTTGACCACGAGTAACCACATCCAAGTTTTCAACTTGACTTGGCTTGATTGCGGTTGCTCGATCAATTTTTCCACTTAGTAAGTCAGATAACCCTTGCTCTGCTGTGAGGCCAAAACATTGCTGTAAATAACCTTTTCGCATGTCAGCATCCACCAAAAGGACTTTTTGACCCGTTTTAGCCGCAACTGCAGCAAAGTTAGTTGATACGAACGTCTTACCTATGGAAGGCGCTGGGCCTGAAATCATTAAGACATTGTTTTTGGCTTCCAACATTGCGAAGTGTAAGCTGGTTCGAAGTCCACGTAGTGCTTCAATTGATAGATCTGCTGGATTGGCATTTGCTAAAAGAAGTAAGTCTTTGTTGTTTTTACGTTTTAGCTTGTTCGCAACTTCCAATTGTTGTGCTGATTTTGGAACACTTGCATATACAGATATTCCAGTTTGCTCAATTTCATCAGGAGAAGTCACTCCACGATGAAACGCGGTTTTTACCAGAACAAATGCGACAGCTACCATGCCTCCTAGAAGAGTAGCCAAAACTACAATCAAAGGTTTTTTCGGTTTAATAGGAATTGCGTAAGATTGTGCGTTGTCAATAATACGCACATTACCTACGGTGCCAGCTTTTATGATATTTAGCTCTTGAACTTTATTCAAAAGTTGGATGTAGATTTGCTGGTTTACTTCGACATCACGAGTCATACGCAAGATTTCGCGCTGTGTTTTTGGCAGTTTTTGAACTTGTTTGTTAAGACGCTCTTTCTCTTGTAGTAATGTCTGACGTTTGTCTAACAGCGATTTATAAGCTGGGTGGTCTTGGGTGAATTTTTGACTGATTTCACTTTCTTTAAATGTTAGCTCATTAAGTTGGGCTTCAAGTGCCACCATCACTTTTAGAGTAGATTGTGCTTCGAGATTTAAATCGATAGATTCGTTTTCTTGTCTAAAACTGTTCAATGTATCTTCTGAAATAGTTAGCTTGTCCTTAATCTCGGGTAAATGACCTTTAAGGAAGTTGAGGCTCTGCTCAGCTTCAGCTGAGTTTCTTCTAACATTCTGCAAAAAATAGTTTTGAACAACATCATTTAAAACAAGCTGATTGTGGTCTGGGTATTCACCTTCAATACTTAGAGATACAATACCTGTTTGGCTACCTCTCTCTGAAATAGAAAGTTGTGAGGCTAACTTGTGGATAGCATCTAACTTGCTTATTTTACTTATTGTAAAAGTATCTTCATTTTGAGCATTGAGCTGGTTCACTTTTACACGATAGCCATTCATCTCAATTAGTTGACCAACTGAACCAGAAAGTACCATTTGGTCTTCAAGCATCAAGCTGAATTGACCTTTCTCGATGTCTGTAGCAATCAGTTGATGAGATAATCCTTTAGCCGTTCGAGGTACTTCAAACGTGGTCAAAGAAATGTAGTTTTGAGTACCGTTGATTCGTGCTAGACCTTTACCAACAAAAGGTAAGTAATCAGGAGTGGCAATGGTTGTTAAGTTAAACTTATCAACGGTATCGCCAAGAATCATTCTCGATTTAATTATTTCAATCTCTGTAGTTGCAGATGATTCGGCAGAAAAGAGTTCTCCCATGTCACCGACCATCGCCGAAATACCACCTGAACTTTTCTTTTCGATTTGTATTAACGCGTCGGCTTTGTAAATCGGAGTTGATAGCAACGCGACCGCGATACCTAATGTTGCAAAAAAGAGTGTAATACTGATGATAAACCATTTCGCGTCTATCAATATGCCGAAGAGCTTGCCTAGGTCGATCTCATCATCAGCAAGAGCAGATGGTTGTATTGTTTGGTTAGCCATTATTTTTTATTTCGCCAAGTGATCTGAATTTATATTTTTTTTGCCCATGCATGAGCAGCATTTTCAATCAGAGATAATGCATGCTCAAAGGCTTCTCTACTCTGTCTGTATGGATCTGGAATATCCACGGAACCTATCCAGTGACCAAATAACATTGTTTTACCTCTAGCCTCTGGTACCAGCTCCGTCAAAGCATCGATATGACCTTGTTCCATCACCAATATTAGGTCTTGTTTTGCGCACAACTTAGCGGTTAGCTGCTGCGCTTTGTGGTCTAGCAGGTAGATACCACGTTCTGACGCGACAAGTCTGGCGGTTTCATCTGCTGGCTTTCCGGTTAGGCGACTTTTTTCTACGGCAATACCCGCCGAAGAAATCTGTTTATCTGGGAGTAGTTGCTGTAGTAACCGCTCTCCTGTGGGAGAGCGACAAATATTACCTACACACACGACAAGAATGTTCGAAAACATGTTTTGCTCCTTATAGACAACGTTTGAATGACTTGTTTATGTTCAAACAAGCCCTTCAGAATGCTTTTTCTATGGCCAAGTCCTGACTCGAAGGACGCCTTCTGTAAGTTCATTGAAGCCTGAGATGGTAGGTACTAGTTGTGCAATAACGCGATTCCAACGACTGATAGGCGCCGCAGTGACATAAACGATGTCATACGGTTTCAGAGCAAATTCAGTACCAATAACGAGCGCTGCCGCATCGGAGACATCAAGTTGATATATGTCGCCCAGTGAACCTGCGTCTTGTGACCTCCTAATTACGAATACACCTGTCGCATCCGCTGATATCTGATTAATACCGCCAACGTTGCTCAGAGCTTCCGTAAGGCTCATGCCAGCGCGATCTATTTTCAGTAGTTTAGGATCGTTAACTTCACCCATAACGAAAACCTTTTGTGAATCATTTCTTGGCACATGGATGATATCACCTGGTTGAAGTAGCCTATTTTCAGTGAGGTCGCCTTCTTGCATCAGCGCATAAAGAGATATGTTTTCAACTATGCCGTTTCTTGTCAGTGTTACATTTTTCCAGTCGGCGTTTTCGGCTAATCCACCTGCACGGTTAATTGCATCTAACAAGGTGAGTGGGATGTTGGTGATTGGTTGTTGTCCAGGATTACTTACTTCACCAGTAATGTAGGATTTTTTCGAACGAAAAGCTGCTACGCTGACATCCACTTGAGGACTTTCTATGTACTTTGCTAATCGGCGAGAAATATCAGCACGAATTTGACGAACGTTTTTACCCGCAACTTCAACAATACCTATATATGGATAGAAGATAGTGCCATCAGCATGTACCCAGTTCCCCGCTTCAGCAGAGCTGCGATAAGAACCAGCAGGAATAGTTAGTTCTGGGTGATCCCAAATAGTAATGTTTAGTATATCTCCAGGGCCAACCTCATACTCATAAGAGCTAAGTTGGCGATCTAGTTCAGGGTTGGATTTGGCTTCTATCCCCAAAATTTTAAGTTGAGATACTTTATCAAGTGTAAGTGGAAAAACATTGAAATCAGAAGTGCGACTAACATTGCTGTCTTCGACGAAGTTTTTTCCATCTGTGGAAAGGTGACTACCGGGTACAGTACATCCAGAAAGAAGTACTGAGGAAAGCACTAAACTAGCTAGCTTTTTATGTTTGAAATTCATGTTTTTTCATTCATCTGACGTAAAGAGCGAGTTGCTGGTAGCAACATTCTTTTCCAGAAAAGACTTCACAACATAACCTTATAAGCACCACCTTCTTCTATTTATAAAGTGCTCAATAAGGGATTGATTGCATCTGGAGGCATGAACTCTAATGAATTTCAATGGTTAGAGCAATAGACAGTAATGCAGCAAGTGTCCAAATAAATATCGTATTTTTATGTTTTCACTTACAAGATTTCATATTGCGGATAAAAAACTTGTTCAATTAGCTCAAATTTTGTTTATTAGCTCTATATGTAGTGTTTTCTTTCTAAAATACAACCAAGAAAGTCTACCGACTAATTATCTCGTTGTATTAAATAGGATTATTAAAAATGTGACTCATGTCTCTTTTTTGTTTTGTTGTCTTTCGACATGGTCACTTCTTCGCTAACCCCTTCCCATTCAAATACGGAAGGATGTGCGGACGTGATTCGCCAGCCAGTTTACTGGTGACTTCTTGTGACCAAGTACTCTGTTTTTGATTGCTCGAACGGTTTGCATAGTAGTTTTGCATAGTTTGGTCATACGTCTGAATATCATCCAAGCTTAGGTCTTGATACTGATTTTCATGCACCACGACATGCTTAGGTAGGCGAGGTTTTACTTCAGGGGCTTGATCTGGATGACCAAGACACATACCAAATAAAATGGCGGTATTTTTAGGTAAACCTAATAATTCGTCTACTTTTGGGGCATTGTTTCGTAAACCACCAATATACACGCCTCCTAGTCCCATCGACTCCGCCGCAAGCAAGCAATTTTGTGCCATGATCCCCGAGTCTACAGCGCCTATTAGTGTTAACTCGGTAAAATCAGCTTGAATATCTGGGTTGATACTGGCATGGCGCTGGTAATCAATACAAAACACCAAAAACTCAGCCGCGCTTTCAACGTACCCTTGATTTCCGGCATATTGAGCTAATAGTGTACGTTTTTCTTTGTCGGTCACGCGGATAATTGAAACGACTTGCAACATGCTTGATGAGGACGCCGCAAGGCCGGCTTGAAGAATGGCATCTAATTGTTCGCTCTCAATCGGTTGTGAGGTGAATTTTCGAATTGAGCGGTGATTGAGAATTGTTTGAATCGTGCTGTTCATGGTGACTTAACATCCCCTGTTACGTGTAAAGGCTGAAGACTCACCTTAGCGACATTTGATGAGTCGGTAAACTATCTCAAAAGAAAAACAATGCTTGGCGCATAAGTGTGAAGGCGAATCGAGAATACACCACTCTTTCTGTTTGAGAGCGTATATACTGTTTTTAGAATCAATAATTTAAATGCAGTGGAAAATATGAAAGAACTCATTGTTCATACAGTTACGGTGTTTATGGGCTTCTTTGCCATCATGAACCCTATCGCCAATATCCCCATCTTTTTGAGTTTAACTGCTGATGAAGATAAAGAAACCATCCGTTCCATTGCGCTCCGCTCAGTCTTTATTGCATTTATTATCATCGCGATATTTTCTATTGCCGGTAAGTTAATTTTTGATTTGTTTGGTATCACGCTTTATGCATTGCGAATAACAGGCGGTATTTTGGTGTTTTTGATAGGTTTTAACATGCTTCAAGGTGATTCGACGCATCAGAAAACCAAAGAGAAGGCGTATTCACCAGCTCAGCAACGGGCGGCATTGAGTATTGCAGTGTCTCCATTGGCGATGCCAATATTAGCTGGGCCCGGAACGATTGCTACCGCGATGAACTTTGCGACAGCGGGTGGTTTCGATCAAACCATTATTACTATCGTTTCTTTCGCTGTCCTTTGTGTGATCACCTATGTACTGTTTTTGTTTGGAGACAAATTGGTCAAAGCGGTTGGACCAAGTGCTCTAAATGTTGTGACTAAAATGATGGGCTTAATTCTAGCGGTTATTGGTACTCAAATGTTTATTGATGGCGCGGGCGAAGCCTATAAAACGGTTTTCTCCTAGATTTCTCTTAGACCTTGCCACCTTGGTTAAGCCCGCAATTACATTTCTAACGGGTACGGATTTTTTGAACTTTAGTTTTCATTTTCTAAGAGAGAAATAAATAGACTTCACCTATTTCAATAATAAGAATATTCAATTGTTGTGATTGCACGAATTTCATTACTCTTTTGGCAAGGAGAATGGGGGAAATATGGCAACAAAAGCAATTGTAGTAGAAGGTGGCGCGATGCGAGGCGTCTTCGCAAGCGGAGTGTTAGATGCGTTTTTAGAGCAGAGTTATAAACCGTTTGATTTTGCAATCGGTGTATCTGCTGGTGCATCAAATTTGATTGGGTATTTGACCGACTACCCGCATCGCAGTATTAACGTCATTACTAAGCTGGCCACAAGCAAACGCTTTTTTGACCCGACTCGCTTCGTTAAAGGTGGGGACCTCATCGATGTGAAGTGGTTGTTTGAAGAATCTAATCGCTTGTATCCCGTCGATGAAAATAAACTGTTTAATGGCGTTCCTTTTCTCGCAGCGACAACAAATGTAGATACAGGGCAGGCAGATTACTATCGCGTGACACGTGATAATTTTCACCATGCGATTGAAGCGACAACAGCATTACCGATTGCCTACAAGCATACCCCTTGTTTTTCTGGTGGTTGTTATACCGATGGTGGGGTCGCTGATTCTATCCCAGTGCGTGAAGCTTATCGTCGAGGGGCTCGCGACATAACCGTAGTACTCTCTCACCCGCTGAATTATGCCAAAAAGCCAGTTAAGACCACATGGCTGATGAAGAAACTGTTTGCGGAGCACCCCAAAATGGCGGATGCGATGTTAAGACGTGCAGATAACTATAATCAATCATTAGAGTTTATTCGTAACCCTCCACCAGGAACACATGTTAGGGTAATTGCCCCACCAGATAATTTTCATGTTCAGCGCTTATCAATGCGACAATCCGTTTTACTAGAAGGGTATGAAATGGGACTGATTGAGGGGCGAGCGCATCTCACTAGTTTATCTGGTGTTCATGGTTTAGACCGGGAAAATTGTCATTTTTGCGTTTGATTATAAAAGAGCCTCATAGTGAGACTCTTTTGCATAACGTTCAAAGGGTGATTTAGTTGACTTTATCCCAAGCCATCTCCCAGTGTGAACCTATTCCAGGCTCGTAATGGTTTGCGCTTTCTTTCCACTGCATACAGTAACCAGAGTATGGGAAAGGTTTACATTGATAAATGCCCCCGTCGCTGGCAAGCACTTTTGTGCCCGCCGTGTAGCTAGATAGTCCTTCAGGGAAGACAAAATCGTACTCATCAGATGGTGGTGGAGTAACTGACTCTTCTTTTAAGTGAAAGTCGAGTGTTTGCTGATCCACCAAGTTGCCATCTTTATCCTTAATACGTGTTACGAGCATATGGTGACCCGGCTCCGATTTACTTAAAGCGAGCGATATCGCCTCTACCGAGCCGTCTTTCATTTCGTTTGCCCAACTTGCAAGTGGTTCGCGATGGTGATTGTAAACGGTGAGTTCTGCATTTAAATCGCCTTCAGCAGTTAGTGTCAGATCCAACGTTGTCGGTGTTGACTCAATGATATACTCGTCTGCTAAGCCATCTACTGTGAGTGAGTATTCTGGAACAGGAGTTTCAATGTTATAGCCGATCTCTACTCGCTCAAGGCCGCTATTTGCTTGCAGATACACCGGATTAGTACCATAAACAGGAGTGAATTTATCCTCTGCATACTGCCCGGCTTGCAGTTTTGCTTGTTCTTGGTTTAGCTTAGTCGCGAGTGCGTAAGACCAGTTTTTCGCTTGGCCCATTGCTGCATCGGTAATTTCTAGTTCAGTTCTATACGCCACGTTTTCACCTGCTTGATCAAATACGCGTGTATAAACCGAATCCCCAATATTTAAATCCATTGTAGGAATAATTTGACCGCCTTGCTTCCAATCTGGAATAACGGGACTGCCACCATCAAATTTCACATCGATCACGTTATAAAATGAGGCTGCAGTGTCGCCAACATCCCATACTGCCAGGATGACATGGTATCCCTCGCGAGTAGGCACATTACATTGATGGCTTACCTGTTTCGGGGGTTGAACCATATTGCCGTCGACGACACAGAAAGGAGTTAGATCAAAAGAGTCTCGTGATAGTGAAGCGTTTGGGTTCCAATCAGGCTTGGTGATGTAATATTTCCAGTCGCGCGTCACGTGGTTAGCGGTAAATGTCCATTCAAAAGTTTGTGTACCTGCTTGAATAGGGCGTTTTACCCAACGGTCGGCAGTTTGCTCATCAAGGGCAGCTGCTAAAGCGGTTTCGGCACTCGCTATTTTACCATCGCGAGGCCCTGTTTCGGGAAAGCCATCAGGGCCTTCAACGCTTTGCGGTTCATATTGAATCGCACCGCAGTTATTATTTTTTTCGTTAGTATCTGGCGATGGATACTTACATAGTGCCGAGCGACTTGCAGCGACACCACCATTGGTTTCTGATACATAACCGTGAGCCGCAGCACCTGAGCTAATGCTTGCAAGTGCTAACGCGAGTACGGATTTGGTTGGAAATGATTTCATCACATGTCCTCTGTTATGACTGACAAACTAATGTCACACCCCGGCGCATGCTGAGCATAAAGCAACGCTACAGAAATTGGACTTCTGTAACACTGAGTCATGGTAACCCCGCTATCATGAGCATTCTTTTAGATTTTTAAATGCTGACAGACCGGAAGCTTTGCGTCCCACCCTTTCGAATGGTTTGCCGAAATGTGATTGAGCAGCCAAAATTTAGCTTAAGAATTTACATGTGGAAAAGTAAACGTCACTGACATGGAATCCTGTTCTCAAATTGAAAGATAACGATATCTTAACCTCGTCAATATTGTGCAGTGTTGTCTTGCAAGGTATTGATTTTAATTTTGTTTTTATCTTTTTTATAGTCATCGTGAATGAGTGGGGGTTTGTTGGGGATAAGTGGAGAGGAATCGTGCTAAGGGTGGAAGAAGTTCTGTCTAAAGGGCGGAGTGTACCGCCCTTTGAATGGTGTTATTTCGGCATGATGACAGTATCAATCACGTGAATGACACCGTTTTTAGCTTTCACATCGGTTGCAATGACATTTGCATCGTTAACCATGACTTTATCGCCCATGGTTTTAATCATCACATCTTGCCCCTGAACCGTAGTCGCTTTGTCTAGCTTAACAACATCGGCAGCCATCACTTTCCCTGGGACGACGTGATAAGTCAAAACAGATACTAACTTGTCTTTGTTTTCCGGCATTAAGAGCATGTCGACTGTGCCGTCTGGCAGTTTTGCAAAAGCGTCATCCGTTGGTGCAAAAACAGTAAATGGGCCTTCCCCTTTGAGAGTGTCAACCAAGCCCGCTGCTTTTACCGCAGCAACAAGCGTATTGAAAGAGCCGTTTTCAGCGGCAACGTCGACAATATCGGCTTTCATCATGCCATGCTCATGAGCCTTGACGGGAAGCATAAAAGATAACGTCACCATCAGTGTCGCCGCGATAACTAAGATACGTTTGAACATAATGTGTTCCTTACTAGTTGAGGGTACAACGGGTTCCCTGGAGTGTGTTTGCATTTGTACGCATCGTGATTGAAAGATGATCATCGCGTCCTACTTTCTTTTGAGGGTCTAACATGTCGCGCAAGAATTCGTCTGCCTTCTTGTTTCACATCAGCTCGTTTCCGCCACGTCCATAAGCGCTCTCTTGCTGCCTTAGCTGCATTGTCTGGTGCGATAATAGGTGCAAGGTAACGGCTATCTGGCTGCAATTGATACATGACAGCTTCCATCTGGGTCATTGTCCAGGGCTCGAATAAAAGAGGGGGAGGAACCATTTGTAACTCAGGTACCCACTTGTAGATGAACGTACCGTTAGGATCATGTTCTTGGGCTTGCTTGATCGGATTATAAATACGGATTGTGTTAGTCCCGGTTACTCCTGCTTGCATTTGGAATTGTGGGTAATGAATTCCAGGCTCAAAGTCGAGAAACAGTTGCGCTAAATGCGTTACACCTACTCGCCAATCCATGTTCATGTGGTGAGTAAGAAAGCTAACCAGCATGGCACGCATGCGAAAGTTAATGTAACCAGTGTGGTGCAAACAGCGCATGCAGGCATCAATCAAAGGTACGCCAGTATGCCCGGATTTCCATGCTGCTAACTTTTCTTCATCGAAAGTACTACTTTGTTTAATCAATGGTTCGTAAGCCCGATTAACGCAGTAAAACTCCATGTCGTATTCCGATTCGAATTTTTGGATGAAGTGACAGTGCCAATGAAGCCGTGAAGACAATGCAATTAAGCTGCGACGAAACCCAGCGACTTGCCAGTGTTTCAAAAGGTATTGATACACTTCACGCAAGGATATGTTACCCCAAGCGAGATATGGAGAAAGTCGAGTACAGGCTGTGCGTGAGGCTGTGGGACTAGAAATGCTTCGATAGTAATCACGACCTCGACGATGGAAAAAGTCCTCTAGTGTTTTCCAAGCGAGCCGGCTTCCTCCCGTTTGCATTCCTTTGCATTTTGATAGCCAGGATGATGGTGGCGAAAACGAACAGCCGAGAGCTTCTGCATCCAATGAATGCAATGAGTCGGTTTGGAGCTCAATAGGGCTTATTGAGGCTCTCATGACAGAGTCCCAATGTTTGTCCCAACCTTGCCGGTCTATTGCACCTCTGATTACAGCACCGTGTTCGAATTCAAACCAGTCGATGTTCTGCTCATACAGCCAAGCGGCAACTTGTCGGTCTCGTTCAAAGGTGCAGTTGAGTCCTATTTCTTGGTGAGAAAAAACAGCGTTGATTTGATATTGCGCTTGAATTGATTGGAAACATGCTAAGGCATCGTCAAACAGCACCGTGATTCGATGCCCATACGCTTTGAGCGTTTCATCCATGTCTTGCAGTGATTGCCAAACAAATCGCCAGTGGCGCTCAGAATAGTGTGGGTTGTTCAATAGCAATGGTTCAACAATATACAAAAGCACAGTTGGGTGCTTTGTTGATAATGCTTGAGTTAGTGGTTGATGGTCAGTCAGCCTTAAATCTCGCTTTAACCACACGACATTGATTGTTTGCATCGGAATCCTCTTTGTTTCCGATGTTGTACGCAAGTAAACCGAAGAAATCTCATCCAATGATCGGTTTTATTCCACAAAACGTAGAGATAACTTTTAGGGAGGTGACACATGGCAATAGCATTGAGTAAGTTACAAAAATACTTCTATGTGGACAAGTTGGTCATTCATTCGCTTGATCTCGCATTGTATCAGGCATCTGTTGTGATTGATGGAGAAGCGCAATTTATCACTGATGACAACGGTATCTTTTTGAGGGCTCATTCCCTGATCGAGATGCAAAAGAAGTGCAGGAATATCAAAGCAAATAAGCAGGTTCTAGTGCATCAAAGTGCTTATGATGAAATGGTGGGGCTACCCGAAGGCAAAAGAGACAATCAACTAGAGGTATTGGTGAGGGATACAAAATTGTATTGAAAGAGTATTGGTGCGCAGTAAAAGCGAGCCACCTTACGGCAGCTCGCTAAATATAAGGAGAGTTAGGCTTAGTCTTGTTTACGCTGCGCTTCTTTTTGCGCGTACTTAGCGGCACGTCGGGCTTCTCTTTGCTTGGCACTTTCACCACCAACATGCTGCTCGCCTCGCTGCTCTGCAAGAACAATTTGTTTTTCACGCTCGCGGAATCGAGCAATTTGTTCTTCTGAGTGTGTGCCGTGACATTTTGGACAGCTCACGCCTTGCTCGAACAATTCTGACTGTTTGTCTTCTTCAGTGATCGGTAGACGACAAGCGTTACATAAATCGTAATCTGCTTTTTCTAGCTGGTGGTTCACTGCAACACGCCCGTCAAATACGTAACAATCGCCTTCCCACATGCTCTCTTCTTGAGGAACTTCTTCAAGATATTTAAGAATGCCGCCTTCTAGGTGGTAGACCTCATCAAAGCCCTGTTCTTTCATGTAAGCCGTTGATTTTTCGCAGCGGATACCACCGGTACAGAACATCGCAACTTTCTTGTGTTTTGCCGGGTCCATGTTTTCTTTTACATAGTCTGGGAATTCACGAAAGGTTTCAGTATTTGGGTTTACAGCGCCTTTGAATGTCCCGATCTCGATTTCGTAATCATTACGTGTATCGACAACAAACACTTCAGGATCAGCAATAAGATCGTTCCACTCTTGAGGTTTCACGTAAGTACCCACTACGTGGCGAGGGTCTATACCTTCAACACCTAATGTTACGATCTCTTTTTTCAGTTTCACTTTGGTGCGATTGAATGGCTGGGTCTCAGAATACGACTCTTTGTATACGGTGCCAGTCAAACGAGGTTCGTTGTTTAGCCACTCCAGTAGCGTATCAATACCTGCACGATCAGATGCAACAGTACCGTTGATACCTTCACTTGCCAGTAGTAATGTTCCGCGAATATGGTGTTTTTCCATCAACGCAAGTAATGGCTCGCGTAGCTCTTGATAGTTATTCAGCTCAACAAACTTGTACAGCGCACAAACTACATACTGACTCATGAGGTTTCCTTTAAAAATACAGGTGGTCAACGACCTTAAAATTTTAGCGGCACGAAGTATACCTGACTAAACTAGTCGGAAATACGGACAAATTATACGGATATTATGAGTAGGCGGGGCCTGGCGGTCTTTGATAGGGGGAGCATGTCCGCAGGTGAAGCCGCTATGTGTTCAAATTATAAGCATTAATTATAGTGGGTTAGGTAGGTTGGAGCCGATACTTTTGGTTTAAATTTATGCTGTTTTGGGCCCTTCAAAAAAGTTAGGCGCAAGAAGCACCAAGTAATCACCGGAGTCATTGACAAGGAAAGGACATGTCGCAGTTTTATACATGAGGTGGTGAGGGATAAAGGTTTAGGGACAAAGAGTGAATGACTGATCGCCATTGTTCATAAACCGCTATAAAACAAACGCCTTTTCACCACATACTGAAAAGGCGTTTTTCTAACGTCTGCCGTGCTTATTTCAACGTAGCTGCGGTCTGTTTGCCCATGGCTATGAGCCTGTCGAGAATACGTTCACCGTCGGCACGTAAACCGTTGTGCTCATACTCATTGGTGATCCACGCTTTTGAGTTTGGTATTAACGCGAGCGTCTCTCGGCTGATATCCATTTCAACAAACATATCATCGGCGTAAACGGCGCAACTGACAGGCACTTTGTTCTGAGCCAGTTGTGTTTGATCGTACAGCGCAGTCCAATCTTCTTTCGCTGCCAATATTTCTGCGGTGTCTTTTAGTGGCTTGAGGTTAACGTATTGGTCGAACATCCATGGGAAGACCATTTCCCCCGTGAAGTAAAATGGCTTGCCAGATTCATAATTAAACTCTGATCGGGTTTGGCGAACGCGGTGCGCACTCCAATTCGACGCGAAGCTTTGGCAGTAAATCGATTCATGTAAAATGGCGTAGATCGGGTTGGTTTGGAAGTTTTGCTGCGCCAACATATCGTTTAAGAACTCATAACGAAGTTGTGGTTTGCCGTTCACTTCAATCAACGCGCTTTCTAGCCAATAGTAAGTTGGTAAGAAAGTATCACTCACACCAAAGTTGATGCCGATTTGTTGAAATTGTTCCACCGTGAAGCGTTGACCATTTGGTAGGTACTCTTCATTTTCTAGCAAGTGATTCGCAATGTTTTGGCAAAGTTGCTGTGCATTGGGAAATTGTTGGAAGAACGCTTGGTTTTTCTCCATGGTGCGTTTGAAAGTGGCTTCATACACATCGTCGGCATGACGCGAGACTGATGGCACGCCACCTGTGATGTAGCTTTGTAGCAAGCTGTCTGGGAACAAAGACAAATAGGTGAGGGAGCAAAAACCACCAAAGCTTTGACCTAAGATCGCCCATTTTTCGACGCCAAATTGCTCACGAATGTATTCCGCGTCGCGCACGATGTTATCCGCTCGGAAGTGGCTCAAGTAGTCTGCTTGTTGCTCTGGCGTGAGGTGAGCAAGCGTCTGGTGATTAATTACGCTGCTGTTGCCCGTACCGCGCTGGTCGAGAAGTAAAACTCGGTACTCTTGCAGGGCGCGTTTTACCCAGCCGTTATTGCCGTTTTGACGTGGAGAAGGAAAGCCAGGCCCGCCCTGAAAGTAAACCAACCAAGGTTTGGTCGATTCTTCATCGCCAACTAGGCAAACCGCACGGGCGAAGACTTCAATGGTGCCTTTGCTTGCGTCTTGGTAATCCAGAGGAACGGTAAAACTGTGGGGAGTGTAATGCAATCCTGCGTCGATAAATGATTGAGCGTTCATTGTTATCTTTATTTCCTTATTGAGGGGTAGCGCTACTTTACTGCGAATGGCGCGAAGAACCAATGCTATTTCCCAATTGCCTCTTCAGTTCTATACCTTGGTCAAATCAATGTAAGTTCAAGAAAATGAAACGATTAGCGACTGGTGCAACTGGTTGAGTGAGCTATGCTCAATAGAGTTGCGACAAAGTAAGAGCATGGAGGAAGTCGGATGAAAGTGTCACTGGCTCGATGGACAATTGTGACTTGTTTAATAAGCGTACCTACTTTTGCCGTTGTTACGCCCAACCCACCTCAGTTACAGGCAAAAGGCTACGTATTAATGGACTTTCAATCCGGTGCCATTATTGCCGAGCATAACGGGCGAGCAGGCCTTGCTCCGGCGAGTTTAACCAAGTTGATGACCGCTTATGTAGTTGGACAAGAAATCAAAGCGGGGCGTTTGAAATGGGATGATGTGGTCACCGTGAGTGAAAACGCGTGGTCGGCCAAGTTTCCCGGTTCTTCTAAAATGTTCATCAAACCGAAAGATGAAATTAGCGTTGCGAACTTAATGCGCGGCGTGATCATCCAATCAGGAAATGACGCATGCGTTGCACTGGCTGAGCACGTTGCAGGCAGTGAACGCGGCTTTGTCGCCTTGATGAACGGTTGGGCGGAGAAATTAGGACTGCAAGACACCTATTTTGTGAACTCCCATGGTCTTGATAGTGATGGCATCCAAACCTCACCAACCGATATGGCAAAACTCATGCAGTCGATCATCAGCGATGTTCCCGATGTGTATGCGCTATACAGCGAGAAAGTCTTCAAGTGGAACGACATTACGCAGTACAACCGCAATAAGTTGTTGTGGGACAATTCCATTGATGTCGACGGGGGCAAAACCGGCTACACCAGCAATGCCGGATACAGCTTGGTGAGCTCGGCCAAAGAAGGAAGAATGCGCCTTATCTCGGTGGTGATGGGCACGCCAAGTAAACAGGCTCGGATCAGCCAATCGAAGAATCTACTCAGCTATGGTTTTCGTTTTTATGACACCAAGCAAGTTGCTAAGCAGGGCCAAGTTGAGTCTAAAGTTCGCGTTTGGAAGGGTAATGCCAATCAAGTTGAGGCGATCTTCGCTAAAGATGCCTATCTCACTCTGCCTCGTTCAATGACGGCTGGGCTTGATAAGAGTGTGGTGTTAAATGAACCATTGATTGCACCGATAGCGCAAGGGGATGAGATTGGTAAGGTCGTTTGGAAAAGCGATGACAGTACCGTGGCGAGTTATCCCTTGGTCAGCAGCCAAGCGGTAGAAGAGGGCTCGTGGTTCGGTCAGCTTTGGGACAGTCTGGTGCTGTGGGTGAAATCGTTCTTTAACTAGAATAAAAACGAGCAGAAGTGTCTTTCTGCATTCTTTTGTTGATGACCGCCCTGCTATAACGCTGGGCGGTGTCTTATTTAACGGTTTATTCCGACAAGGTGATGATTGGTAAATCGTCCCAAATCTTACTTTCATCCGATGCGCCACCGGAGAAGTTCCAAGGGCCTTTGTCTTGCTCTAGCGGACGGTAAGTTGCTGAAAGACCGTCTAAGTCCCAAGTCGTGACATAGAAGCGGATACCATCGAGCGAATCTGGGCGGCCTAGTGCATCGCTAGCAAAGTCCATCGAAATGGTGTTGTTGGCTTTGTCTACCGTGACCATTGGTGCTGGTGTCACCGCTTCACCCCATGTTGTCGCGTTTGCGCCTTGAGTGTTGTAAATCGAACTTTGCCAGCCGAAGACCACGGCATTGCGACTCCATGTTCCGCTTGGCATAGAAGCGTTGATCTTAGGCAGTTCCGTTAGGTTGGTTGCCGCTTCTTCCGGTAAATCAATGAAGATGGTGAAACCAACGTGGTCAAAGCCGTTTGGTGGCAACCAAGTATCGGTGATCTTGTCCATAGTGAAGGTCAAGCGCACGTTACTGCCGACGGTAAATACCTCAGCTTTGTTGATTGCGAGTTGGCTGTTATCTTTATCGAACGTTGGATCCGTTGGTAGCGAGTAGTTACCGTTAGGACCGCCCATGCCATCTTGCGCATCGCCTGCGTCATCAATGGTGTCGTCCGGCGTGTTTGACCAGCTTAGGTTGGAGACAAAATTCACGTCCTCGATGCCTGCTTTTTTCTCGGTGGAATAAATCGCGAAGCGGTGCTGTTGCTCGCCAATCGCAAAATGACGAGTCGACAGCGTGACACTAAACTGACCATCAGCACCTACAGTAATGGTTTGCGCTGTTTCCAAGTTACCATCGACGACGAGGTTCAACTTCTCGTTGGCGTTCGCACTACCCGCGATAACAATATCACCAGTGATGGTTTGTCCTTCCCAATCCTGCGCTAGTTGGATGTTGAGGTCTGGGGTATCTACAGATTGATTGCTGCTTGTTTTTGAGTAAATCACTGCTGATTTGGCTGGCAACTCAAGGGTTACGTGACCGTTTTCATCGGCGATTAACTGCTCTGGAGCGTCCGCCCAATTCGACATGATTTGTTGTTGGAAGACGGTGCCGCCCGCTTGCTCTACATCGAGTTGGTTCATCAACATTGGGGAGTTAGATGTGTTCATTACCACTAAGACTTCGTCGTTATCCAAAGTGCGGGTAAAGGCGAACACACCTGCACCAGCTTTATCGCTGCCAATGACTTTCATTTCGCCGCGTGTCATGACTTTGTTTTCGGTACGTAACTTAGCAAGCTCTTGGATGAACAAGTACATCTCGCTGTTTTGGTCGAATGAGTCTACGTAGTTGCCATCTTCACGGTACCCTCCGGCGAACATCGCATCACGCGCCGCTGACATCGCTTGCTCTGTACCTTGGTAAATCACAGGGATGCCCGGTACCGCCATCATTGTGATCAGAGCTTGCTTCATATCGTTGACACTGCCTTGCGATAGAAAACGTGGCATATCGTGGTTATCAATGAAGTTCGGCATGATGTATGGATTTGGGAACATGTCCATCATTTTCTCAAGACGGAAACGTAAATAGTCGGTCGGTTGCCCTGATGCAAATACGCGCGTCATGGTCGCTTGCAATGGGAAGTTCAGTTCCGAGGTTAGCTGTTTCGGCGAGCCACTTTCACCGATGTAAGTCAGCATCTTCTCTTCGCCTTCGGTGTGGTAAGGCGTAGATGTTTCGAATACTTCACCAAAGGTCAGGAAGTTATCGCGACCGGTATCAACCGCTTGAGTCATCACACCATCGTCGGCGTGCAGGAAGTCGTTCCAGAAATCGTGCTCAACAAACTTCACCGTATCGATACGGAATCCGTCGACGCCGACTTCGCGAATCCATTTTCGGTAGCTCTCTTTTAGATAAGCGCGTACTTCAGGATCGGACGTATTAAGGTCATCCAAATCAGAGAGCTGCCAGGTTTTTTCTTGTACCGGATCGTTGTGGTCGGTGATGGTTGGTGTCCAGTGGTAGCTGCCTGTGCCGTCTGTTTTACACTCGTTCATGTTGAGTGGGTACGGCAGTTCTTGCCCGGCGGGTAGTGTATTTTTAATCAAACGGAAGCCTTGGCAAGGTAGGCTTGGATCATAACTGTAAGGATCATCGTAGGTGAAGAAGTTGCCTACATGGTTGGTCACGATGTCCTGAATTAAGAACATGTTACGCGCATGCACTTCGCGTGCTAACGCTTGGTAGCTTTCCATGTCACCAAAGTGCTCATCCACTTTTTGGAAATCGCGCGCCCAGTACCCGTGGTAGCCGCCGTAGTTTTGTTCTGCATCCCACCATTGGTTTGCCACTGGCGGAGTAATCCAGATCGATGTGGCACCGAGATCTTCGATGTAGCTTAACTTATCACTCACACCAACGAGGTCGCCGCCGCTAAATTTTTTATCCGAAGTCGGATCGAATTCGTTTTGCCCTTGATCATTAAGAGCGCTGTCGCCGTCGTTAAAACGGTCGATCATCAGGAAGTAAATGATTTGATCTTGCCAATCAGGAGATGCCACGTGGCTGCCTGTATCGACTGGTGTGGTTTCGTCGCTTCCACAGCCAGAAAGAGCAAGAGCGATCGCTAAAGGAAGTATTTTTATTTTATTCATTGGGTTAGGTAGAGTTTCAAACACAGTTTTTGCCTCCGTTATGCAGCAATGCAGAAACGATAAAGCAAAGGTTTGAAATTGAGAGTGTCATCTCACGCCAAAAAAGACGTGGAATGATGTCACGAAGTGCTGAATTTGAACTGTGCTACATATTTAACTGAGTGGTTGCATAATTGGGTATTGAATCGGGTAATGGTCTTTGGCTAACTCATTACCAGAATGATCATAGAGTCGAAATCGACACTGTTTAGCCGTTTGGGTGAGGGGAAGTTGTAGCGCCCAGCATGTGTAATCTTCTGCATTCTGAGTTTGGCTCATTGTGTGCGGAGCTGGCGCATCACCCACGTAGCAATCGATCTTCGCCACGTCTTTTAATCTACATGCGAGTTCCACAAACAAGGTGTACTGTGTACCGAGTTGGATAAGTTGTTTTGTCGGGACAATGTATTCCGTTGCGCCAATTAAAAGCCCCTTGGAGACCACGTAATCACGCTGGTGGTTGTTATCAATGTAGCGCTCACCATCGACTTCATAACACAGTCTAAAGGTCAGTGGATGTGCGACAGGAAGCTCTGTTGTCGCCCATAGTTCGGTGCCATTATTCAAAAAACGCTCGAAGAAGGCTGGGTAGCGACGCCACGTGCCATCACGGTCTCGACATTCAACGGAGACCACTTTTTCAAACGCAATATTATCCACTTCCATCCAGATTTTACCGACGGGTTGGTCAATGTCGTTATCGGCTAAAGTATTCGCTTTGGCGTAGTACAAGCGGATGGGTTGGTTGTTGAGATGAGTGCGGTTATCTAAGCACTGCTGGCGATATTGCATGGGTGAAAACGGATACCAACGACGAAAAGTGCGGTGAAAGTTCGAAGGTTCTTCATAACCAAGTTGATAGGCGATTTGCTGCGTTGTGAGTTGGGTGTCGGCAAGCAAAGTGAGTGCTTGCTTTCTTTTAGCGAAATCAACGCATTGAGAGTAGCTCATTTGCTTCTCTTGCAGTCGACGTTGCAAGGTGCGTTTGGAGACGCCCAGTTGCCTTGCCGCTTGCTCTAACTTGAGCGCGTAATTGCTGTTTTTGATGAACAAGGCGTTCAAAACACTCAGCAATTCGGGTTGTTCAATTGGCTGGTGAGAAAGTAGCAAATAAACATGTTTCACCAGTTCAAACACGCTTGAACTCGTTTTAGAATCTCGCGTTTCCTTTAGAAAAATATCGGCCGTGAGTGGATTGTTGGCGTGAACTTGTACCTGTATTGATTCGCTTAGCTCAAGCATCTCCAACTGCATTTTGAGCAAGCCAAACACCGACTCCGCCCAATTTGGCATATCGGCTGTTCTGCATTCTACTTGCAGATGGATTTGGGCATCACCATGTTGAAATGTGACGTACAAACGGCGGTCGAATAATGAGACACTTTTACTCCACCAAAGCAGCCCTTCTTGGAGGTTAGGCGCTTCTTTCAACATCATGCATTGCAAGGCCACCAACTTCTCAATGTGCCAATATTCGCCGGCAATTCGAAGGTGATTGTGACCGAGCTTTTTGCACAGAAAGGATGTAATAACGTTATCTTGAGGCAGCATGAGTTGAGTTTGGTTGCGAGCAAACATGCATTATTGCCGAAAAGATGAAGAAGTTCAGTGAGAACGCTCAAAGCCTTTCTTATCGTTTTATTTTCAAATTTATTTTGAAAATGTTTTTAATCGAAATCGGTTTTTCCCTTTATCTCATGAGGTTATGCTGTTACTCAGCTTAAACTCATTAATTGGAGAGCCTCATGGATATCGTACAAGCTGCAAAATCTCGTTACTCAACGAAAGTGTTTGACCCAACGCGCAAGCTATCTCAAGAAAAAATCGATGCAGTTAAAGAGCTGATTCGTTTTAGTCCATCGAGTGTGAACTCTCAACCTTGGCATTTCATTCTGGCAAGCACAGAAGAAGGCAAACAGCGCATCGCTAAAGCGGCGCAAGAGAACTACGCATTTAACGCGGCGAAGATTCTCAACGCTTCTCACGTATTGGTGTTTTGTGCGAAAACAGGCATTGATAACGACTACATTGAAGCGCTAATGGTGCAAGAAGAAAAAGATGGCCGATTCCCAACTGAAGAAGCGAAAGCGGCTGTACGCGGTGGTCGTAGCTACTTTGTGAACATGCACCGTTTTGATCTGAAAGATGCGAACCATTGGATGGAGAAACAAGTTTACCTCAACGTGGGTACGTTGCTGTTGGGGGCTTCGACGTTAGAAATTGATGCAGTGCCAATTGAAGGGTTTGAGCCAAAAGTGCTGGATGAAGAATTTGGCTTGCGTGAAAAAGGTTACACTAGCGTTGTGATCGTGCCGCTTGGCTACCACGCGGAAGATGACTTCAACGCGAAAACGCCAAAGTCTCGCTGGGACGCAGAAACCGTATTCACCGAGATCTAATTCGAGCTTACTTACAGGTGACGTAGAACCCCGTAATCAATATATAAATCGCAAAAGAGTGATAAAACGATGATCCACTTAGTCGCAGAAGTGAAAGCCTATCCAGACCGTAAGGATCAGGTGGCGAATTTGCTTTCTGGTTTACTAGAGCCAACTCGCAAAGAAGAAGGCTGTTGCCAATACGAGTTGTATCTCGACGAAAAAGTTGATGGCCTATTTATGTTCCAAGAAATCTGGGCATCGCAAGAGGCCTTGGATAAGCATTTGCAAAGCCCGCATATGGCGACGTTTCTTGAAACATTGGAAGAGAATGATTGGGTTGAATATACCCAGATTCGTCCTCTTCGATTTATCGCCTAATGACAGAAGGTTGCCAGCACGTTGGCGCGTTGCTGGCAGCATTTTTGTTGGATAAAGTCGCGGAAAGTCCGAATCGTTGGCGTCAATAATCGACGATCGGCACATACCATGTAGAGCGGCACTGGGCCGCAATCCCACTCTGGTAACACTCGTACCAATCTTCCCTCGATTAAGTCTCGGCTAATGTCCATCAATGATTTATTCGCAATGCCTTTGCCTTTGATCGCTAACCGGTGTGGCAAGTCACTATCGTTGCTCAACAAGTTACCGCTGACCACGATTTGTTCTTTCTCGCTGCCACGAGTGAGCGTCCATTTGTTGTAGACCGAATCCGCGACCATGTAGCACAAGCAATTGTGTTGCGTTAAATCGGCAGGAGAGGTGAGTTCTGGATGTGTAGCTACGTACTCTGGCGATGCACATAATATCCGTTCGTTTGACCCACACAATGCCAATACGACCAGATTGGAGTCGGCCGGTTCGCCGTAGCGAATCGCAATATCGACAGGCTTGGTATACATATCCGTCAAGCTATCGGACAGCTCTAGTTTAATGGAAACATTTGGGTAGAGATCGATGAACTCATCCACCCAATCGAGCAACATATTGCGACCAAAATCGGAGGGTGCAGTAATGTGCAGCTGACCAGACAACTCCCCGCGCGCACTTGAGATCTGATCCAACCCCTCTTGCAATGTTGCCAACGCTTGCGTGGTTTTGTCTAAAAACAGTTCGCCCTCTGAGGTTAAACGCAGGCTTCGGGTGGAACGCACAAACAGTGGGAAACCGATTTGCCCTTCAAGACGCTTAATCGATGCGCTAATGGCGGCAGGTGTCATGTCCATGCTGTTAGCGGCTTTTGAAAAGCTGCCTTGGCGCGCGGTTTCGACAAAAATATTGAGGTCGTTGAGGGCTTTCATAATGAAAAGGGCTTTTAAGAAGTTTGGGCTACTATAGGGGAGAGTCGTAGGCCAATTCAAGGTTAAAACATTAGGTTGCACGGCGAGTTTGAGTTAGATTAGCGCGAAACTTCACTTTACCGGATCAATAGCATGAGCCAACAGCAGCCGAATAACCCACTTCACGGGTTGAGTTTAGAGAAAATCGTCACCCGACTAGTTGAACACTTTGGTTGGAATGGCATGTATGAGCGCGTTCGTGTGAACTGTTTCAAGAAAGATCCTTCAATCAAATCGTCGCTGAAGTTCCTGCGTAAAACGCAATGGGCCAGAGATAAGGTGGAAGCGCTGTACATCGAGACATTCTGCTAACCGCTCTATGGTCTGCAGCAGCGGTAAGTAGATTCTTAGTCTCGCTTTGGCTCGCTAGAATGACGTAGCTTTTCTTGTCGCGTAGGCTGGAAGAGTCGCTCCACTGATACGCCTAAAGCGATTTTCCGGATGGTCACTTAGGCTTATCTGGAATCGCTTTTTTAGATGGTTTTGTAGAGGTCAGAGCCAAACTCGAACCGTCATTCTGAACTGCGAGGAACGAGCGTGAATCAGAATCTACCTTCAGATTGTATTGAGTTTATTCATGGTTCTATGGTCTGCAGCAAGCGGCAAGTAGATTCTTAGTCTCGCTAGAATGACGCAGCTTTTCTTATCGCGTAGGCTGGAAGAATCGCTCTGCTGATGCGTCTAAAGCGAGATTCCGGATGGTCACATAGGTTTATCTGGAATCGCTTTTTTAGATGGTTTTGTAGGGGTTAGAGCCAATCTCGAACCGTCATTCTGAACAGCGAGGAACGAGCGTGATTCAGAATCTACCCTCAGATTGTATTGAGTTTATTCATGGCACTATGGTCTGCAGCAAGCGGTAAGTAGATTTTTAGTCTCGCTATGGCTCGCTAGAATGACGCAGCTTTTCTTATCGCGTAGGCTGGAAGAGTCGCGCTGCTGTTACGTTTAGCGAGGTTTCGAATGATTCACTTAGGCTCATTAGAATGACGCTAGTTTTCTTATTGCGTAAGTTGGAATGGTACCTCAGCATCATTCCCGATAGCGATGAAGAAGCGCTGTCGGGAACCTCGCCTTTAATCTCTCGTTTATTGCTACTCCAAATGATGCGTACTACCCACGGTTCCTTCCAAGTCTAAAATCGACTGGCGAACGTGATCTGGAATCGCAGCTTTAACGTTGTTCTTAAAATCAAACATCACACCAGTGGCGGTCGCGATGGTCGCAATTTTACCCCACTTCTTACTCAGCACTTGGTACTCCATCGTGATGCGATCTTCTTGCATGTCGATTACGCGAGAACCGACTAATAGCGTGTCTGGGTAAGTAACAGGCAATTTGTAGCGGCATTGAGTCTCGCTCAGTACTGGTCCAATTTGCGAGGTCTGCAGGTCGACCAGCAGGTTAATTTTGTTGAAGTAATCTAAACGTGCGGTCTCGAAGTAGCGAAAATAGACCACGTTATTAACGTGTTGCAGAGCATCCATTTCACCCCATGCGACTTTTATCTCTGTGATAACGGGAAAGTCCTTTAACAGTGTGTCCATTTTTATTGCTCCTTTTTCATCTGCTTTGCCACAAATTGCGACGCGACTTATCACTTTGAGCATTTATTCTAGATGTAATCATTTAATATGTAATAAAATTGTTTTTAAAATGTGAAATGAAATAGTGGTTTGATTATGTAAACTAGAAACTTTACATAATCGAGTTGAAGGCGTAAGTTTAACTAAGAGTAACCAGATAGGAGGTGTCTCATGATTGAACTCAAAGGTTTCAACCTCGCAAGAGTTGAGAAACGCATTGATTGGACAGGTGAGCTGTTCAGTTTGAGAATATCTGGCGCGCCTCTTTCATTTAAAGCTGGCCAATTCACCAAGCTTGCTTTGCTTGATGATGAAGGTAAGCCGATCAGCCGTGCTTACTCTGTGGTTAATGCGCCAAGCGAGCAATTCGATTGGTTGGAATTTCTAATAGTAGCCGACCCTCAAGGACAACTTTCTCCACGGCTCCAAAAGCTTAAATCTGGTGATAGCATTTATGTCGGTGCCACCGCACATGGCGATTTAATCCATGATTCTATTCCTAAACAGGCTCATGACCTGTGGCTGCTATCTACAGGTACGGGGATTGGACCGTTTTTATCGCTGCTGGATGATATAAACTTACCGCCTCACAATGAGCGCATTGTGCTGGTTCATGCCGTTCGTTTCGAAAAAGATCTGGTTTATAAATACCTAATTGAACAGCTTCAGCAACGATATGAAGGCAGATTAAAGTATATACCGATAGTCAGCAGGGAAGTGGTTGATGGTAAATTACAAGGCCGAATTCCTGAACTCATCGAATCGGGTTTACTGTCCAACGCCGCTGATGCGCCATTCTCAGCTCAGCGTAGCTTTGTCATGATGTGTGGGAATCCACAAATGATCAAAGATACCGTGCCCGTCTTACAAGAGCTAGGCTTGGAAAAGTATCGCCATCAAACCGGGGGAAATATCATTTACGAACGTTACTGGTAGCGTTTTGTTAAATTGATACGGTTATGCTCAAGATGTAATGATTACTTTTGAGATACGACCGCGATTTAGTATGTTCTTAGTTGAATATTATGTTGGCAATACCTAAACTGCGCTCACCATTGCGCGTCTGTACACTCAGTCATTCTCGCTTAACCAATTACATTGAGGTGACTGAAGTCCATGTATGCTTTTATCGCGAGCAAGCAACAGAGAATCATTGCTGGTTTTATCGACCTGCTCTTTGCGATGGTGGTCGTGTTAATCATCGCATTGAGTATTAACTCTTTTCTTAACGACTTTCAGCTCTCTTTAGCAGATAACCTCACGCTTGTTCGTGAAACTCAGGCGTTTTACTTGCTTTCTTTACCAATGGTTTTAATGATCAACTGGAATGCATTGAGTCATGGGCAAACCATTGGTATGCGCATGATTGGTATTAAAGTTGTAATGAAAAATGATAGTAAGGCAACGAAAGTTACAGCAGGGTTAAGGCTTGTTATTAGCTACTTGCTGGAGATGCTCATTCCGGGGATCCCGTTGGTAAATTTGGCATTGTTGTTCTTTCATCCGGAGCGACGATTGTTGCATGACTTGATCGCCAATACTAAAGTTGTCCAAGCTTCCTAATTTTTGATCAAAAAAGCCACGTGAAGTGGCTTTTTTAATATCGATAAAGTTAACCAGATTTACTGTTGATTAACATATTTCTTAAAGCGAGCTTTGGTTTCTGCGTCTGCTTTTTGGTACCAGAAGTGCAGCATCTCTTCAGCTGTCGAATCCGCTTTAACCGCAGTTGCTCTCACTTGCTTCATATCCGCAGGAACCTTTGCAGGAAGCGTGACTGGCTGCATGGTTGCTGCGCCAGCAAAAGCCACGGCTGCTGCACCGCCAGCTTGGTTATAATCTTCGATTTCACGCACGTAATCACGACCGATTTGCATACCCGGTTTGAGCAACTTGTCCTGGTCAACCGCGATTGCGTTGCCAGAATCATCAACCAGTTTCCAATCTAAGTCTTTGATCTTCTCTTCCGCATCACGTAGGTTGCGGTATTCTGGCATTTGTAGAGTGAGTTCGGCATTGGTCGCGTCAAATCGTGTAACGATAACATCGCTTTCAACACTTAAACGGTCATTACCTTGGTTGAAGTAAGGGGCGAAACGAAATACGACTTGGTTAAGGCCATCAGGTAACGTCAGTGTTCTTTCAGAGGCGAAAAAACCACCCGAAAGATCTGCTTTTTCACCGTTAGCCGCTAATACTGAAACGTTGTCAGGAACACTCACGGTTACATCTGCGAATGCCATGCCACTCATTGCGAGAGCAAGCGCACAAGTTAAAGGCTTGATCAATTTCATTGTTTTTATCCTAAGCAAATTAGTGGTCATCGAGAGTGCATCGTTCATTGCCCGATTGCAACTCCCAAGTGTAATAAGTATGAAAATTTAACAAGAACGTCATTTTTATCGCATTTATTACGACGAAACTGTGATCCAAATAGAATCAAACCGCTGAAATGCAGCGGTTTGATATCATAAGTTATAGATTAAATTTCTTTCTAACTTATTGATTTATTAAATACCAGCACCGTGTCCAGGTTCTGATTGGTCATCAGAAGCGTCTTGTTGTTCTGCCATTTCTTCTTGCTGTTGTGCTTTCTCAATGCTCAACCACCAAACAAATAACTCATACCAAATTGCTAGGATAACGGCACCTAAGAACAGACCAACGATGCCGTAGAAAAGCATACCACCGATGGCACCGAGCAGAATCACAGGCATTGGCACGTCGACGCCACGTCCCATTAACATTGGTTTGAACAGGTTTTCAGAAAGAGCCGCAACTACGACCCAAACAGTAAACATGGTTGCTGTTGAGGTGTCTTGGGTCATGTACATGAAGCCAATCACAGGTAGCACTGCGAGCAACGCCGGGAGCTGAGCGATACATAAAATCATTAGAAGCAGTGTGAGTAAACCTGCTGCCGGAACGCCAAATACGAAGAAACCAGCACCGATCAACAGTGCTTGAATCGCCGCTACACCGACTACGCCAAGCAGTACGCTTTTAATTGTCGCAGCGATAAGCGTGGTCCAGCTTTTTGCGTTTTCACCAGCGGTTCGAATCGCGATGGTTCTTAAGCCTGATGCTGCAGATTCAGAGTACGTCATGAAACCTGCTGCAATCGCAAGTGACAAGATTGAAAGCAGTAAACTTCCCAATACGCCCCCCAGTGTACCCAGTAAAGATGTGAGTCCTGCCTTTATTTGTGGCATAAAGGTTTGAATAGCTTGTTCAAGATTAGTAGCGAATAGGGTCCACACTTCGTAGAGCTTATCACCCACGATAGGCCAATCCGCTACGGAAGGTTTTGGCCCTGGTATTTTCACTTGTCCATTTTGTAGTACTTCAAGCGCGTGCGTTGCACCATCCACAATGGAGCCTGATACCATAACAAGTGGCGTGACAAGGAGGGCAATACCAAGTAAAGCAATGGTTGTGGCTGCCAAGCCTCTACGACCACCATATACACGCTGCAATTTTTGGGTAAGCGGCATTAAAGCGACGGCTATAATAGCGCCCCAAATAACCGGAAGGATGAAGGGTTTGATGATGTCGTACGTAAACATCAGCAAGACAAAGATCAAGCCAATGCGTATTGCCGATTCCACCATATTACTGATGAAAATCTTACTGTCGATTTTTACCGATTGTTTATCCATTTTTGTTTACCTGATGATCAATGTTAGAACTGACGAGACTTGAAACAACAATCGCCATATAAAAAACACCTGTGATGGCCTCTAAATACACCACGACTTGAGCCAGTGGTGTTAGAGGACTAATGTCGCCATAACCGAGCGTGGTTAAGGTAACGAAACTGAAATACGCTGCATTGGAGAAGTTCTGCCCCCAAGAAATCGCTTCCATACCGGTAAAGGCTTCAGGCGAAAACTCAAGCAGAATGAGGTAGGCAATCGCCCACATCAGACCAAGCAGCAAGAAAAGCGCGACCGAGCCAATGACTTTGTTGCTGTTGACATGGCCGGTGAAAAGAATCTGTCTTGCGATGGATTTAAAAGTGCCGAAAAAGAACGCAAAGGTGAGGGCAAGCATCACCACATTCATCTCTCTGATGTCGAAAACGGTCTTGATCACAATCACAAGAACCCAAATACCAAACAGGCTGTAGAGGAAACGAGACCAGGTTTTGTCAAAGCGAAGGCTCGCAAAACAGACGATAAACGTCAGAACCGTGAAAGCCTGAAGTATGTGTTCAATCGTCCCTTCACCTACGACTTGTGCCATCGCACTCCCTAGCAACAAAATCACTAGTGCTAAGGTTAGATAGAAGAAGTTGTTTTCTTCATTAATATTTTTGAGGTTTTTACCAATGACCATGGCTCTTCTCACTTAGTTATTGTTCACTTTCTGCGGATGACTCTTTCATCACCATGATGGACGCAGAAAGCCCGAATCGAAGATCAACATCTTCAGGAAGTTCTTGTAGGGAGATTCGCACCGGAATACGTTGTGCTAAGCGAATCCACTGAAAAACAGGGTTTACGTTTGGAAGAAGGTTGTAGCCGACCGTGCCGTCTTTGGGCGCAATACCCCAACCAATCGAGTCAACCGTCGCGTCAATTGGCGTGTCTGGGTGAGACATCAAAGTGACACGCGCTTTGCTGCCAGGTTCGATTTGCGCAAGTTGGTTTTCACGGAAGAAACCAAATACCCAAAAGCTGTTTTTGTCGATCAGTGCGAGCAGTGGTTGGTTTGCGACCGCTTGCGTACCGTTTCTAATATCGAGGTTAGATACAAAACCATCGACGGTCGCATAAACTTTGGTAAAGCTGAGATTAAGGCGTGCTGATTTTAGTTGCTCTTCTGCAGATTTGATTTGCAGTAGCGACTCTTCGTAAGCGATTTCACGACGAATCAGATCCTTGTGAGAAACCGCGCCACGGTCTTTGGCACGAATGTCTTTTAAGCGGTCATATTCGATTTTTTTACCGCGAGAGCTAACAATGGAGCGCTCCAGTGCTACTTCGGCTTGAGATAACGCAACCTGGTAAGTCGCAGGGTCGATTTCAAACAGTAAATCCCCCGTTTTTACTTCTTGGTTGTCTTGCACCGCGACATTTACAATTGGGCCTGATACGCGAGGAGCCACTTTGATGACGTTAGCACGCACTTGCCCATCTCGTGTCCATGGGTTATTAAAGTATTCCTCAAACTTTTGATAGCCGAGCCAAGCTGCGCCACCAAGAATGACAAGATTGAGTGCGATTACTAATAGTTTTTTCATCTTGTTTGGCACCTAAAATTGAATATAAAAGCTGTCGATGGCCACCACATAACCGACCATGATGGCAATAAACGTCAGAGACGGAAAAGCGATGAAGCGAGACAAACGTGTCTTGTTCAATATCATCACCGTTATCCACGTGGCCGTGACGGCGAGAAAGAGCACGAGTAGCGTAGGAGAAAAGTAAACGTCTCCCCAAGAGAGTTCATGAGGCATTACCGATCCTCCGTTTTGTTTTCATCACTGGTCTCAGCCGGAGTTTCGAGTCGCAAAGGCGGCAATACGCGGTTTTCTTCATTTAAATAACCATCCCAGTCAGTTCGTTCTGTCATTTGCTTGGCAATAGATTCACTGATGAAAGGCTTGCCTGTTTGGGTTTGCCAGCCTCCACCGAGGGCTTTGTAGAGCGCGACAACTTGGTTCGCAACATTACCTTTGATCGTTGCGTAGCTGTCTTCTGCGCGGGTCATTTTTTCTACCGAGTTAAGCAGACGTTCGAATGAAATTTGTCCGTTTTCGTACTGTGTCATGGATATGTTGAACGCACGAATGGAAGAGTTGACCGATTGCAAGCGTAAATCTTTTTGCTGCAAATACAGGTCATATGCTTCGATTGCATTGGTGACTTCATTAACGGCTTGCAGTACCTTTTTGTTGTAGTTCGTCAGCGTTTCTTGGAAGCGAGCATCTTCGAAACGAATGTTATTTTTCACGCGTCCGTATTGGAAAATGTTCCAACTGAACGTTGGGCCAACCACCATGGTGAGCGAATCGCTAAAACTGAAACTGCTGCCATCGGGAACCGTACTGTCGATACCGATGGAACCGAACAACGAAAAGCTTGGGTACAGAGCGGTTTCTGCCACGCCAATCTGCGCACTTTGCGCGCGAGCTTGCATCTCAGAGACTTGCAAATCCGGACGTCGCATCACTAAGTTAGCATCCACTTGCGCATCCAAAAGCGGTGGACGTGGCACAATGGAGCGCTCGTCGGTGCCCGATAGCGCCGATTTTCTGCCCGTTGATTTGAACTGGGCTTCGTACTCAGCGATTTGCTTGTGCATCCCATCCGACTGTAGCAGTCCATCTACTTCTTCTGGTAACAGACCCAGTAGCAAAGCCAACACAGTACGTGATTGCTTCATTGCCACTTCGAGGCTCGGTAGCGCTGCTTTGGTGGTGTAGAGTTGGTTTTTAGCTTGTTGAACGTCCAATTCTGTAACGTTGCCAGAGTCGAACTGCACCTGTGTAATGCGGACGACACGCTCTTGAATCTCGATATTGCGGCGAGACAGCAAAATACGTTCTTGGAATGTGCGATAGTTGATGTAATTGCGTGCCACTTCGGCGGTTATGGTGACCATGATGTCGTGATACGATGCGATGGATGCGTAGTAACCCGCTTCTGCCGACTCAATACCGCGAGCATACTTGCCCCAAACATCCATTTCCCAAGCAGCATCAAACGACAAAGTGGCGTTATTCACGCCCTGATCATTTACGTAGGCACGCGCTAGGTTTCCTGACACGGTTTGAACTTGTGGGTATTGCAAGCCAGTCGAAATACCAAGCAATGAACGTGCTTGGACAATTCGTAGCCCTGCGGCTTCTAAATCGAGGTTTTGTTTGCTCGCCAACTCAACCAGCTGATTAAGAGTCGAGTCATTAAATTGCTGCCACCATTGTTGTAGCTGTTGCTCTGATTGCTGCGTATCTTTGGCTGCTTTTTGCACCGACCAGTCACTTGGCAGTGGCGCCTGCTTTGGATGAACATAATCTGGTCCTACCGTGGTACACGCACTGAGTCCGAGCAAAGAAAGTATGGCGAGGCTTGGTTTGGTTAGTTTTGGAAGCATCATATCCCCACCTTTAAAAACGCTTCTGTTGTAAGTTCACCCAATCGATATCCTCGTAGGTTTGCTTGCAATGCTTGATTGCTTCGAACACGTTCCGTTTTAAATTCAGCAAGATATAAAAACCGGCTATCTCTGAATAAGCGTAGTCAGATAAATCCAACTCACTAAAAAAATCTTCCAGTTTATCTTCGAATGTTTGGTAATCTTGACTGTATTGGTCGAATACGGAGTCGAGTTCTTGTGTTGCTTGATGGCTGGCTAAAGCGCCCGCCATCAAAGGAATGATGGAATCGCGGTGCTGTTGGCGAAGCTGAGTAATTAGTGGATTGGTCATCAACTTTTTCTCGGCGGCCATTAAGATGTTGATGTGATTACTGAGTACATCACACGCTTTGCTAAACGCGCCAATCGCTTCTGGCGTGGTTTTATCAAAGTGTTTGTGGTTGATTTTCGAACCCCAGACTTTGAGCTTTTTCGATGAGACATTGAGCGTCACCAAGTGTAAGGCCCGTTTGAGCGGCGTAATAACCGAGCTAGACTGCTGTTGATAGGTAGTGAACAGCTCTCGGGTATGTCGGAAGTAGCGTTCTTTTATGGTCAAAAAGAGGTGTTCTGGTCGTGAGCTAAACGGGAAGTAGTGCGCGAAAATAATCATGAACACCACCATGTAGAACAACAGCATGATCGTCATGAGGATCCCGAAGTGATAAAACATGTTGTTGTCTAAACCGAGAACAAACAAGCCAATCATATAGAAAATCGTCACTGGCCCGTTAAACAGATAAAAACCGATAAAGGTGTAGATAAAGATAAACAGGCCAAGTTCTAATCCGAGATCCAATTGCGGAAGGATGAAGACGTAAGAAGGTACCGCGAACAAGAAGCCGAAAGTGAACAGCACAAGCAACAAAATTGGGTGCACAGGCACGAACGACAGCAAAGACATAAACATGGTCGAGAAGACCACGAACGAGTAGCCGCCTGGTGGATTGAAATAAATCCAAATCAGTCCTGCAACCCAATAGGTAACAAAGGTTTTGACCGCAGTTTTAAAGTTTTCTGCGTCCCACCATAGAAACTTGCCTTTCGGTTTCGGCAGTGGCACGTCAAAGGAGACATTGTTCGTCACAGAGTCAATGCAGCTAATGCTCTCCGCTAAACGCGACAAGTTTTGATGCATCAGTTCCAATAGGTGACCAAGCGTAAGCGCAGAGCCTTTCTCTAGGTGAGCTGCATCTTCAAGCAACGCTTGGTTGTATTCGACTTTGAACTCCTGAGCACGATAAGCGGGCTCTTTTTCGTCCCAGACTTGTTGGCAGGTATCAAATAGCGCGTCAATTTCCGCCACGGCTTGATCAAAGTTGCTGATGCTT
Source organism: Vibrio sp. Vb1729 (assembly GCF_033338655.1). Taxonomy (NCBI): domain Bacteria; kingdom Pseudomonadati; phylum Pseudomonadota; class Gammaproteobacteria; order Vibrionales; family Vibrionaceae; genus Vibrio; species Vibrio sp. Vb1729. The sequence goes on along the minus strand of NZ_JAWOTB010000022.1, from coordinate 125,301 downwards.
TCACGGTCTTGCTGGTGGCTAAAGTGGCTGTGCGCCGCGACGGTCAATTGTTGCGTTACTTGCTTGTTCAAATGAACCGCCAAGCGCCACTCTTTCATGTAGGCCGACACGTCACTGCATTCCACACTGACCGTGGCAAAACGCTGTTCGAGCGCATTTTGAGCGGCAAACATCTGTTCGATGAGAGTGTCCACGCTAGGAGGTTGTGGCTCTTCCGCTTCTGGATTTTCTTCTCCACCTTCTTGAGGAGAGATTTGCCCTGCCGATTTTTGCTCGAAATTTTGCAAGATAGCGGTGAACAACGCGCGTTGTGCTTGGTTGAGTTGTTCGATGAGCTGTCTTAGGTTTTGTTCTGTTTTGGTCGGGAATAAGAAAGTCCCCACGAGTGTGTAAACCACCACCCCAAACACCGTCATATAGGCGCGGTCAACGCCATAAAGAAACGCACCTTCTGCGTCACCGCCATTGGACATCATCAACGTCATCACGCCGGTCAGCATGAGTAGCGTTGGATCTTTTTGATAGGCATTACGGAAGTAAAAAATGAATGAGACCACAACCGACACGCTCAACATGTACAGCAAGCGGTCTTGAGCAAATAATCCCACCAGTAACAAGCCAACGACGGCGCCAACCAACGTACCGAACACGCGTAAGGTACCTTTGGCGAGGGATTCACGACGACTGCCTGTGGATGCAATCAGCATCACTGTGGTTGCGGCCGTCGATGCTTGCGGCCAACCCATGGCAAACGGGATCAGATAAGCCAGAGTCAGGCTAAGCGATACTTTAATAGCGAATTTTATTTTGTCGTTCATAGTGTCAAAGTTTGCTCAGGCTTATCGTTATAAGTTGATGAATTTCTTATATGAATAATCAGAATCTTGTTCTGAATAAATTCGGGGGGCGGAATATAGCGGGTGAAAAAGTGTGCTTTGTAAACCCTTTGTCAAAACAAAAAGTGCGTATTTGGCTTGATCTCGTGCTAGCCCTTGGCGTTATTGGTGAAACGCCTAAAACGAGCAAATTCGCGATCTGTGATGATTCTCACTTTTGAAACAAAATCGCTGCATTGTGTGAGCCAATTCTCACCTTATATTCTTCGCCTGGTACCAAAGCAGACCACTTGTACGATCTGCAATGAGCTTTGCTGCTTTAAAAAGCATAGATGATGAATGGGTACTTGAGAGGGAAAGTTATTACTTTTTATCGGCTTGCCGATTGTTCGTTTGTTTTTTTGGATCGAGATAAAAAAACCAAAGCGATCCCACCAAGAATGATGCCGCTGGTTAAAAGAGTATGCAGTGAAAGAGGCTCGTGGAGTACGATGCTGCCGAGTAGTAAAGCAATGGCTGGCACGGAAAGTTGGCTGACGGCGGCTTGAAGTAAAGAGAGCTTACGTACGACTTGGTACCAAAGTGTATAACCAAGGCCAGAGGCAATGGCACCAGATGCGATAGCGAGCAACACTCCGCTCCAAGAAAGGTGGATTGAGGACAAGATTAATGGCGAAAGGAGCACGCCAATTATTGATGCAGCGATGAATCCCCACGTGATGCCACTACTTGGAGAAGGCGCTTGTTTACCGAGCGCAGTAAACGCAGCCCAACAAACGCCAGAAATCAACATAAGAAGTGCAGAGCTAATATCGGGGCGAGTGGCAGATGGCAACATCAACCAAACAAAGCCAACAATCGAAAGGCCGATACCGATGATTTCGAGAAACTGAAAGCGCTCACCTTGCCACCAATAGATTGCCAGTAACGTCAGTTGCACGGCACCAAACAAAAGCAAAGCACCGGTTCCTGTCGCCAGTTGTAAGTACGCGAAAGAGAAAAGGGCAGCGTAACCAAATAACGCCACGCCAGCAAAAAAGCGAAAGCGAGAAGTTGGCCGATCGGTTTTCCACTGGCCTCTCACGACAAGCATTGCGATTAAGGTAATCGCGCCAGATATCAATCGAACGAGCGTGAAGCTTCCTGCATCAATTAACCCTTCTGCCAAGGCAATTCGACACAATAATGAATTGGCAGCGAACGCCAGCATTGCAATGGCAGTGAGTAAAAAGGTCGACATCCTTGATCCTTAGCGTGTAAATGAACAGCTAGTGTAGATCCAAAAGAACATTTTTATTAGTTGATAAAGTGATTAGTTATAGCTATCAGAGCAAGAAAGTCATTAAAAATAACCAGAGAAAACCTGACCTTAGCCTGAGTCTTACTGTGGTTGGGAAGGTTGTTTGTACAATGACTTAATGGTGTTTTTCAACCATAGCAATTTGGGATTGTACGCATTGCGTTTATGCCAAATCATGGTAAATGGAATCAGTAACTTGTCTTGTTGAGCTTGGTCTAATGGAATTGGCAAGCACACTAAATCGAGATGCAGCTTTTCTGTGTAACTTTTGCAATAGTGCGGCGCGGTGGTGATCATGTCATGCGTCGGCTGCGCTGCCATAAAAAGGGATTGCTCAAAGTTGGACATCGTCAGCCCGATAGAGCGCTGTAGCCCTAGTTCCGCTAATACTTCATCCAACGCCCAAGTTTCACTTTTTTCCCAAACAATATTGATGTGTTGGTAGCTCAGAAAGGTCTCGAGATTCCACTCTTGCTGTAATGCCGGATGATCTTTATGTAAATACACCATCGGCAGGTCAAAAAATAGAATCTCAAAATCCAAGAAATACGGCAGAAGATCCAACGACTCTTTCGATCTCGGGTGACTTTCTCGGCCGGTAAAACCGATATCCGCCTCGCCTCGAATGATGGCGTCGAGTGAATCGTAATCCCAGTTACTGGTTTTTACTTTCGCTTCAGGGTATCGCTGGTGGATAGCGACGATGAGTCTGTCCAGCACTGTGAGCACTAATGGCGACTCAATCGTGATATCAAAACGCACTCCTTTAGGCGTAATATCGTTGCGTTTTTCTGCAATCTGGCTGCCAATTTGCAGCCATTCTGCAAGATCTTGCTCCATGCTTTGTGCCAAAGGCGTTGGCGCAAGACCTTTAGGTGTTTTGACAAACAAAGGATCATCGAACCAATGACGAAGTTTGTTGAGCGACTTACTTACGGTAGAGGGCGTAACGTTCAGCTTTTTCGAGGCTTTCGAGACGCTTTGCTCTTGCAACAATAATTGCAGAGTGAACAGTAAGTTTAAATCAAGTCGCGCTAGGGATTTCTTCATAATGGGTATCGTGAACAGGCTTTGGAATCAATAGTATTAGAGCAAGGCTGATTACGCTACCTAGCACTAAGATAAACACCAACATATTCAGTGCAGTAACGCCGATGAAACCCATAAACCAAATATAGAACGCGGAACTACAAACTTGAGCAATGCCCAGTAACGAGCTCGCCACGCCAGCTTGTTGAGAGAATGGGCTGAGCGCTTGGCTCATGGCCACGCCAAAGCCACAAGCGAAGCCTGCGCAAATCAGCCCAAGTCCGAACACATAGTAAAAAGGTTGTCCATCATGGAAATGGGCTGCACTGAGCACGATGGCTGAACAAACGAGCAATACTTGAGAGCTCATCATTAAGGTTCGCTGCTTGAAAATCCCCAATGCCAATGGCGCCGAGAACGAAATCAACATACTGATCGTCGCAGTCCCCGCCATGATGGAAGAATAGCCACCGCGATCAAAACCAAGCATACTCATCACAACAATTGGTGAAGCGTTAACAAAGGTCAGGATGGTGGTCACTCCCAGTGCAGTAATGATCAGCCTACTGATAAAAAATCGCTCGAAGAAAGTCTCTTGATGGCTCTCTGGCGTTGTCTGTTCTTCACCTTGTTGGCTGGGTAGTGATTCCTTGAGAACAAAAATGGCCAATACACTGACGAGAATGCCCATTCCTGCCATCGTGGTAAACAAACTCGGCCAAGGAAATTTCAGCATAATCAAGTGACCAATCACGGGTGCGATCACTGGAATGATACAGGTGATGCCATTGAGCATCGACAATACTTTCGCGCGGCGTTCATCGTCTAACGTGTCGCGTAAAATCGCGAACGCGACGACATAGCAAGATCCAGCACCGATGCCTTGGCAAAAGCGAGCAATCAAGAAAGCGTTTGGTTGCTCAGCCATTCCGCCGAGAAAAGACGCGAGCACGAAGATCATCGCGCCGCCGACGGCAACAGGCTTTCGTCCCACAGAGTCTGCAATTTTCCCCGCGAATAACATCGTCGTAGCCATGCCAGCTAAATAGATCGAAAACGCAATATGCAACTGAGATTCACTGGCGTTGAGATCTGACGCAATTTGAGGCAAACCAACAAGATACAAATCAATGGCAGTAGGGTAGAGTAAGACGAGTGCAAAACTGCAAAGTAAAAAACGGGACATGGAAACCTCTCTATCGAATGGCGAGGATAATAGAGTGCTAAACGTTTGCCTGCGAGTGGGAAATACGACACTAGGTATTTCTATTTACGACATACCCTGTATGAATTGAGCATAAAAACAACAAGGAAGATTATGATTACTATTGAAAAGTATTCGCCTGAGCGACATGAACAAACTTGCGAACTTAGCGTTCTAGAAGAGCAATCGCAGTTTACGGTCGCGGATGTGGGTGAAATGCTTACACGTCTTGAACCCACAGAGCTTCCGCATCTGATTTTGGCAGACGATGACGTGGTTGGCTTTTTTCTATTTGATGCTGCTTACAGCGAGAAATACGATTTTTGCCCGAAAAACAGTTTAGGCGTACGTGCTTTGCTGGTGGATCACCGTCATCAAGGCAAAGGCATCGCCAAGCAAGCCATTCAACAGTTTGCCGATTTCGCCAAACGCCATTATCCCGAGTTTGATGCGCTTTATCTCACTGTGAATTGCCGCAACATACCCGCTTATCAGTGCTATTTAAAATCAGGGTTTGAAGATACCAATGAGCTTTACCACGGCGGCCCCGTTGGACCGCAGCACATTATGAGACAGCCGCTTTAAGTTCGCTGTTGGGTGAGTGTTTGCATATGGCATTCAAACTTTTAACTACACAACATTTTAAGATACCAGTGTCATATATACTTTAAGTGTTTAAATGAACAATATGATGGAGTGTCTTATGGATTTTATAGAACGAGTTCAAGCTCTTTCCAAAAAAATTCCCCAAGTATCAGCGAGTTTAGCTACAGAAGAAGCAACAAAAAACGCATTAGTAATGCCATTTTTGCACTCTGTATTAGGTTATGATGTCTTTAATCCAAATGAGGTTATCCCTGAGTTTACTGCTGACATTGCTACGAAGAAGGGAGAAAAAGTAGATTACGCACTCATTAAAGATGGGGTTGTACAAATTCTTATCGAGTGTAAAAAATTTGGTGAGCCATTGGCCACTAAACATGCTAATCAATTGTTTCGGTATTTTTCAGTAACCAATGCTCGTATTGCGATTTTAACTAATGGATCTGAATATCAGTTTTTTACGGACTTAGACGCTCCAAATAAAATGGATGAAAAGCCGTTTTTGACTTTGGATCTTGCCAATCTTGATGAGCACGTAATTCCCGAAGTGAAAAAGCTTACCAAGTCTTCTTTTGATGTTGAGTCTGTAGTTGATGCTGCCGGTGAGCTCAAGTACCTCAATCAAATTAAAAAAGCACTTCATGAACAGTTTCAGAACCCTGAAGAGGAGTTTGTAAAATTCTTTACTTCAAAAGTGTACGATGGCGTCCAAACCGCAAAAGTCAAAGCACAGTTCATGGATATTACAACGAAGGCTCTAAAACAATTCTTGAACGACAGCATTAATGCTCGATTGAAATCTGCAATTGGTGGAGATGATAAAGCACCGATCAAGGTAGACGATAGCGTTAACACCTTTGAAGAATCCGTCGAACCTGCTCAAGATAAGCCCAAAGTTCAAACGACAGATGAAGAGATCGAGGGTTTTAATGTAGTTAAGGCGATATTGCGACAACAAGTTGATGTACAGCGAGTGTGCGCCCGTGACACGCAAAGTTATTTTGGTATCCTGCTTGATGACAACAATCGGAAGCCATTATGTCGCCTTTGGTTCAATACCAAACAAAAGTACATTGGCCTCTTTGATGAAGCTAAAACAGAAACCCGCCATCCAATCGACTCGATTGACGATATTTTCAAATTTAGTGAACAGTTACAAAGTACGCCAGAACTTTACGAATAGGCTTACATAGAAATGCAAATGAAGCTCCAACACATGATGTTTTGATATCTGTGCTGGGGCTTTTCTATTATTCAATCGCCTTAGTTTTGTACAAACCTAGGTATCTTTGAGTTTTGGGATGGACATTTAATTTTAAAACATATACTTAAGGTGACTTAGATAGTTAAAAGCCAAGGATGGAAAGATGAGGATTGAAATCGACAATTTAGAACGGTCGCAAGTGATAGCGCTGTTGGAAGGACATTTACAGGACATGTACGCCACGTCACCACCAGAAAGCGTGCATGCGTTAGATTTAGATAAGCTCAAAGCGCCAGAAGTGACATTTTGGACCGGATGGAAAGGTGAGCAACTGCTTGGGTGTGCGGCGATTAAAGAGTTGGATGACCAACACGCGGAGCTGAAATCCATGCGCACCACGCCTACGGCAAGAAACCAAGGTGTGGCATCTCAATTATTGATTCATGTGATTGAGCAAACGAAGCAAAAAGGTTTGCAGCGCTTGAGTTTAGAAACGGGCTCGATGGAGTTTTTTAAACCAGCGCGCCTGTTGTATGAAAAGCATGGCTTTGTGTACTGCGAGCCGTTCGGGGATTACGAACTCGATCCGAACAGTCAATTCATGACCCTAGAACTGAGCTAGGGCCATGAATTTTTAGAAGCTAAATCCAATCGATTTAGAAATTCAGATTCAAGTTGATGGTTGGCGATAGGAGGCTTGAACGCTCGTCAGCCAATCGCTTTCTCTTCTCTTTCAGTCTCTTGGCATTATCTTTGTCTGGATTGCCATCAAGCTGATTATCGATGACCGAGATTTCAGTATCGATTTGTTGGATGCGTTGCTGGCGTTGATATTCTTGATGACCCAACTGGTAGTTCTCAATAAACTCTTTGCTGCTGCATACACCGTAGTATTCTTTGCCTTCGATACCGACAGTGTACCCATTGTCTGGTGAGCAATATTGGATAGTGCCTTTATCAAAGCCTTCTTTCCATTTCGCTCGGTCGGGTGTCACACCCGCTTCACCACAGTCTTCGGTATAGCTATTGATAATGTTTGGATCGTTGCCGTCTCGGCCATCTTGATAACCTACGTTGTACCAGTTTGCTGTTTTGCACTCATCCGGAGACATGCTGGCGCAACCTGAGAGCAAAGTCAGTAAAGCCAGGGGGATTAGCGCTCTTTTCATCAGTGACTGTCCTTTAAATAAAATCGAATTGATAACTTGAGTTTAAAATGAACACTGTTCATATCAATGGTTGAAATCATTGTATTCACAATTGTGGTGACTCATTAATCTAAGTGATAAATTTATTATGCTGAATAGAAGTGTGTTTGATTAGTATTATCCACGAACTGCGCCTTTGCTGCATCAATCCACTAGCCTTGGCCCCAAATTAAGTGATAATACCAACATAAAGATAAACACCGTCAATGAGGCTAAGACATTGAGCGAACAACCCACCGTCCTTATTATCGAGGATGAATCTGCTATCGCAGAGAACCTGATTCATGTATTAGAGATGGATGGCTACCACGCAGAGTGGTTTGCAACAGCAGGAGAGGGCTTAGCTTTTTTGCAGCACAACTCCGCAGCGTTACTTGTCTTAGACGTAGGCTTACCGGATGGTAATGGTTTTGAATTGTGCAAAACCATCCGTGAGTTTTCTGATATTCCCATAATCTTTCTCACCGCAAGAAGCGATGAAATTGACCGCGTAGTCGGTTTGGAAATTGGCGCGGATGATTACGTGACTAAGCCATTTAGCCCGCGCGAAATGTTGGCTCGCATTAAACTTCGAATCAAAGCTAAAGCGCCAATGATGGAGGACAAACCAGAGCCTGTAGCTGTTCCAGAACAACCTCATTTGAACCATGATTTAGTTGCGCAGAACTTCGACTACGGTGTTGGCGGGCAAATGCTTGGGCTGACCGCGGTGGAGTTCAAGATCCTCGATAAACTGATTTCTGTCTCTTCCAATGTATTGAGTCGAGAGCAACTTATGATCGCGGCAGACATGGCGCCAGAGGCTGCATATGAGCGTAATATCGATACCCATATCAAAGCCATTCGCAATAAGTTGAAGCCGTTTGAGATGTCTGAACGCATCTGTACCAAACGTGGCTTTGGTTACTTTTACTGCATTAAAGGTGAATGATGAATCGCTGGCCGAAGATCCCGCTTGGACTCAGACTGTTTTTTCTCTACTTCATCTTAGTCGGGATGACGGCTTACATGGTGAGCAAAACGGTTGTCCAAGAACTTAAGCCAACCGTGCGCCAAACTACCGAAGAGACGCTAGTGGATATGGCGAACTTACTCGCGGTATTGGCGGAAGAAGACGTCGCGAATGACAAGTTGTCTGAGAGTCGCTTCTCCAAACTATTAACGGCTTATGGACAGCGAGAGCCTCAAGCGCGCATTTGGGAAATCGGTAAAAAAGCGATTAACCATCGAATTTACATTACCGATAAACAAGGCATTGTGATTGCGGATTCTTGGCAGCAAGACGTAGGCAAAGACTACTCGCAATGGAACGATGTGTATCTCACGTTGCGTGGTCAATACGGCGCGCGCAGTACCATCGAAGACCCGAAAGATCCACTCTCAACCGTTATGCATGTTGCTGCGCCCATTTACCACAAAGGTGAAATCATTGGCAGCGTGACGGTGGCAAAATCCAATCGCTCAGTACAACCCTTCATCGATCTTTCTAAACGCAATGTGCTGTTTTGGATGGTGTGGATGAGTGGTTTAGTGCTATTGGCAGGGGCATTGTTTGCTTGGCGAATTCACTCGGCACTGAACAAGCTAGAAGACTACGCGACTAAAATGGGTGAAGGTGAAAAGGTCTCTAAGCCGACATTTCGTATCTTTTATGAGTACGGCACGCTAAGTGATGCATTAGAGAAAATGCGCAATCAGCTCGATGGTAAGCAGTATGTGGAAGAGTATGTACAGACGCTGACTCATGAGCTGAAAAGCCCGTTATCAGCGATTAAAGGCGCGAGTGAAATATTGCAAATGCCGTTGCCTGAAGAAAAGGTCGCGCGCTTTGCTGGTAACATCGAGCGAGAAAGCGATCGTATGCAGTCATTGATTGATAAGTTGCTAGAACTTGCTCGTCTTGAAAAGCGCCCTGAGCTAGAGCAAGTCGAAGCTATCTCGCTAGAACAAATGGTCAATGAAGTGGTTGAGTCGGCGGATGCGCGTTTGAGTGCTAAGTCGGTCACTGCCAACATCCAAATTGATGACCATCTCTCCGTGCTTGGTGATGCCTTCTTACTGAAACAAGCCGTTTTTAACTTGATGGACAATGCGCTGGATTTTGTTGATTCAGAGGGACGCATTGAATGGAAAACTGAGGTCACGAAAGAGAAAGTGTGCCTGTCGATTTTCAATTCAGGTCCTCACATTCCTGACTACGCGATGTGTCGTTTGACGGAGCGCTTCTATTCCCTCGCACGGGAAAATGGCGTTAAGAGCACTGGGCTCGGGCTGAATTTTGTTGAGCAAGTGATCAAGCTGCACAAAGGTCAGTTGCAAGTCGAAAACGTCGATTCTGGCGTGAAAGTGACCCTGATTTTACCAACTCCATAGAAACTCCACATTAGCTCCATTCGTTCTCCAAATTGCTGATTTAGATTACTTCCATCAGCAAATGGAGAATGAAACATGAAAAAGATCCTCAATAACCAACTCGGCACGAAGTTCGCCTTCGTGCTGTTTTTGTTTGTCTTACTGCAAATCCCGCTTTCAATGGTCACAGGGCTGATCTCAGAACGCTCATATCGCCAAGATGAAGTCAGAAACGACATCGCACGCAGCAGCAGCGGCGAACAGCGCATCATTGGCCCATTCATCATGGTTAACTACACCGAAACCAGTTACCGAGATGACAAAGTACAGATTAAAGAGCGTCGTAAATTCCTCCTACCTAGCACTTTTGATATGAGCGCAAATCTGGACAGTTTTGAAAAGTACCGAGGTATTTACCGTGCGCGTTTATACAAAGCACAAGTGGCACTGAAAGGCACTTTTGATGCAGACGATCTCGCGGCGTTGCAGGGGCTTGATATTGAAAACATGAGCCTAGTGGTTGGCATTGAAGACAGCCGTGGATTGATTCGTTTGGATGACATGATTATGGCGAGTGCTGACATCGAAGTCGCACCGGGAACAGGGTTAGATCAGTTACCACAAGGCTTCCACAGTGTTCTAACACCCGCAGACCTAAACGCAAAACAACCTTTGGCATTCGATCTTAACTTCTTGCTACAAGGGATGGGACAGCTTCAAGTCACACCAATTGGCAGTCAAACAACAGTGGAGCTCTCTTCAGCATGGGCGCATCCAAGCTTTATTGGTGATTACTTACCGGTGTCGTCAGAGGTATCTGAAGATGGATTTAACGCGCAATGGGCGAGCAACAACTTCTCAACCAATATCGCGCAGCTGTTCCAAAGCTGTTTGTCATCGAATCACGCTTGTCACGAGCTTGAACAGCGACAAATGGGCGTAGATTTGATTGATCCCGTGGACCATTATTTGAAATCCCACCGAGCTGTGAACTATTCACTGTTGGTTATCACATTAGTATTCGCGAGTTTCTTCTTGCTGGAGCTGTTCCTGGCGCGTCCGGTTCACCCAGTACAATACGGTTTTATTGGTCTGGCTTTAGCGCTTTTCTATCTGTTGCTGATTTCGATGAGTGAACACCTCGGCTTTAACTGGGCGTATGTAGTGTCAGCAGTCGCATCGACGGGGCTTTTAAGTGTGTACGTGAGCGGTATGTTGAGCAACACCAAACACGGCGCGATATTCGGAGCGTGTTTACTTACTCTCTACGGATTACTGTTTGGCTTGCTACAAGCAGAAAGCTACGCATTGGTGATGGGGACATTACTGTGTTTTGCGATTTTGAGCTTCACTATGGTCATTACACGCAACGTCGACTGGTACGCCCGAAATAAGAAAGCAGAAGAAAGTGCAAAGGCGAATCATGAAGACGTTTAAGCGAGCAACTCTCACTGGTCAGCCAAGCGATATGGTGGAAGAGACGTCCGCTATCCACCTGCGATTATCTGCAAAAAATGGACTCAAAAGCTTGGTGTGTTTTATCGCATTGGTCGTTATTGCGCTCTATGTTCGAGACAGCTTTATTCGTCCGACATTTGGTGATGTTCTCGTTGTGGTTTGGCTCTACTACTTTCTTGCAAGCTTGTTCTCCATGCCCGTTAACTGGCTGGTTTCACTGGTGGTGTTGATTGCGTTTGCTGTTGAGTTAGGGCAATTGTTACAGGTTACGGTTTGGCTTGGTATCGAATCTTCATCGCCTCTGGCTGTAATTTTGGGCGCCACATTTGATTGGAAAGATCTGCTGGCTTACTGCATCGGAGGTCTACTGTGTTGGTGGATGGAAAAGAAATGAAAACCGAAATGAAAGCCATTGTGCTGCCAGACCGACTTCGACATTCCAAACGAGGTATTCGTAAGAGGCTCAAAATCAGTTTACTCAAGCGCGTGTACCTTTGGTCACTGACCAATAGAGAACTGCTGTAAACCTCGCCTCTTTATATGAAATACAAAAAGGGAATCTTAACTCACCGGCGCACAGGGTGAGTTAAGATTCCCTTATTATTGACTAAGATATTGAGTTCTTACTTTTAGTTAACTTTCAAATGAAAGTTTCTCGCCGAACGTCTCTTTCCAGTCTTTATCGAACTGCTCAACCGCTGGTTTTACTGCTGGGTGAGTGAACATTTGTGCCGCCACATCGGTTGGCAATGTAATGGCTTCGATGCCCAGTTTCATCACCTCCATCGCTTGTTGAGTGTTTTTGAAACTGGCTGCCAAAATCTTCGCTGGTAGTTGGTTTTGATCGAGCAACAATTGAAGATCCGCGACCACTTCAACACCGTTGCCGTTCATCGCATCAATGCGGTTTACGTAAGGTGCTAGGTAGTCTGCACCGCACAGTGCTGCAAGGAAGCCTTGTTGAGCTGAATAGATAGCGGTAGCAAGAACCTGAATTCCCTCTTCTTTCATTAGCTTAATTGCTGCTAAGCCCGTTTCTGTTGCTGGCACTTTTACCACCATATCGTAAGGCAATTCATAAAGTTGGCGCGCTTCTGCCAGCATGCCTTCGACGGTTGAACTCACGACTTGAGCATGAAAGCGAGGTGTACCGCCAAGTGCTTCTTGCATGCCTGCTAGGGTTTCATTCAGTCCCTGCTTTGACTTCGCCAAAATGCTTGGGTTTGTCGTCACGCCTTTTAGCGGTAGGCACTGGTTAAAGCGTTTTACTTCTGCCACATCAGCAGTATCTAAATAAAGTTCAATCATGGTTTCTACCTTAAACAAAATCTTCGTTTTGATGATGGGATCACTATAGATCTGACAATCGAACGAGATCTTGATTTTGATCAATTGAAATTTCATTTGAAACTATAATAATTTCATTAAATGAAAGTTAAGTGAAACTTGTAAATGCTCAAATGAAGCTTTCAGTTCGAACAAAGAAAAGCCGTTCATAAGACTTAACCAGCACAAAAAGAAACGAATTAAGTAAAAGCGGTAGCACAGACCAAGAGGCAAGCAGAGATGTATTTCAATATTCAACGATTCTCTACCCATGATGGCGATGGCATTCGTTCCATTCTTTTTCTTAAAGGATGCAGCTTGTCTTGCCCTTGGTGTCAAAACCCAGAAAGCCGCAGCGAAAAGCATTCACTGCTGTTTGATCAGCGAAGCTGTATGGAAGGTTGCCAGCTATGCGTTTCTGCTTATCAAGCCACAACTCAATCCAGAGCGGATAGTGAAACGGTGAGCGATGGTATTCAACGCATCGACAACCAGATCATCATCAATCGCAAAGCCATCAAAGAAGACCAACTGATCGCGCTGCGAGACGTCTGTCCTACGCAAGCACTGACTGTCTGCGGTGAAGAGGCGAAATCAGACATGTTGTTCGACACCTTGATGAAAGACAAACCTTTCTACGACCAAAGCCAAGGTGGTGTGACCTTCTCCGGTGGTGAGCCACTCATGCAAGCCGATTTGGTAGCAGAGCTCGCACAGCGTCTGCATGACAACCAAGTCTCTACCGCTATTGAATCGTGCATGCATGTGCCGTGGAAGAACGTCGAAAAAGCCGCGCCGCATATTGATTGCTGGTTGGCGGATTTAAAACACACTGATGAAGAAAAGTTTCTTAGCTGGGCGAAAGGTTCACTAAAACGCATCAAAGACAATTTCCGAAAACTGGCACCTATCGCGAAACGCATTGTGATTCGCGTTCCCGTTGTGCCGGGGTTCAATGACACCATCGAAGAGTTGAAAGACATCATCGATTTTGCGGCTTCACTAGAAAGCTGCCAAGAACTTCACTTGCTGCCGTACCACACGCTCGGCATCAATAAATACCGTTTGCTCGATATGCCTTACGAGTGTTCTGACAAGCCATTAAACAAACCAGAACTGCTAGAAAGCGCCATGCAATACGCAAGCGAAAACACCCAACTTAACGTGATTGTAAGAGGTTAACTATGGACCTGAATTACCTTCCTGAGCGTATCAAAGCGCACAAATCGGCACTGGTAAATATCGTAACGCCACCTGTCTGTACCGAGCGTGCAGAGGCATACACTCGTGCTTATCAAGCAAACGAAGACAAACCTGTGATTGTCCAACGTGCGCTAGCACTGCAAGAGCACTTACGCACTCGTACGATTTGGATTAAACACGATGAGTTGATCGTCGGTAACCAAGCGAGCAAAGTACGCGCTGCGCCTATTTTCCCAGAATACACAGTGCGTTGGATTGAAGCGGAAATTGATGAGCTAGCCGACCGTCCTGGTGCAGGCTTTGCTGTTACTGAAGAAGATAAGCAAAGCATCCACAGCATCACACCGTATTGGCGCGGTAAAACTGTTCAAGACCGTTGTTATGGTTTGTTTACTGATGAGCAGCAAGAAATCTTAGCCAGCACCATCATTAAAGCCGAAGGCAACATGACTTCGGGTGACGCGCACCTTGCGGTGGATAACGAGAAAATCTTGAAGCTAGGCATGAACGGTTTGCTAGATGATGTTCGTCAGCACCGTGCTAACAATGATGTTTCGACCTTTGAAGGCTTGAAGAAAGAGCAGTTCTACAAATCAGTCGAAATCGTGCTGCTTGCGATTCAAGATCACATGCTGAGCTATGCTGAATTGGCGGCAAAAATGGCGCTAGAAGAGACGCGCCCCCTACGCAAAGCTGAATTAGAAAGCATTGCTGCAAACTGTCGTCATGTAGCAAGCCACGCACCAGAAAACTTCTGGCAAGCACTGCAATTGAGCTACTTTGTTCAGTTGATGCTACAAATCGAATCGAATGGTCACTCGGTTTCTTTCGGTCGTATGGACCAATTCCTAAACGAATTTTATGTTCGCGATATCGAAAACGGCGCGATTGAAAAAGACTTTGCACTAGAGCTTTTACAAAGCTGCTGGTTGAAGTTGCTTGAAGTAAACAAGATTCGCTCTGGTGCACACTCAAAAGCATCGGCAGGTTCTCCGCTGTATCAAAACGTGTGTATCGGCGGTCAGAAGTTGAATGAAAAGGGTGAGCCTGAAGATGCAGTGAATCCACTTTCTTGGGCGATTCTGGAATCTTGTGGTCAGTTACGTTCGACGCAACCTAACTTGAGTGTGCGTTACCATGAAGGTTTAAACCAAGAGTTCTTAATGGGCTGTATTGAAGTGATTAAATGCGGCTTCGGTATGCCAGCGTTCAACAACGATGAGATTGTTATTCCTGAATTCATCAAGCTTGGTGTAGAGAAAGAAGACGCTTACAACTACGCATCTATCGGCTGTATCGAGACGGCGGTTCCCGGCAAATGGGGTTACCGTTGTACGGGCATGAGCTTCATTAACTTCGCTCGTATCCTGCTCGCTTCATTGAACGAAGGTGTGGATGCAACAACGGGTAAAGCCTTCTTGCCGCACGATAAGTCATTAGCAAAAGGTAACTTTGAGAACTTTGAGCAAGTGACGGCTTCTTGGGCAGAGCAAATCCGCTACTACACCCGTAAATCGATTGAGATTGATACGGTAGTCGACAGTGTGCTTGAACAGCAGGCACAAGACATCTTCTGTTCAACGCTGGTGGATGACTGTTTGGCTCGCGGTAAAACCGTGAAAGAGGGTGGTGCGAAATACGATTGGGTATCTGGCTTACAAGTCGGTATCGCAAACTTAGGTAATAGCCTAGCAGCCATCAAGCACCTTGTTTTCGATGATGCGCAAATCACCCAGCCCCTTATCTCACAACAACAGCTAGCAAAAGCATTGGCTGAAGATTTCGACGGCATGGAGAACGAGCAGCTTCGCCAACGTCTTATCAACTTTGCACCAAAATACGGTAACGATGATGACGCGGTAGATCAACTACTGGCAGACGCGTACCAAGTGTACATTGATGAGCTAGAGCAGTTCGTTAATACGCGTCATGGGCGTGGTCCAATTGGCGGCGGTTACTACGCAGGTACATCAAGTATCTCGGCAAACGTCCCATTCGGTGCTTCAACCATGGCAACGCCAGATGGTCGTAAAGCGAAAACGCCATTGGCAGAAGGTGCGAGCCCGTCGTCTGGCTCAGACCGTTTAGGTCCAACGGCAGTGTACAACTCGGTCGGTAAGATCCAAGCGAACAAAATCCTTGGTGGCGTGCTGCTTAACCAGAAGTTAAGCCCGGCAGCGGTTGAGTCTGAAGGGGATAAACTAAAGCTTTCTATGTTGATTCGCACCTTCTTCAACCACCACAAAGGTTGGCACGTGCAGTACAACATCGTTTCTCGTGAGACCTTGCTGGCTGCGAAGAAGAACCCGGAGCAATATCGTGATCTTGTTGTACGAGTTGCAGGCTACTCAGCCTTCTTCACCGCGCTATCACCAGATGCGCAAGACGACATCATCGCACGTACTGAGCACGAACTGTAAGTACACTCACTAACTAAAACGAAAGGCACCGATTGGTGCCTTTGGTTTGAATACTTAATTCGCAAATGACTATACCTGAACGCATTAAAGCGTGTGCAAAATGGTCACGCATTTCTTCGTGACGTTGTCGTACTCTTTCGTCATGTAAGCGGTAGTGATCGCGCCCTCTTTCATGATGCAAATGGCATCAAGTAATGCAGCGTTGTCTGATTTGAGATAGCGTTGAATTAGCTCTCTGACTTGCTGCTTATGGTAGCGGCAATACGTTGCGATCTCGCCACTGTCGTCACTGAACTCCGCGGACGTATTGATGAAAAAGCAACCGCGAAACTCGCCCAACTTTTCTTCAGAGCCATGAAACCAGCCGTTGAGTGCAGTAAATAACTGATCGATCACCTCCGCGCACGTTTGTGCTGAAGAAAGCTTTTCCTCCAACCATTCCATAAATATTTGGTGGCGTTGTTCTAATGCGGCGATGATAAGCGCTTCTTTGCTCTCAAAATGGTTATATAGCGTGCGTTTAGCCACGCCGGAAACATTGAGGACTTCATTGATGCCAATAGAGTTGATGCCTTGTTTGTAAAACAGTGACAAAGCTGTGTCGATCAATAACTGTTTCTTTTTGTTCATAACTACGTCCTCAAAAAGTTCCATAAACACATATTGACAAGGGTAGACAGATTTGTCTATTTTATTTTGTAGACAATTCGGTCTACTTTTGAGGTGTTTATGAATAATTTAATTTTATCTTTGGTCGCGGGGCTTGGCGCTACGTTGGCTATTGGTGTGTTGTCTTACGCCGAGGTATCTCTTACTGAGGTAGTACTTCTCATGGCGCCATTTGGTGCTACGGCGGTGTTGGTGTTTGGGGTGCCTAGCAGCCCTCTCGCTCAACCAAAAAACGTGATCATTGGTCACTTCATTACGGCATCTATCGGTATTGCGTTTAGCCAGTATGTTGACGTCACGCCGGTCACGCTAGCGATTGCGACGGGGCTAGGAGTGTCTGCGATGCTGATTACGAAGACCACTCATCCACCTGCGGGTGCAAATCCAATTTTGATCATGGCGTCTGGGCAGGGATGGAGTTTTCTCTTCACGCCTGTCCTGATTGGCGCGATAGTGATTGTTCTGGTCGGTAAAGGGTTACAGTTGCTACAAAGTCAGTACTTAAACCCTCGATTGAATGGTCAGAAGACCTAGTCGGATTGTAGTTAGAGCCGCGAAAGGGAGTGATCTCTTTTGCGGTTTTATCTTTTGTAGGTTTGCAAAAACAAAATCTGATTCTCTCTTGGTATTCAGTCGTATACATCAACATGGTAGTTAAATTGGTACAATGCGATGAACAGAATCCACCCTAAGAAACTATTGCACAGTAAATGGACGGCAATTTCACCTAAAAACAAAGAGAAGCATTTTGTCGTGACGGAAATGGAACTAGATGAAGATGGTAACGTTGTGAGATGTGTCATCGAGGCAGTCATGAGTAAACGCGACCAAGAGATGAACTGGCAAGACCTAAAAGACTCTGAGCAATGGATGCAAGGGTGGAAGTGAAGGATGTTTCGTTGTTGGGCGAATCAAGCAGAAACGTGCGTTGCGAGTAGGAAAAAGTGGTGCTATCTGATACGTTGATAATTCGTTCTAACGCCCACTCAAAGGATTAATTATGATTGATTTCGACAATTCCTCTGTATTTAAGCTTAAGCCGATTGACGTTTCTAATGCCAGAGAAGACTTCCTTAAGTTCTTGATTGATGGTGAGACTATTTTCGCTGCTTTTAAAACAGTTCGTGACCAAGTGGTGTTTACGAACAAGCGAGTGATAGCGGCAAATGTGCAAGGGATTACCGGCTCAAAAGTGGATTACACTTCTTTGCCTTACAGTAAGATCAATGCATTTTCTATCGAGACCTCTGGTACTTTTGATTTGGATTGTGAAATCGAGTTCTTCATGAGTGAGGTGGGAAGAGTGCGTTTTGAAATTAAAGGCTCGTTTGATTTGATTTCTTTCAACCGTATGGTTAGTGAGTATGTACTAGGTTAAGGGATTAGAAATGAGAGCTTCGCTGAGAGACAAAATTATAGAGGTCTGTGACAAAAAGATCGCGAGTAAAGGTGAATTGGTTGGTCTCTCATTTTATGCGTTTTTCGCTAATAAAAATGACGACCCAGAGCTGTTGATGGAAGCGGCTACGTGGTGGATTCAGACTCATCAGCTCGACCACTTCGAAAAAGCAGTAAAAATAAAATCAATGGTCGAGTCGGGGAGCTAAATTAAAAAAAAGAAGTAAAGAAAGCAGACAAATGCTAATAACGTTGCGGACAAAACAGGGTAGATAATGTAAGAGTCCTGCTTGTTGGTTCGTTGAAAACATAGCGAAACAAGTAAGACGTTATAAACAACAAGTAACAAGCTGATCATGGTTCCGCTGTTTAGTGTCATACTTGATAGCTGAGTTAAGAAAAACGCCAATAAAAGGTAATCGAAGACAATGAGCCATAAAAAGGCTTTCTTCAGTAAGTCGCTTTTTCTTTTTTCGGATGATGTTATGTGCATATAGAACTCAACTAAAAAGTCACAGTAACAGAGGCTTTGGTTAGAGAGGTCACCATCAGAGTGGTGACCTTTTAAGATTATAATTCTTGAATTTTTACTTCGCTGGTGGCGGTATCGCCGGAGTAATTGATGACTTCTTGACGAATGACTGGTTGGTTGAATTCAGCCTTATCTTTCGCTTTTTGCAGTTCGCTTTCTTGGTGGTTGCCAAAAAGGGTCTCAAGCACTTTAGCGGCAGGAGTCGTTAAAACAAACAGCTCAATACGACGGTTTTCGCTAGAATCTGGCTCATCAGGATTAAGCAGCGCTCTATCTGACATACCCGTTACCTGCATTACTCTATCATCCGGCATACCGCCTTCAACTAACGTATTTCTTGCTACGTCTGCTCGAGAGGCTGATAACGCCCAGTTAGATTGACGACCAAAACGCTTTTTAAATGGAATTGCATCTGTGTGTCCGC
The DNA here is from genome assembly GCF_033338655.1 of Vibrio sp. Vb1729. Classification (NCBI taxonomy): domain Bacteria; kingdom Pseudomonadati; phylum Pseudomonadota; class Gammaproteobacteria; order Vibrionales; family Vibrionaceae; genus Vibrio; species Vibrio sp. Vb1729. Next base: position 106,135 of record NZ_JAWOTB010000022.1, on the reverse strand, counting down.
TGATGATCAGAGGGTTGTTAACACGATGAAATACAGGTGCTAGTGCGAGCAGTAAATCTTCAAAAAAAGGAGTAAGTTCTGCACCACCACGGCTGAACATATGCTGTTTGTAATCATCTTGAAGGACGATACGCAAACCTTGTGGTGTCACCGTGACGTTTACATTTCCCTGCGCATTAATTTGGGCAGTCATTTGCTCAATTACTTTCGCTAGTGCGGCAAGTTGCTCTTGAGTATCGAAGTTACCAGGAATCAAAGAATCAATTTCTGGTCCATCCCCATCACCTTTGAAGTAAGAGCTTACCACATGGTTGGAGTTGTGTTTACTTGGCACAGAAGAGTCCTGTGCCAAGTCGATAGGAGAAATACTTTGTGACGTATCAAATGGGTTGCCGTAACTCTTGTCGAATACGCTTGAACTATGCAAGTGGGCAACAATCGCTTTACGCTCTTCTTTGTCTACCACCTGCATAACCCAAAGTACAAGAAACAGCGCCATTAGGGCGATCATGAAGTCAGCAAACGCGACTTTCCACGCGCCGCCATGAGACGACTCATCATGGCTGTATACTTTGGCACGTTTGAACACTACATGCTCTTGTTTTTGCATTATCCCTCCTGTTCAGCTAACCACTTCTCCATTTGGTTGAATGTTGGTTTGATGTCTAGCTGAATATGTTTACGACCAGCGTCAATGGCGAGCAATGTCGGCTTTTTCGCTACGTAGGCAACCAAGGTTGCACGAACGCACTCAAAAGCAGTCATATTACGTTTTACTCGCTGAGCCATGGCGTTACTTAGTGGATCTAAGCCACAGTAACAACCGAAAATACCAATGAATGTACCAACGAGAGCTGCCGCAACGTGATAACCAATCATAGCGATTGAGCCATCAATAGCTTGCATGGTGATAATGATGCCACCAACTGCTGCAAGAATACCGAAGCCAGGTAGTGCTTCTGCTGTACGCTGTAGTGAGCGTGAAGGTAAAAGCATTTCGTTCTGTATTGCTTCGATTTCTTGCTCTAGCAGTCCCTCTAATTCATGAGGCGACATCTGTCCCATTGCCATTAAACGTAAATTGTCAGTAATGAAAGAAATTAGGCGATGATCTTCTGCGATCGTCGGGTAAGCGAGGAACATAGAACTTTGCTCCGGAGCCTCAATATGAGAATCCAGAAACTTGTATCCGCGGTTTCTCGCTGTCTCTAGCAAGTTGTTGAGTAGTGCCATTAATTCCATGTAGTACTCATGCTCTTCTGTTGGACCTTTAATGGTCGCTGGCACTTGGCGACGCATTTCTTTCAGTACATGAGGCGGATTACCGATGATCAGAGAACCAGCAGCGGCGCCAATAATGATAAGGAATTCGGCTGGCTGCCAGATAGCACCTAAGCTACCACCGGCCCACATATATCCACCGAAGACGCACACCAGGATAGTGAGCACTCCAAAAAACTTTTGCATCTTGTGACTCCTAAGAGGACATTAATTGGTTGAGTTGTTTCAGCGCTTGTTTGTGAAGCTGACATATACGAGGTGGTGTCAGATCCAATACCAGAGCTATTTCGTGTAAGTTGAGTTCATGTTGATAGAACAGAGTCAGGAGCAGTTGATCGCGCTTAGGTAACTTACCCAAAGCACTGTCTAAACTACGACGAATATGTTCATGTTCCATGCCATCGTATTGCCCGCCAATGTAGCTATCACCGCTGCTCTCCATCAGTTGGTCAAGGCTTTGCATCTCGCCTGCGAGAGCGGCATTTTGGCGGTTGTAATAATCTTGCTCATTCGTCCCTAAAGCCTGGATGATTTCGGCATCCGTTGGCATTCGACCTAACGTTCGAGTGAGATCTCGAGTCACGTCGTTGAGCTCGTGGGCTTGTTGACGAGTCTTACGTGAACGCCAATCTAGTCGGCGTAATTCGTCTAAAATAGCTCCCCGAACTCGACAAACGGCGAAAGCAGGAAAGTGAGGATCGTCAACATCGCCATATCGGCGTCCAGCCTCGACTAGAGCGATAAGGCCTATCTGCTGCATATCTTCAATACTACAGTGAGAAGTGGCATGAACGCGCAGCTGGTTAACTACGCGTTTTACCATGACCTGATGACGTTGTAGCAATGCGTTTTCATCAATTGGTCGTGACGGTGTTGTCACTTCCTCTTCTGTGGTGTAAGTGTCTTGTACATTCATGTCTAACATGGTTGTGCTCCGTTATTGCACAACATATTTAGTCAACAAAACATCGTCGATTTCTCGGACGATGTCTGTTTTAGCAAAAGCGAGTAGAAGCGTTTGCTTCACTTCGTCTTGCAGAATATCGATGGCACCCGCTTGCTGTAACTGATCAAACGTTTTGTCGCTAAACAGTTTTAATAGAGAGTTTTGTACCATAGGCATGTATTCATCGATCTCTTTGATACGCTCTGGACGGCGTGTCTCAATTGCCAGTTCTAGCATCACAAAGTGAGTCTGTTTCTTGCCTTTAACGGTCAAAACGACTTTGTCCAAAGGATGGAAGCTAGGACCTTTACTTGTCGGTTGTTCTGTGACCAAAAAAGACAGTGGAGAGTCTTCGATCAGTGAACCAGAGTCAGGTGACTCTTGAGCGTGTTTGTTTAAGTACCAGATTCCGCCCATAATTGTGACGGCCGAAACGAGGGCACTGGTGATGATCATGGCGATAAACAGGGCGATCATTTGTTGTTTGGTCATAACCTTTTTCCTCGAAGATTCACTAAGCTTGAGTGCTTAGCCAGTGTTCTGAATAGTTAGTTGTTGTCGTGGTTTGGAATGCACCAGATTCTCGTGCGGCGAAAATATTGGCGTCTTCTTCGTTTGCATGTGGGTCATTTCGACCTTGGTTTTGATCAGAGCCAACATTGACATCGACATGAACGAAGTTTTGCTCTTGTAACTCAGTACGCAATCGTTCCGAAACTTGCATTAAAGCTTCTCGTGTTGCTGCGGCATTGGCGTTGATGTGGACACTCAATCGGTCACCTTCAACACGTACAAGTAAATCCAGTTTCCCCAAGTCTGGTGGGTCTAGGCGGATTTTTGCTTCTTGTACATTTTGTTGAGCTTGGAGCGTCACGCGATCATGTAAAACTTGCATCATTTGCTCCCCCCACTTTCCGGCAGTGGTATCAACACGCACCGCTGCCCACTCAGAGCCTTGAGCTTGAACATGACTCGTCGCAACCGGTGAATGTGCAGGTTGTGTTGTAGGAGCTTGTGCTTGAAGTAGAGATGCGGTTGGTTGCCCTTGAACAGGTTGATTCAAAAGAGTTTGAAACTCAGCACCGGAGATAGGCAAACGCGAACTCGATGAAGTCGGCAGACTTTGCTTCACATCTTGTTTTGATGATGTGTTTAACGTAGCGTTATACGAATCTTGAGTAACAGACTTAACTTCGCTCGCAGTCATTAAAGATGACGCTTTTCCTAGTTTCTCAGCCTGCTTCTCTGCCATGGTAATCATACCCTGGGTTAAAGCTTGAGCTTGCGCTGCAAGATCAGTCGATTCTGTTAACCCTGGTGTACTGGTCAAGTTGGCATCCGGATCTGAAGCTGAGCGGTCATCAGTATCAAAACCATGACTTTGTACTTTGTTTGCGCTGTTCAAAGTAGAGGCCGTAAGGTGAAAACTCGGTACCGCTGACGCAGAGTTAAAGTCTTGCTCACCATTCTGCTTGTTCCCTGATTTAAAACCATGAGAAAAGCCGTGTACCGAGTTCGCTTGCTTGATGTGACCCTCATTGTTAGCTGGCGAATTACCCGAGTGCTGAGTTGAAGAAGGTATGATCATTGAGTTAGCTCCATGGTCATTGCTAATTGATAGGCCATAGCGCGTTCTTGATGGTCATTGACCATGTTCATCTCTTTTTTCAACTCGTTGGTCGACTTCTCTAATACTGCGAAGGCATTAGCGTGCACTGTTTTCGCTCGCTGGATTTCAGGTGCAAGCTTAGGATCTTTCAAAAAAGGCTTGTGACTGATCAAAAGCTCTCGCAACTGCAAGTCGTACCGCTTGAGCGCATGCCAATCGGCCGTTTTTGCGGCGAACTGGATGAGCTGAGATAAATGACGGAATCGCTCTGGCGATACTTTATGCTTGTTGTCCAAAATTCATCCAACCTTCACGAATGTTACCCATTACACGCTCAACGTTAACCAAGCGATTTGCATCGTTTTGCACGCTAGCGTAATAAAGTTCGACTTGGCAGAAGTCATACAGCTGGCGTAGGTTTTCCGCAATTTCACCGCCGTTTTCATCATCTAAAGCACTTGTTAGTCCAATCAAGATGTTCATGCATTTGTTGATTCCATTCCCTTTCTCGGCCAAACGATTTGCGGCTAGGTGGCCGCGAATACGTTCAACTTCATCGAGTAGGCCATCGATTAACATGATGACCAATTGGTGTGGATTTGCTGCTGCCGCTTGAGCGTCGAGATCGACTTGTTGGTACGAATCGTAACCAGAATCCATAAGCATGAATATTTCTCCTAAATTTGGAACCAAATGTCTTATTTTTGAGCATTAAACATGGACATGGTTTGGTTCATTTGGGTCATAATTGAATTCATTTGAGTGAATTGTTTGAGATAGCGGTTGTACGACATTTCGTACTTACGCTCTAAATTGGTTTGTTTATCTTTGATTCGGTCTAAGCTTGACTGTATTGCGTCTTTACGCGTGCTGAAGGTACCTGATGAGAATTTCAAGAAAGGCTCTACCATCGCGTCAAGAGAATCTAGCAAAGCGTCATCCCCATTAAACAACGCCTCTAAGCCTGCGCTGTTTGTTTGTTGAGCTTCTTTGAACTTTTCTTGATCAACTTTCATTTTACCGTTGCGGTCTAGGCTCACGCCGATTTCGCTTAGGCGCATACCATTGTGTTCACCTCGGATTAACCCCGTTAACTGACTCTCAATAGAACGCAATGTCGAGTCGCTAGCGAGCACGCCGCGTTTCTGATCTTCACCGCCAATTTGGGTGTACTGATCGATAGTCGAAACAAGGGCATTGTAGGTTTCCACAAACTTATCTAGTTGTTCTTTAGTGCCTTCGCTATCAGCTCCAATTTTTAAACCGATTGGCGAATCTCCCGCGGCTTGCGGTTTAGATACGGTAATGTCAACACCGTCGATGACACCTTCAAAAGTATTACTTGCGTTGGTTAGTTTCAGGCCTGAGTCTTTTGCACCTAGCCACATAACCGCATCTTGTGGAGCGTTAATTTGCTTGAGGTTGGTGAAGGCGTCTTCAAACCAAGCTTGGCCAGTACCCGTTGCAGATACGTTGATCTTATTTTCGACACCAGTCTCAGTGCTCGATAGCATAAAGTGTGTTTGACCATTCGAGCGAACTAGAGTGGCGTTAACGCCAGGGTTATCCGTGTGATTGTTAATCGCACTGGCTAAATCGCTGATCGTTGCTGTGCCGTCACCATTAATATCAACGGAGGACAAGTCTAGAGTCATTGTTTCACCGTTGATGGTGAATTCTAAAGATCCAGTTGTTGGTACTTCTGTCGTTGCCTCAAGGTCTGCAGGCATACCTGTAGATACTTGATGCGCCGTTGCCACTTTTTCTACAAAAATCTGATAGTTACCCGTTAGCGCTTTAGCATCCGCGTTTGCAGTAAAGTTACCTTCTTGAGAGAGTGTCGCACTGTTTTTGATGATGCTGTTTGTGCTGTTATTCATCTCTTTCATTGCAGTACGAAAATCACGTAGTGCGCTTTCAACTTTATTAAAAGCTGACAGTTGTGACTGGTACACATTAGCTTGCGCTTGGTAACGGTTTTTGAATGGGTTTGTGTCCAATTGTGCGAATTGGGTTGCCATTTTTACTGGGTCTAAAGAACTCATGAGGTGTGCTCCTCTCATCTCTTATTGGCTTGAATACTTTGAATGCTACGCCTTAGTTTAATTATCAGTGGCAAGATGCGTGCCGTATATTAAATTCAATTAAAACAAAGGTTTAAATCTATTTTGTTTTCTTGGGAGGAAGTGGTGTTTCCACCTTGTTTGTTCCGCCTTCCTCCATGGAAAAAGTAATTTCCTTATAAGAAAAGGCGACCTAAACAAAGAAAATATTTAATTGTATTGACGGTTCTAATTAGGAGAGATGTTTTAATTAGACGTTATATTCAGCCTTTACTTCAGCTTGATTCAGATAATTCTTACAGAGTGCATTAATTGCGTTCTGATATTATTTTTGATAGTGCGATGTGCAAGTGTTCTCACTAAAAATTAAATTTTTTACGTTTCAAAGAATGTCAGTTATGAATGAATTTGCGTTGCGATTGATGAAATGTGCTCGTGCATATGAAGAGTTCATTAACAAAAAACTATTAAGTAAACAGAGCATCAATTCTGATGAGATAGCTAGTATCTTAAAGGAAGCTAAGTTCAATTTTCCTGAACTTAGAGATAGTAAAATAGGAAGCAAATTAGAGACGATAGAATTAGAACTGTTTAATAAGGTTTTATTTAATATTATGTTGAAATTCGGATTCAGAGTGCCTGAATCTCACAAAGATAATACGAGCTCTATTTATATTCGTAGATAAAAATAAAGCCTTCCATAGGAAGGCTTTATAATTAAGACGATTTAAATTAAGCGCACTATTAACTAAGTAATTAGCGTAGTAGTGACATTGCCATGCTTGGAAGCTGGTTAGTTTGAGACAGAACAGTTGTACCTGCTTGCATCAACATTTGGTTCTTCGTCATGTTTGAAGACTCTACTGCAAAGTCTGTATCCATGATACGACCTTTAGATGCTGTAACGTTTTCTACCATGTTACCAAGGTTAGCCATTGTGTGCTCAAGACGGTTGATGTTCGCACCGAAGTCTGCACGAGAGCTACCAATTTTTTCTACTAGACCGTCAGCGCCGCTGATTTTGTCTAGTGCTGCTTTTGCTTTAGTCGCGTCATCGATACCATCTGTAATTGCTGCATCAGCAAGGATAGTAGTGATTTCACCGATACCTGCGCTTGCGCTTACAGTCAATGTTTCAGCAGAAGATGCACCGATTTGGAATGTTACGTCACCTGCACCGAAGCCGCCGCCTTTAAGAAGGTTTTGACCACCGAACTTAGTGTTGTCTACGATGTTGTTTAGTTCTGCAGTAAGCTGTGTGAACTCTTTGTTAAGAGACGCACGGTCTGTTGCACTGTTTGAACCGTTCAACGATTGTGTAGCAAGGTCGTTCATACGGTAAACGATGTTTGTCATTTCATCCATCGCACCTTCAGCAGTTTGCATCATAGAGATGCCGTCTTGTGCGTTACGCATTGCTACTGACATGCCGCGTGTTTGCGCTTCTAGACGGTTAGCAATTTGAAGACCAGCAGCGTCATCAGCAGCTGAGTTCACACGGTAGCCTGTGCTTAGACGTTCCATTGCTGTGTTTAGAAGTCCGCTTGTTGTGTTCATTGTGTTTTGAGTTACAAGCGAAGCGTAGTTAGTGTGCATTGATAAAGCCATCTTAGTCTCCTTAGTTAGTCACTATATCTTTCAGGCCTCGGGATATTCCCTTGTCACTAACTAGAGGCGGTCGGTCGGCTTTAATGATTAATTTGAAAATTAAAAAATTTCTAAAAAAGATAAAAATTGATGATTTTTAGTGATTTGTATTCCATGAAAACCGGGAAAATCATCATATAAGCCTAAATTTTTTAGTTAAGTTAAAGAAACTATTGCCCAATGATCTTGTGGTTATCCGTTATAAATAAAAAAACAGCACGAATAAATCGTGCTGTTTTAAATATAAATGGTTGAGTTTCAACTATTCCTCATCAAAAGACTGAAAGGAGAGAGAGGTTGGGATATCGCTGAAATAACCAAAATAATAACTGGCACCCAATAAACGATAGCGGTTAAGTTCCGTTTGACTCGCTACACGTCCGGCAACCCAAGTATATTTATGCTTTCTTAAGAACTTAGCAATAGGTAGGAAAGCGTGTCTTTCTTCTTTATCCTCTAGTGTGACTGACAATTTGATCATATCGGGACTAAAGTCTGCGACGCGCTCGAAGTTCACTTGCGATGTCGCGACTTCAAACCAAAGTGAATATGCATTCTCTTTTAACTTTTTGGTGAGTGTGGCGACTTTATCACGATCACATAACGTTTCATCAGCTTGAAGAGAAGGAATCACATGTTGAAAAGCAGAAGAGTGGAATTGAATCGTCTGTTCGAGAAAATAAACCCCAGGCTCCCACAGTAATGCATCCACGCGAATCGGCACGACAACATTACTAATCAAGTCGTGGTGAAAGGCTTCTAACTGAAATTGTGTTTGTCTTAGTGCAAGGTAAAGACTGAACAAATCCAGGCAGTACTGCATTTGTTCAGAGAGTTTGAATTGATAGACACTTTGTTCTCCACGCATACCAAATCTCAACGTCAGGTGTTGGAATTCTACTTCCCCTGATTGAGCTTCCCTAATTGCTTGGCATGCGTGTTGGACATCATTGTGTTTTAAAGCATCAAAGACTAATTGATCGTCATCCGTGACGATATGTTGTACTGCGAGGCCAACCAAATGTTCGTACATCGCATGTGTTGAAATAAGATTAACCAAGGTTTCCTACCACATTGATTTGTTTGTTTTCTGGGATTTCGTTGTAAGACAATACTGCCAGCCCTTGTGTAAATGTACGAGCGTAACGCGCTAGAAGAGGGCGCAGCTGTGGCATAACGAGAAGGATCGGAGGTAGCCCCTGTTGCTTAAGCTGTTGTCTGATCAATGGCAAGTTTTGTTGGAACTGACCAAGAATGTTTGGCTCAATTGGGAAGCTATCTAGTGTTACCGTACCAGAAGATTGTGCTTGTTGCAGTGAAGTTAGTAGCATTTGTTCTAGCTCATCAGACAGTGCGTAGACATTTAACTCGTTCTTTTGTCCTGCAATTAAGTTAACAAGCGTACGCTTTAGTGCACAGCGCACATCAGATGCAAGTAGGATCGGGTCCTTTGTATTTTCCGCGGATTCCAACATTGTGTTGGCAATCGTGCGAATATCTTTTAGTGGCACTTGGTCCAATAAAAGCTGACGATATACTTTCAGCTGCTGTGCTGGATTAAGTGCTGCTGCTAATGCTTCTGCTAGTTTCGGGGCTTGTTGTGTCAAACGCTGGGTTATTGCTTCCACATCGTCGTGCGTAAACAATTCTGCAAGGTTTGTCTTCATGATTTTACTAATATGAGTGGCTATAACAGTGCCATCGTCGACAACTTGGTAACCCATATTAAGTGCTTTTGCTTTATCTTGATGCTCAATCCACACAGCTGGCAACTGATAAGCAGGATCGCTACCCAAAATGCCATCTACCTCACCGTAAGTTTCGCCAACCGCTATCGCCATTAAACGCTCTGGTTCAATAAAACCTTGCTCAATGACTTCGCCATTTAGAGAAATTGTGTATTGGTTTGGCTTGAGGCTCAGGTTGTCACGAATACGAACTTCAGGTAATAAAAAGCCAACTTGTTCAGAAAGGTTTCGACGCACACCGCGGATACGTTGTGATAAAGGAGCCCCTTGTTCTTTGTTGACTAGATGGACGAGTCGGTAACCAAGCGCAAGTGATAATGTTTGGACGTGAGGAATATCATCCCATGTCAGCGGTGTATCATCGTCTTGCATTGCTTGTGAAAGTGCTTCGACCTCTTCAATCTGGGAGTCTTGCACTGGCTTCTTGGTTTGACGCCACCCTGCGAACGCTAATGCGCCAGCAAACGCAAAAAAGGCTAGGTGTGGCATACCCGGTACCATACCGATTACCGCCATAATACCTGCGACAGTAAATAGCGTTGCAGGAGTTGCCAGTAATTGCTTTTGCATGGTTTCCGACATGCCATTATCGCTATCATTAATTCGCGTAACGATAATCGCGGCAGCCGTTGCCAATAGTAGTGAAGGAATTTGAGCAACTAGACCATCACCGATTGTGAGTAGGGCATAAGTTTTAAAGGCGTCAGACGCAGCGAGTCCATGCTCGAAGACACCAATACTAATACCACCAATGATATTGATAAACAGAATCAACAAACCTGCGATGGCATCGCCACGCACAAACTTTGATGCACCATCCATCGAACCATGAAAATCGGCTTCGTTGGCGACTTCTTTACGGCGTAAGCGAGCCGTTTCCTGATCGATAAGGCCAGCGTTTAAGTCGGCATCAATTGCCATTTGTTTGCCTGGTAAAGCATCCAACGTAAAGCGGGCTGAAACCTCAGAAATACGTTCACCACCTTTGGTGATTACGACGAAGTTGATGATCATCAAGATGACGAACACCACCATACCAACGACATAGTTACCGCCAATGACGACTTCACCGAATGCTTGAATGACCTTACCCGCTGCGTCACCACCATTATGTCCTTCTAGGAGTACAATTCGCGTAGAAGCCACGTTCAATGTGAGACGTAATAATGTTGCGACCAGCAAAATAGTTGGAAAAACAGAGAAATCTAATGGTCGCTTTGCGGTTGTGCTGACCAGCAATACTAGGATTGCTAAGACGATATTAAAGGTAAACAGCGCATCCAGTAGCAGAGGAGGCAAAGGAAGAATCACCATTGCTAATATCATTAGCAAGACGATTGGAATGCCAACGTAGCCTTTGGTTGATGTTTGAAGTTGTTTTAACCGGTTAAGCATACTTTCGTGTCCTTGGATAAACGCGGGTTAATCAGTGCTGCAAATGTTTTGGAATCGAAAAATGAGGTAAAGGAATTGGCTCTTTTCCCTCACCTTTACGAAAGGCTTTCAATTGCAAAACGTAAGTAAGAATATGTGCCACTGCGATGTACAGTTGGCTTGGGATTGCTTGTTCAATCGCCGTCGTGTGATAAATCGAACGGGTAAGTGGCGGGGAGTTAATGATTTCCACTTTGTTTTCTCGGGCGATACGTTGAATGTGCATAGCGGTTTCGTCTACACCTTTTGCGACGACAAAGGGCGCGTCAGAAAGTGAAGGCTCGTATTTCAGTGCGACTGCATAGTGCGTTGGGTTAGTGATGATCACGTCAGCCGTCGGCACCATTTTATCGATCTTACGGCGCGCAAACTGTTGCTGTATTTGACGAATACGTTGCTTTACTTCCGGACGACCTTCATTATTTTTAAATTCCTCTTTCAATTCTTGTTTCGTCATGCGGAGTTCTTTTAGGTGTTCCCAACGCTGATAAGGAATGTCGATAACCCCAAATAACAACAAGGCGAAGCCCATTAAGAGTAAGCCTTCAAACAGAATTGACATTACTAGAGAAAAACCTTGGCTGAGCGGGAGATTTTGCATGCCAAGTAATGGCTGTAAGTGGTTGTCTAAATAGCCATATAAGATGCCGAATATCACGGCTACTTTGAACGTTGACTTTAAGAGCTCAACCACTGAGCGGGTCGAAAAAATGCGCTTTATCCCGCTCAAAGGATTAATTTTGCTGAGCTTTGGCATTACGTTCGCGGGACGGAACATCCAGCCGCCTAGCACAAGGCTACTACCACAGGTCACGATAATAATGACGGTAAACAATGGTAATAGCATGTCGATGATGACCGCTAAACTTTGTCCCAATTGCTCGACAAGTTGTTTAGGATTTTCTAGGTCGGCTCGCGTCAGCATCATGTTGTAGCGAAAGATACCCGACATGCTTTCCCAAATACTATTAAGCTGAGAGTAAAAGTAGAGCGCCACCGCTAGAAATATCACCGCAGTAGTAAACTCTTTCGCGCGAGGAATTTGTCCTTCCTGGCGGGCTTTCTTTACCTTCTGCGGTGAGGCTTTTTCAGTTTTGTCTTGAGAAGATTGATCGCTCATGCTCCCCCCAACATAAAGTTACTCAAGTGTCTAATGGTGTCGTGAACGAGCGCCGTGTAGCGACCAGGAACACCAGAAACTGAGATTAATACGCTGAATAGACCCAGCAGCATCGTCATAGGAAAACCTAACGCATAGACATTAAGTGATGGTGCGGCTCGGTTCATTACACCAAAACTGATGTTGGCTAGAAGCATGGAAACAATAGCGGGCAAAGCCAAAGCGAGTGAAGAGGCAAACATCCAACCGAAAATATTGACAACACCTTGCAGAGAAAGCGATGTGATACCAGATCCGACTGGCCAAACAACAAAGCTTTGAATCACGATATCTATGACGAGTAAGTGTCCTTCTAGCGCGAGGAACAACAAGGTTGAGAAAATCAGAAATATGCGTCCCAAAATGGCGACAGAAAGCCCGTTAATAGGATCATTCATCATCGCCATACCTAAGCCCATTTGCAGAGAAATCACCTGGCCAAGCATGGTGAAAACGTTAAAGAGCATGTGCAAAATTAACCCAAACATTACTCCCCAAATAGCTTGCTCAAAAGCAAGGAACAGGGAAGTCATAGAGAATAACTCGACTTGTGGCATGGGTGGCATTAACGGTCCAGTAATGACAACGATCGAGAGGGCCAGTAAAGTACGAACCCAAACAGGAATAATCGCATCACCAAAGAAAGGCATTGAAATAAATACGGCTCCCACACGAAAAAACGGCCACCAGAGTTGACCGAGTATCGCCGAGAGCTCTGCAAATGTGATGGCCATTAGCCAATCATCCCTGGTATGTTGTGGAACAAGAAATCAAACAGTTCCATGATCTTACGGAGCATCCAGTGACCTGCAAAAATCACCATTAATAAGGTAACGAGCAAACGTGGCAAAAAGCTGAGTGTTTGCTCGTTGATTTGTGTGGCAGCCTGAAATACGGCGATACACAAACCGACAATTAAGCCTGGAACAACCAATACGGCAACCATCAAAATGATCAGCCATACTGCATCGGAAAATAACGTTACGGTTAGTTCTGGGGTCATAACTGCTCCTAGTTAACCGAAGCTGGCAGATAAGGTGCCAACTGTCATTGCCCAACCATCCACGAGTACAAATACCACCAACTTAAAGGGAAGTGAGACAATTAAAGGTGATAGCATCATCATACCCATTGCCATCAGGACACTGGCGACAACCAAGTCGATGACCAAAAACGGGATGAAAAGCATAAAACCAATTTGGAAGGCGGTTTTTAGTTCACTAATGACAAATGCAGGCAAGACAACGGCAAATGAAATATCCTCAACGTTTTGGTCGAGAGGCTCATTGGCAATACGTAACATTTGTTCAAGAGAGCTTTGGTGCGTCTGTGCCAGCATGAACTCTCTCACTGGTTTCTCTGCAACAGAAAAAGCCTGTATTAGCGTGATTTCGCCGTTGTCGTATGGCTGAAATGCATTTTCATAAATATCGCTCCAGACAGGGCGCATAATCAGCAACGTCAATGCGAGAGCGATCCCGACCAACACTCTATTAGGTGGGCTTTGTTGAAGACCAAGAGCTTGGCGCAAAATCGCAAGGACAACGACAATTCGAGTAAAGCTCGTCGCCATCAAAATAAATGCTGGAAGAAAACTGAGCGCCGTCATCAACAACAGAATTTGCAGTTTAACGCTGTATTCTTGTTGTGTGTCGCCATCAGAAACGGACAAGATAGTTAAGCCGTTGTCAGCCGCCATTGTTGGGAAAGCAAACAAAAGTGACACCAATACCAAAAGAGGTAACCAACGGTGCCAAGCGCTCAGATTTTTCATTGTGATGCCTACCTAAGATTATTGACCAACGCCACTCAATGCAGAGTCATGTACATCGATCAGACGAAGTCCATACTTATCATTGACAACGACAACTTCAGCGTGGCCCATAAGAGAACCGTTTACTTTCACGTCTAAAGGCTCGCCGTTGAGCTTTTCCAACTCGATAACCGTGCCTTCACCCGCTTTCATTAAGTCCCCAAGTGGGATCTCCTTACTCGCAACTTCCAGCGTGACTGTGACAGGAATGCTTTTGAAAAAGCTAAGGTCACGTTCCGCAGTGGCTGGTTCTTGTTGGAGCGTATCTTCGGCTTCAAAGTCTTCTAATTGAAAATCATCAAAGTTCAGTTCTTCTGCGTCGAATGCATTAGTTTCTAGCGCTTCGCTCATCGCTGCGGTTCCTTATCAGGGTTAAAGATCAAAACAAGTTGGCCGTCTTGCTCGGCAATACGACCTGTAAATAGAGATTGGTTGCCAATGCTTACTGGAACCGTGTTAAGAAGCTCAATAGGTAAAATATCGTTGGGTTGTAAGCCAACCACATCACTTAAAGGCATCTTCTTTTTACTTAGAACAACGTTCAGTCGAACGGGGGTCGTCTCTAAAGAACGACAGAAAGGTTGAAACAAATCGGTATCAGGCTGCAGTTCAAGCTGCTCGATTAGCGTTTGAATAAGATGACCATCTAGCTTGAGATGAATTGAGCCTTGATGATCGTCGAACGCAATGTTTAATTGAACGTTAATGCCAATTCCTCTAGGGGTCTCATACTCACCCGTGTCCCACATTTCACCAGGAGCAAGCCAACCGATGATGATTCGACTGATGCGCTCTTGTAAACGTAAGTCACTGGCCGTCAGAGTAGCGGCTGAACGCTCTGCACTTGCACCATAAAATCTATCAGCCAACTTTATTAGCGTGTGAGGGTTACCATGGATGAATACCATGCCGCCTTCCTGATGTTGATAGGTCGACGTTTGCTCTTTGTCCATCTCAACCGATGTAAAGCGGTGCAAGTCTACTGAGGTTAAGCTAGCTTCCACTTTTCCTGTGCTGAGCCAATTTTGTAATTCAGTCGTAAGGTTTGAGCAAGATTCTGAAATTAAATTATCGAGCTTCTCACGAATGATATGAATAGGTTTGCCTAATAATTCTACATCAAGTAGTTGACTATCAGAAATAGGCTCGCTAACTCTATTTTCCATTTATATTTTACCGTGCGTTAACAATCGAAAGTGTTTTAACTTAATGGCGTGTAGTCTACACAGAAATTTTAATGATCTTTTAGCTCCAAACTCTAAGATTGTGACTTTAGTTCACATGTTGCTTTGTTCATATAGTCATAATCTTTTAATGAAATTTAAAAAGAGTTAGTTTTCTTTATAAATCGCTTAATAAATAAAATAACAATGTTGAGCGTTTTAGTTGTTATAGATTTTTTAAATTGCCTTTATGGCGTAACAACAACTTCAAATAAATAAATTATAAAATACTGTTTTTTATGCTTAAAGCTTCCGTTGGAGGCTAAGCGTGCTCTCTTGAGCGTTTTGTAACCAATTTTAATATTCAGAATAGGTAATTAAAATGATTAGCTATGCCAGTTCTCTCGGCTTGGTGGCATATTTAATTAAACGGTTTAAGTCATGGGAATGTAAGATATACATGAATCATGTCCGTTTGATAATTTGTAACACAATTATTGTTATCAGTTTTATTTTTTCAAAAGTGTCATATTCAGAAGAAGTCTTAACAATCCCTATGGACCTCTCTAAATGGACATATGAGGGAAATAAATTCAAATGCAACTTGTTGCAATCAAATAAAGACTATGGGAAGTTTTATTTCCTAGCGGAACCTAATAATAAATTCTATTTTATTTCCGACATAGAATATGAAAACAATAAATGGAAAACGATTGCTTTAACAACTCAAAATGCTCCTTGGGGTGATGAGCTTTATAGAAAAGAATTTGGTTCCCTTGAATTTACTAAGCCGTCTCAGCGTTTCATCTTTAATAAAGGCGCTGAAGAATTCATGGATTCAATTGCTTCGGGTAGTTGGGTGACGCTGTCACTTAAAGGAAGTAATGCTTCCTCTGTTTCAGAGATTGTGATTCCTACTCTTCAAATTCAAAACGCATTGAAATCATTTAATGCGTGTCGCGCGCGATTGCCTAAATTGTCTTTTTCAGAGGCAAGGGATATGGCGCTCTCATTTGAGTTTGGTCAGAAGACGTTAAGTCGTGGACAGAAAGCAACACTAGAAGCGCTGTATAGCTATGTATCTGTGGATGATCGAGTGACCAAAATCCTCATCGACGGTCACACCGATAACGTTGGTTCAAGTTTAACGAACCTTTCTGTGTCACGTACTCGAGCAGAGCAAGTCACCAATGCTTTGATTGAGCTTGGGGTCGACGAGTCGATGATCGAAACACGAGCTCATGGTTCACGTTACCCAATTGCCAGCAATAACTCGGTTAATGGCCAAGCAAAAAACCGACGTGTCACCCTGCGTTTAGTGAGGGACAACGAGTATACGGCTACGAAACACCACCCAGATCTACAATCACAAAATCAACAAACGAAAGTTAAGGTTCAATGATGACGAAAACGAAAATTTTGTTGGTTGAGCCAAATGAAGCTCTTGCTCAACCAGTATTGGATGTGTTGCAAAATGCAGGTTACACCGCGAAACACACTCGTACTGGTCGAGGCGCTTTGCTTGAAGAGCGAGCAGAAATCACTTTAGTGAGCTCTACGCTGCCGGATATGTGTGTTCGTGAGTTTGTCGCGTGTCACCAAAAGCAGCGAAATTCGGGTGTTGTTATTGCGATTGTCGACCAAGAACAAGGCATCTTGGCTGCTGAGACGATGAAAGCGGGCGCTACTGATTATCTATTACGCCCATTTGAATCTAATCAGTTGGTTAATCTGCTTAAACGTGTTGAAGCGTTAGGTAAGCCAATGGCCAACATTGTTGCAGAGTCTTGGAGAAGCAAACAAGTTCTACAATTGGCGCATCGTGCAGCATGTACTAACGCGAGTGTGCTTATTACAGGTGAATCGGGAACGGGTAAAGAAGTGCTGGCGCGATATGTGCATGAGCACTCTCCGCGTATCAATGGTCCATTTGTGGCGGTTAACTGTGCCGCCATTCCAGAGTCAATGTTAGAGGCTGTGCTATTCGGTCATGTAAAAGGCGCGTTCACCGGAGCGACAAATTCTCAAAGCGGTAAGTTTGAAGAAGCAAATGGCGGGACGATTCTGCTTGACGAGATTGGTGAAATGTCACCTGCGGTTCAAGCGAAATTGTTACGCGTCCTTCAAGAGCGTGAAGTAGAACGTGTTGGTAGCCATAAAGCCGTTCAGCTCGATATTCGTGTTATTGCGGCAACCAACAAAGACTTACGTGAGGAAGTTCAAAAAGGCACGTTCCGTGAAGATCTTTATTATCGATTAGATGTGCTGCCTCTGCACTGGCCGCCTTTGCGTGAAAGAAAAGAGGACATTCTACCGATTAGCCAATTCTTTATTGAAAAGTATCAAGATAGTAGCCGCTGTCACCTATCCCAAGATGCGATTAGTGCGCTGAGTCAGTATCACTGGCCGGGCAATATTCGTGAGTTGGAAAATGTCATTCAACGCGCTTTGGTCATGCGTCATGGTGATTACATTACAGCCCATGACCTGATGCTGCCTATTGAGCTTGTCGCGTCAGTTCCTACAGCAGAGCCAACTTCAAGTTTTGGTCATGTAGAAGCGAAGAAGCAAGCTGAATATCAGTTTATTTTGGAAAAGTTACGTCAGTTTGGTGGAAACCGAACGAAAACCGCAAACGCGCTTGGAGTCTCTACTCGAGCGCTACGCTACAAGCTCGCAGCAATGCGAGAACATGGTATTGATTTACAGTCGGCACTAGGCTCGGCTGCCTAATAGGAGAAAAAATAGATGGCAAGTCAACCTACTCATGCGGTCTCGGCAGAGCAACTTATGTTGTCAAAAATGCAGGCGATGCAGGCACAAGTGCAGCCGCCAGAGTTTATCGTGAGTGCAAATCCTTTAGATCAACAATCACTAAACGCACCTTTATCGTTCTCACAAGCGATGACAAATGTGTTGGATACAGTGAATCAACATCAATCAGTGGCTAGTCAAAAAATGACGGCCGTAGAAACAGGAAAAAGTGATGACCTAGTTGGTGCAATGGTCGCGAGCCAAAAAGCCAGCTTGTCCTTTAATGCTTTGATGCAAGTGCGCAACAAAGTCGTGACCTCATTTGAAGATATTATGAAGATGCCGGTGTAATTCATGTCAGAACTAACCCCCCAAGTCGCCGGAAACACAGCTATGGCTACCGGCACAGCACAGACATTTTCTACTGCCAACGGCATGGACGATGTGACAACGAAGCTGAAGCAAATCTGGTCTAGCAGTCAGAGAAACTTAGTGCTATCTGCGGTGTTAGCTGCGATTGTTGCAGCGATTATTGTGGTTGCACTATGGAGTTCCTCGCAGAGCTTTCGTCCGCTCTATAGCCAGCAAGAGCGTTTTGATATCGGCGAAATTGTGTCGGTATTAGAAAGCGAAGGCGTAAGCTACCGCATGCAAGAGCAAAATGGACAAGTTCTTGTACCAGAAGGTGAGGTTGCGAAGGTACGCATGTTGCTTGCATCAAAAGGTGTTAAAGCTAAGCTGCCGACAGGTTTGGATTCGCTCAAGGAAGATAGCTCTCTTGGTACGAGCCAATTTATGGAAACGGCGCGTTATCGTCATGGTTTAGAAGGTGAGTTAGTACGTACTATCATGTCTTTGAACTCAGTAGCGAACGCGCGTGTTCATTTAGCAATACCTCGTCAAACTCTATTCGTCCGCCAAAACAGTGAGAATCCATCAGCATCTGTCATGCTTGAGCTCAAACCTGGTGAAGACTTAAAGCCTGAACAAGTTGAAGCGATCATTAACCTAGTGGTTGGCAGTGTCACGGCAATGAAGCCAGAATTTGTTTCTGTCATTGACCAGTACGGCCGTCTTCTTAGTGCGGATGTCGCTTCTGCGGAAGCCGGTAAAGTAAACGCGAAATATCTTGAATACCAGAAGAGTGTTGAAAAACAGATCATCCAACGCGCAGCAGACATGCTTACGCCGATTGTGGGGCCGAGTAACTTCCGCGTACAAGTCGCTGCCGATCTGGACTTTAGCCAAGTTGAAGAAACACAAGAAATTTTGGATAACGCGCCGGTTGTGCGTAATGAGCACACCATTCATAACAACTCGGTTGATCAAATTGCGTTGGGTGTTCCAGGTTCTCTAAGTAACCAACCGCCAGTGACAGGATCTGGTGAAGTGGAAACGAACGACAGCCAAAACACGAATGCGCGATCTGAAGTGAATCGTCAATATGCTGTAGGTAGTAGTGTTCGTCGTACTCAATACCAACAAGGCCAAATAGAAAAGCTTAGTGTCTCGGTTCTGTTGAACTCCAAAGCTTCGCCAGATGGTGTTGCGTGGAGTGAAGCCGATAAAGAGCAAATCTCAAACATGATCATGGATGCTGTTGGTATCTCTGCCACACGAGGTGACAGCTTAAGTTTAATGAGTTTCAACTTCACCCCAATCGAAATTGATGCTCCTCCTGCACTGCCGTGGTGGCAAGACCCTACAGTACAGCAGCCAATACGCTACGTTATTGGTGGCTTGTTAGGCTTGGCGATGATCTTCTTCGTACTGCGTCCATTAATCATGCACCTGACTGGCGTTGATAAACCTGTGCCTGAGCTAAATTTTGCTGAGCCTCAGGAAGAACCTGACTACGAAAACTTGCAAACGCGTGAAGAACGCGAGCATGAAGAAGTACTTGATCGCCGCCTATCTGAAAAAGGCATCTCAGCCTCTTCAGGTTTAGATGTAAACAGCGACATGCTACCACCAGCAGGTTCGCCATTAGAAATTCAATTGAAACACCTACAGCTTATTGCTAATGAAGAGCCAGAGCGCGTAGCCGAAATACTGAAACAATGGGTAAACATCAATGAACACAGTTCTATCAAAGCAGACGCTTAGTTATGTTGAACAAACCGCGCTCGTGCTATTAGGCATGGGCGAGGATGCCGCAGCGAAGGTTTTGCAACACTTTAGCCGTGATGAAACCCAGCGTGTGACTCGTGCAATGGCGAAGTTAAATGGCATTAAGAGCGATTCTGCTCGTGGTGTTATTCAAACTTTCTTTGAAGATTTCCGTGAGCACAGCGGTATTCGAGGAGCCTCTAAGGAATACCTATCTAATACATTGCGCAAAGCGTTGGGTAACGATTTGGCAAAAGGGTTATTAAATACCTTATATGGCGATGAAATTCGCAACAATATGCAGCGCTTACAGTGGGTGGAAGCAGAAACTCTCGCTCGTTTCATTGTGAATGAGCACCCACAAATGCAAGCAATTTTTCTAGCGTATTTGCCAGCGGACAGCTCTTCAGCGGTATTGAAGCACTTGCCACAAGATTACCATGACGAAATATTGTTCCGTATTGCTCAATTGCAAGATATCGATCATCAAGTTGCCGTTGATTTGCATGAACTCGTTGAGCGTTGCATCGAAAAAGTATCCGCAAGTCAAAGCACGCCGTTATCAGGTGTTAAGCAAGCAGCAGATATCATTAACCGCTTTGAAGGTGACCGTGGTTCATTGATGGAAATGCTGAAGTTGCATGATGAAGATGTTGTTAATGCAATCGAAGAAAACATGTTCGACTTTATGGTTCTTGGCCGACAACGCGAAGAAACTATGGACATGTTGGTGCAGCAAATCCCGCTAGAGTTGTGGGCAGTTGCGCTAAAAGGTTCCGATATTACCTTACAACAAGCTATTAAGCGTTCAATGCCGCAACGTATGGTGAAAGCGCTAGAAGATGACATGGACGCACGCGGCGCTGTTGCGTTAAGTCGAGTTCAAAAAGCACGTCAAGACATCATGCAAATGGTACGTGAGCTGGATGAATCTGGTGAAGTTCAGCTGCTTCTCTATGAAGAGCCAACGGTGGAGTAAGGTCATGCTAGAGACAAAATCAAGTACTATGCGATTGCCTCCGAGCGGGTATCGTTTACACCGTTTTCCGCCTTTAGCGCAACCTAAGACTATCGAAGACGAATTCGGGCTAGATAACCAAGGCTGGCAAGAACCTCAAATAGATATCCAACAGCAACTTGAAGAAGGTTTTCAACAAGGTTTGCAACAAGGACATGAGGAAGGTTTACGCCAAGGTATCGAACAGGGCAAGCAACAAGGTCTGTTGGAAGGTCAAAAAGAAGGTTTCCAAAAAGGCTTTGTTTCCGGTGAGCAGTCTGGAAAGCAAGGCTTTTTGGAGGCGGCGAAGCCTGTCAATGAACTTTTTCACGCCCTTTCTCGTTGGCAAGATGAAAAAGAACAGCAACAACGCCATATGATTTGTGAACTGGTACAAAAGGTTGCTCAGCAAGTGATTCGTGCTGAGCTCACTTTAATGCCTCAGCAGATCCTAGCTTTGGTGGACGAGACATTGTCTGCCATGCCTGGTAAAGCGGAAACAGTAACTGTGCATTTAAATCCGCAAGATTTAGAGCGCATTACTCACATCAATGCTGATTTGCCGCAATCTTGGAAACTGGTCCCTAATACGGAGCTTCCTATTGGTGGCTGTCAGTTAGTGACTGATGACGCAGAAGCGGATGCGAGCTGCGACTCTCGTTTGGAAGCCTGTATGGACAATGTAAAGCAACACCTTTTGGATGAAGTCAGTATTCCACAGGTAGAGTCTGAGCATGAGTAATACCCTAAGCCATGAACTATTAAGTGAGCGTTTGAGCGAAGCCTTGGCTTCGCTCGATTCAATCCCTGTTGCTCGCGTAACAGGGCGATTGATAAAAGTAAACGGCTTAATGTTACAAGCCGTAGGGTGTCGGTTTAAGCTTGAGCAGCGTTGTCTCGTAGAAACCGCGGAAGGCGATATGATCGAAGCGCAAGTTGTGGGCTTTGAACACACTATTGCTTACCTCATGCCTATCCGCCGTTTAGGCGGTCTGTTTGCAGGTGCAAAAGTCATCCCTCTTGATGGTGACAGTACCGTGCAGCTAAGCTCTCAGTGGTTAGGACGCGTACTGAATGGTTTAGGTGAGCCGTTAGATGATGGGGCTCCGCTTAAGGGGGGAGATCGAGTTTCACTTGAACCAAAACCGATTAACCCACTGAAGCGACGCCCAGTTGATACACCACTCAACGTAGGCGTGCGAGCGATTAATGGACTATTGACGGTAGGCAAAGGCCAACGTATTGGTTTGATGGCTGGCAGTGGCGTCGGTAAAAGTGTGTTAATGGGGATGATCACCAAAAACACGGAGGCCGATGTAATTGTGGTCGGGCTTATTGGTGAGCGAGGCAGAGAAGTACGTGAGTTCATCGAGAGAAACTTAACCCCAGAAGCGCGCAAGAAAGCGATCATTATCGCGGCTCCTGCTGATGAATCCCCGCTAATGAGGTTAAGAGCGACACTACTTTGTCATCGCGTTTCAGAGTATTTCCGAGACCAAGGCAAAGACGTTCTACTTCTGATGGACTCTCTAACCCGATACGCCATGGCACAGCGCGAAATCGCTCTTTCGCTCGGTGAGCCTCCAGCTTCTCGTGGTTATCCGCCCTCAGTCTTCAGCGTATTACCTCAACTCCTAGAGCGAGCGGGTAACAGTGAAAATCAACATGGTAGCTTAACGGCAATTTATACCGTATTGGCAGAAGGGGACGACCAACAAGATCCTGTCGTGGATTCCGCGCGCGCCATCTTAGATGGGCATGTCGTTTTATCGCGTCAACTGGCTGAGCAAGGGCATTATCCCGCGATAGATATCAACGCGTCTATTAGCCGTTGTATGAATACTTGTACGCAGGACGCACACAGCACGATTGCGAATAACTTCCGTCAAATGTACTCCAACTACCTTCAGGTTAAAGAGTTACTGCCATTAGGGGGTTATCAACCAGGACAAGATCCTGAGTTAGATCAATCTGTTGCTATGTATCCAAATTTGCGTGCATATCTACAACAAGCTGCCAACGAGTCTGTAGATTACCCAACCAGTTTGACCGAGCTCGCGCAGCTTTTTCAAAGTGCTTAATCAAATGGGAGTGACAAGGCTGAAATGAAATCCAAGTTAAAAGCCGTAGGCAAGTTACAGCAAATGGAAGAAAAACAGCGTGACCGTGTGGGTCAACAACTTGATGCCATGCGTCAGCGTCACTCCCATCTTTCAATGCAATTGGAACAGTTGTCGGCGTTGAAAGGCCACGCTGGACAATCAACCCGAACCGGCCCGACGCTGACGAGCGCGGCTTTGATGAACTTTAATCGTGTTGACCAAATGCTACAAAGAATGCTTCGTCACCACGAGCAAGAGCAAGCCGTTATGCAAGCGGAATGTGCATCTGTACAGAAAACGCTAGAACACAAGCACGCACGCGTTCAAGGGTTAGAAAAAGTGCTTGAACGTTGGCGTACTAAGCAGAACTATGAAAAAGCGAAAAAAGAGCAAAAGATGATTGAAGACATCATTAACTCTCGCGTTAAGCGCAAGATATTATGATGTCTTGTTGACGCTACTAGGAGCGCGAATAATTTCTGCGGTGTCTTAGCCAACCAAACCAGCCTCCAAGCATGATCAACCCTGATCCGAGAGCACCGCCGCCACTGCTGCCGTTGTTACCAAAGCCAGATGTGTTGGTATCGACAGGCTCAAAGCCAGAGTCCCCTTCGCTATGATAATCTTCCGAACTTGCTAAGAGGGCGTTATAACTGGTTTTTACACCTGAGCTGGTTTGGGTCTCAATCCATGTTGCATAGTTCAAAATCTCGGTAAACACACTTGGAATCGCAGCGGATTCGCAAACTGAAGAACCGTAGCTCACAATGCCAATTTGCTGATACATGCCATTATTGTCTTGATAGGTGAGAGGACCGCCTGAGTCACCACGACAGATGCCAGTGTAGCTTCGTTCAGGAAATCCATTCGCACATAAACTTTCCTGAGCGTTAAACCCTGTTACCAACGAAACGCATTGGGTGTCGGTAAGGGGTTTTACTTCTGCCCAGCGTAAATAGTTAGGGGGGCTTTCATCATTGGTTGAGGTCTGACCTAAACCGAATATCTGATAAACTGACTTGCTGCTGTAGTCTCCAAAGTCTTGCGGTAAAGTGATGGATTGGACGTTATCGGTGATAGGTCTAGTCAATTCAAGGACAGCGATGTCATTAATCCATAAATCGCTAGGCACATAATCAGGATGAATCGTGATAGAGCGAACATCTTTGAATTCTTCAACAAACACGTCATTCATCGTAGGGTTTTTGACTAACACTCGTAGGTCGTTGATTGTCCAGCCGTCAGTAAAAACGCTTGGTTCTACGCAGTGGGCCGCAGTTAAAATGAAGCGGTCGTTTACAATGGTTCCCCCACAAATATTGGCAAACTGATTCGCGCCAGTTTTATGTAGAATAAGACGTGCAAAAAAAGGAAGTTGGTTTTGGGTAGCCTGCTGACCCCCAATAATTGCCGTGGAGATCCCTTGTTCTGAAAGGCGGTTATCATTTTCTACTTCAGCGGTCGTACTCAAAGATACTGCAAAACAGAGTGCGCTTAGCCATATTTGATACTGCTTCATAAACCATCCTTGGATGAAAAGTGCTCTTCTAACTTTATACTAGTTTTTCAGTGAATGTGCTTAACAAAAGTTTCTAATAGTTGAATGATTGTTGTAGCCAAGATCGCAACAGATGAAACGATTCAAGCTTTAGCTTGTGTGGCGGGCATACAAAGTAAAGCTGTTGATGAGGATTAATGACGGGTTCACCCAGCTCGATTAGCTGACCATATTTGATGTCATCCTTCACAAACAAGCGATGAGTGACCAATAACCCCAAACGACGAGTTGTGGCCTGGACGGCTTGTATCGACATGTTAAAAGTGATTGGTTTTTTATTTTTAGGTCGCTGGATACCCGTCGCGTCCAGCCACACGTTCCAGTCATTTTTTCTTCGTTCGTTAGTAACTTCAATGATGGGATACTGCTTTAAGAGTTGAGTGATGTTTGAGTCCTTTGTCTTCGCTATCAATTCAGGACTGCACACCAAAACCAGTTCATCTTCACTGAGCTTTTCGCAGTAGTAATCCTGCCATTCTTCGGGATTTCCATGCACCAAAGCCGCGTCGATACCTTCTTGTTCTAAATTGAATCTGCCAGACAGGTTTGATAAACGAACGTCTAATTGAGGAGCAAACCCTTGTAAATCTGACATTCGAGGAATCCACCAGTGAAGAGCCAATGAATTCACCATATTGAGCGTAACACGTTGCAAATTCTGATCTTGGATGAGTGCTTCCGTTGCATCGACAATTTGCTCTAAAGCGGGTGCCACCTTTCTGTAATACTTTTTACCGTCCGCATTGAGTTGAACTTGTCTGCCTATGCGATCAAACAGAGGCTTGTTGACTTGACTCTCCAGCGATTTAATTGCCTGACTTACGGCTGAGTGGCTCACACTTAATATCTGTGCTGCTTCTGTCATGCTGCCAGACTCAGCTACTGCAACAAATGCGTAGATGGACTTTAAGGGGACTAGTTTCCGCATAATTTAAAAACCGTAGCTGGTGATAGATAAGTTAAACTGTAAGTTTTTCTTACATCAATGGTTAATATTATTCGCTATTTACGATAAGTGATGTCTTTTAAAATGCTCCATATATTAAGGAGTATTGAATGAATGCTGTAAATAAATCTATCCTTTTCATGTTGATGTCTACGTTAAGCTTATCTGTTACTGGACTGTTAGCAAAGCAGTTGTCAGGCGAACTTTCCGTCACACTATTTAGCTTCTTACGTTTTTTGGTGCCTGCGCTTATCTTACTTATCTTACTTCGTGTGAAAAACCTTACCTTTCCTAAAGCGGGCACGCTAAAGCCTATTTTATTGCGTGCTCTTTGTATCGGTTTGTCACAACTTTGCTTTATCGCGTCATTACAAACGTTAACGCTCGTTGAAGGGGTTGTGTTGTTTGCTACTGGCCCATTATTTATTCCCTTGGTTGAAAAGCTGTTCATGAGGGGGCGCATTCGTGTTTCAACATTGGCGGCTTTAGCAATGGCGTTCACTGGTGTGGTTATGTTGGCGGGCGGTGGAAGTGAGATCACATGGCGAGCGGATTTATTGCTCGGCTTGGCTGGTGGACTCTTCAATTCTGGTTCTCAGCTTACGTTATATAAAGTGAGTAAAACAAATATGTCGCCGCTAGAAATCAACTTTTGGGCGTTTGGTTTTGCTGCCGTATTTCTGTTGCCGCTAACTTTGTTTAACGACTTCGACGTGTTACTTAATATGAGTGTTATGGCGCCTGAGATTTCTTCAAATATGCTGTGGATCGGTATGATGTCTCTGATGATCATTAACACCCAAGTTTTTCGCTCCAAAGCATATAAACTGGCAAGCAGTGGCTCTCAACTTGCACCACTCATTTTTACTAACTTATTGTTCACTGCGGTTTGGCAGAGCCTGTTTTTTGAAGACCGAATGAGTCAAAGTCAAATTGTTGGGATGAGTTTAATAGTGCTCGCAATCATACTGAACACATGTTGGGTTCGCTTTACGGCGCATCGCAGTGGCGGTTTACAAGCGAGAACTTCTTAGTCTGTCGGAAAATGAAGGGGGCAGGTAGATAAATTGGTCGTGTGGTTTGATTTTTCCTGAGTATGGGCTAGCGTCAAGAAAGGTTCAAGGAGAGAAATCATGCTTACGCTAAATTATTACGTCGAAATTTCGGCGACACCGCAACGAGTGTGGGAAGTGCTAACCGATGTTGAGTTGCATAAACGTTGGGCGCAAGCCTTTTCACCGCAGTCTCAATTTGAAGGAGCTTGGGAAGAAGGAGGTGGCATCACTTTTTTTGATCCAGATATGGGCGGGACAAGGGCGATCATAGATACGGTGCTACCGCTTCAAAAACTTGAATTTCATCATGTTGCCATTTTTAATCCGGATAATCGTCAACAACTCGATGCTGACCTAGCATCTAGGTGGATCGGATCGCGAGAGATCTACCAGATCGATACCAACAACGATCGTTTACTACTCAATGTTACCATTCATACTCACAATGACTTTGTTTCCATGTTTAATCACGGATGGGAAAAAGCTTTACCCTTGATAAAAGCCATTAGTGAAGAGCAAGCTTAGGGTTCTTGCTTATCTTAGGCTGACGATGCGTTACCTGAAGGTATACAATAGCACGCAAGATAGCGCACCTAAGAGAGTGGATGATGGAATTTAAAGTTGATACCCATACACATACGTACGCCAGTGGTCACGCGTACAGTACCTTGATTGAAAATGCAAAGTTGGCAAAAGAGAACGGGCTGGATATGTTCTGCACGACCGATCACGCAGAATCAATGCCGGGTGCGCCTCATTACTGGTTCTTCTCGAACCAGAAAATTCTGCCTCGTTTTCTTGAAGGCGTTGCGATTATTCGCGGCGTTGAATCTAACATTATGAATACCGAAGGCGACATTGATATTCCACTGAGTGTGGACCGCAACTTAGATTGGGTGATCGCGAGTTTTCATGAACCCGTTTTTCGTCCAGCAAACAAGCAAACTCACACGGAAGCACTTGTTAATGTCATTCAGAGTGGTCGTATTGATGCGCTCGGTCATCTTGGTAATCCAAATTTCGACTTTGATTTTCAGACCGTTTTAGCGTGCGCGAAAGAGCACAATGTCGCGATTGAAATTAATAACACCACGCTGAAAGGCAACAGCCGAGTAGGCAGCGTAGACCGTTGCCACGAGATTGCACAAATCGGGAAAGATCTCGGTGTTTTCTTCACCACGGGCAGTGACGCGCACTTCTGTCACGATGTTGGTAATCTGGATTTGGTTGGAGAGTTAATGGACAAAGTGGGTATTGATAGCAAGAAAGTGATTACTCACACCGCTCAGCAGTTTTTGTCTTTCTTAGCTTTGAGAGGCCGTAAACCAATTGCAGAATATGACAGCATTCTCAACGCATAAACTTGATTACATTTAAGGTATGCACCCGACGCCAGATTGCTTTACACTGCGACCCGGAAATACTCAACTAAGCTAGTTTTTCGCCTTTTATGGCGTAGGTTATTTGGGTGAATAAAGCCGACACAGAATTCGGCACTATAAATGGAGAAGTGAAAAATGTTACGTCCTTTAGTCCTAGGGTGTGCGATTGCGTTTGGCTCAACATACGCAATGGCAGAAGCGGTTGATTTAAAACAAAACATGAAACAGATGAAGATGGAATTCAAACAGGCGGCAGAAGCATCTGATGTCGAAACCATGAAATCTGCGATTGATAGCTTGCAAGCGATTGTTGAACAATCTAAGCGTGGTAATTACCCACCAGAGAAGTTTGATACTTACTTAGAAGGCTTTAACAAGCTGACGGTAACGCTAGATAAGATTGAAGCGGATCTTGATGCGGGCAAGCTACAAGAAGCAAAAGCTCAACTGCGTGAAATCGATAGTCTTCGTGAAGAGTACCACGACAAGCGCAATCCAAGCATTTGGAGCAAGTTGTTTGGCTAATTATCTACTGAGCGGAGCATTTGCTCGTGGCAGTGGATTACGCGTTATCTCTAAGTAATGAATGAACACATTATCAGCCTGCCATTTCGGCGGGCTTTTTTGCGCCTGTCAATCGATGCATTCAAGAAAACTTGTGAGGTAGCAACCACTTATTGATCCTGTTTTTGAGCTACCACTCAGAATTGGTTACGCTGTGTGAAATTTGTTAAGTCACCGTTATGCGTAGATTAATTCCTTTTTACCGCTCGATGTTATTTGCTAGTGCTCTCAGTTGGGTGCTAGTGACGCTGATGCCTGTTATCAATGCTCATGGTAACAGCATGGGTGTGTGGGCGACGCTATGTACGCTTAACGGATTTGAGTTGGTCCAAATAGAAGAGGGCGACAATTCGGTCAGCCACAAAGGCAAGTCTTGTCCGTTTAGCCACTTCTCGACTTTTCATCACGATACACTTCCAACGACACCGATACTTTCAAGACAGAGCTTGGTGACTTCTGACAGCTACGCTTATTTGGCTCTAAGTGTGCGATTTGAAACACCAGTTCCTAGAGCGCCGCCAGTTTCCCTTTTCTCATAACGAAAACAATTACACGATACCCAAGTAACCTCGAGATGCTTGGTTCAGCGAGAATGACTTGGTTTGTAGACGCGGCGGCGATTTAAAGGTCTAGTGGGTCTAAATCAAGATATCGACAACAAAGTATACAAGCCAAGACAACTCGCCCTTCGGGAGCGTGTCATTGCTCCGATTGCTGCTTCAAACAACTTGGAAAGAGTTATCTATTACACAGCGTTGTTTTCTTTGCACTCGAATCAATGACAACGCTCTGAATCCAGCATCTTGAAGTCACTTGGGTATATAGCCAACAACACTGCCACTTCGAGCAGTGGTACTCCCAAATCTAAGTCAAATAACGCCGCATACGAATGTGTATGTGCAGGATGCGTTTGGCTGAATTTGGGTGTTCAACAATGAAAAAAGGAAAATACACATGTTGAGAAACTCGGCAAAGCCTCAACTCAAGGAAGCCTCACGCGCAAAATCCATCTACTTTATGACGTGGCGATGGCACTTCTACGCAGGTTTGTTCGTCATTCCATTTATGCTGATGCTTTCCCTCACGGGATTGGTGATGTTGTTTGATGACGAAATCGAACTGGCTCGATACGAAGCGACATTACAGGTTTCACCACAAGAGCAAATGGTTGCTGTCTCTGCACAATTGGAAACCGTAAAGCAGGCGTATCCCGATTTTAATGTCACTCAATTTGTACCTGCTAAAACGGCCGATATTGCCAACCGCTTCTCGATTCAAAACCAAGAAGGCAGCTCGCTGATTGTTGCAGTAAATCCTTACACAGGAGACGTACAAGGCACCATTGACCGTGGTGATAGCATCTATGAACTGATGAATAGTATTCACGGTACGCTGCTCATTGGCAACCTAGGCGACCGTTTAATTGAAATCGCCGCAAGTTTGGGGATTTTGCTGTTGGTGTCTGGTTTGTACCTTTGGTTACCTAGAGACAACGCCAGCCGCGCCGGCTTTTTGAAAATCCGCTTTAACAATGGCCCTCGAATTTTGATTCGTGACCTGCATGCGAATTTAGGTGGTGTGCTGTCGATTGTGCTGTTGTTCTTTTTGATTTCAGGATTGTCGTGGGCAGGGATCTGGGGTGCGAAAATGGTACAAGCTTGGAATACCTTCCCAACCTATTACACATGGGGTGAGAAACCGGAATCCACACTGACACATAAAGATCTTAACCATGGTGCATCAGAAGAGATGCCATGGAACTTAGAGCTTGCTGCTGTGCCAGAGTCGAAAGATAAGCCCGCTCATGATCATGCCAATATGAAGGAAGAGACGGCATACGCAGGCAGTCATGATGCGCTCTCCATTGATGATATCATCCTCAAAGCTGAAATGATGGGCTTCACTGGTTATAAGCTGTTTTTGCCGCGCTCTGAGACGGGCGTTTACACCGTTGCAGCTAACTCTATGGGTGGCGATATTTCCGACCCAAGACAAGATCGCACCAGCCACTTTGACCAGTATTCCGGTCGCTTGTTGGTGGATGTAACGTGGCAAGATTACAGCCTATTTGCCAAGTTCATGGCGGCAGGTGTGTCATTGCATCAAGGTGATGTGAGTATATTGAACAAAGTACTCAACGTAGTGTTCTGTTTGGCGTTCATCTTAATCTCAATCACAGGTGTGGTGATGTGGTGGATTCGTAGACCAAGTCGCAGTGCTGCATTGGGTGCGCCACCTAAGTTTCAGCAAGACAGTATTTGGAAGCTTGGCTTAG
Source organism: Vibrio sp. Vb1729 (assembly GCF_033338655.1). NCBI lineage: Bacteria > Pseudomonadati > Pseudomonadota > Gammaproteobacteria > Vibrionales > Vibrionaceae > Vibrio > Vibrio sp. Vb1729. The sequence continues at coordinate 75,530 of NZ_JAWOTB010000022.1, read as the reverse complement.
TAACGTTAGTGATATTGTGTCTCGCGTTCCCGATGGGCGGTTTCGCGATTGTTACGGTTCTTGCACTGGATTGGCTGTTGTTTAACCGCGTTGAGAAGCTGAAAACAGCGTTGAATTAGTAACAGACAAAGAATGGAATAGTAAAAGAGCCAGCGACGTGCTGGCTCTTTTTATTTCTGGTAAATCTCCAATGGCAAGCCATCTGGGTCTTGGAAGAAGGTAAAGGCTTTGCCTGTGAATTCATCAATACGAATTGGCTCAACTTCAACGTCATTCGATTCTAGGTAGGCTTTCACCTGTTCAACATCATCAACCAAAAAAGCGAGATGCCGTAGCCCTTGTGCTTCAGGAAAGCTCGGTCTCTCCGGTGCGCCCGGAAAGCTAAACAGTTCAACTTGGCTGCCGTCAGGTAAAGCGAGGTCAAGCTTGTAGGAGTCTCTAGCTTCGCGATAGTTCTCGGCAATGACTTTTAACCCCAACACTTCAGTGTAAAAGCGTTTTGACCTTGGGTAGTCGCTGCAAATGATCGCGACGTGATGAATAGCATTAAACATGGTTAGCCTCTTCAAACATGGCTCGTATCCTCAAGCATGGTTAGTGTCCTCGGAGACTAAATGCTCCTTAACGAAGTCGATAAACACGCGCAGACGAGCAGGCATGTATTTGGTTTGCGCATACTGCATCGCGATAGCGCCGTGGTAGTTACTCTTGATCATCCAATCCGGCAATACTTCCACCACTTCCCCTTGCTCTAACGCGTCTTTGATTACGAAGTCATGGAAGATCCCAATTCCTAAGCCTGACTTAACGCCATTCAAGCGCATTTGAGAATGGTTAACGGCGTAACGTCCACTCACGGCAATCGAGTGGAAAGCTTCTTCTTTAAAGAAAGACCAGATGTTGTCTTTGTCGTTCTCCGCAAGATAAATACAATCGTGCTGCTCAAGCTCAGTCGGATGCTCTGGCATACCGTGTTTGGTAAGGTAATCTGGAGAGGCGCACAAAACAAGATTGGTCTTGCTGATCTCTTTGAGGACCAGGTTCTCATCGGGTTTGTCGGTGAGCTTAAAGGCGACATCAATACCTTGGCGGAAAAGATCAATCTCACCATCTGCTGCACGCAGCTTAAGCTGAATATTTGGATAACGTTCTAGGAATGGCAACACAAACGGTTGAAGAACCGAATTAAGAAATGCTTCAGGGGCTGCTACTGTGAGTGCGCCTGTTGGCTCAGAATGATCTTCCGCAGATAGCTCAACGGCTTGCTGCGCGGCATTCACCATTGCAATGCTTTGGTCATAAACCTTTTGTCCTGCTTGAGTGATGATCAACTTACGAGTCGTGCGCTCAAACAGTTTCACCGAGAGGGCTTGTTCCAACCGTGTGATCAACTTACTTAAAGCCGATGGCGTCACGCCGAGTTGTTTGGCTGCAGCGGTAAAACTGCCTTCGTTTACCACCAAGATAAACGAAGCAAGATCAGGAAGTAGGGCAATGAGTTTTGGATTAACCATAATTGTTCAGTTCTGCGCAGCGGAATAACGATATTGTCTGGTACGGTTTCACGAGGTTCAAGTGTCACCGTCTCGCTTTAACGATATTTTGCCAAAAATGCATTGAGTGCAGGCAAGCCAGATTCACCAGTATGGTATTGCTGCCAACAGTGATAAATGGCCGTTTCATGGTCTGCAATTAACTCGATAGCTTCTCGCTCAGCGATTGAATACTGTTGTGAAGCGTTCACTTCTTCATGCCACTCTCGATATTTGACCTCATAAGGTTCTACCCACTTCAGAAGAGTCGCCACCAACTCTTGCCATGGTAAACCAATCCACTTAGTTGCATCTGCCAAGCCTTTATCCAGCATCTCTTGGTGTCGACTTTCGATATCCATGCCATTTGTTAGCAGTACAGGTTTGAGCTTTTCTGCGGTTAGCTCTTCCACTTCAATCAAGGTTTTCCACAGTGTTTGTTGTTCACTTTGGGCGTAATGGCTCAAGTAGTGGTTGAAAAAAGCGATGCCGTAAATTTCGCCATAGTAGGCAGACAGAACGTTATGAATCATGGTGAGAATCGTGATTTAAACAGGGAATACTGCATTTTAGGAGGGGAAAGCGCGAAGTGTAAATACCTGATTAAGAGTAAAAAAGTGCTGCTGACAGAATTCGAACAGAACTTGTGAGAATTTTATGAGAATTCGATGAAGTTGCTGATAGATTTGCTCGTCATTCTTAGAGGCAAGAACGCAAAACGTTCGAAACGTAATGCTTAACCTACTCAAGTCACGAACAAAGAAGTAAAGCCGTACACATGGGCTTGGGTAGTTCAACCCTCATTAAAGGATGGAATCACAATGAAAAAACGTACCCAACTCGGACTCGTCATGACTTCAGTCGCTATGGCACTAGGCTCTGCATCAGTGAATGCGGCGGAATTGGAAATCACCGTGACAAACGCAACCAAAGGCATCTACTTTACGCCACTTATTGTTGCTGCACATGGCTCTGATCTTCAAATGTTCAGAACGGGTCAAGCAGCAACGCCAGAACTAGAAGCAATGGCAGAAGGTGGTGATATCTCTGGGCTTGCTAGTGTGATTGGTAACGCTGGTGGTGCGGTGGTTGAGAACCCTGCTGGTGGCATTTTGAATCCAGGTGTTGCAACCACCTTCACCTTGGATAGTGGCGACCACGGTTATCTTTCTCTGAGCGCGATGTTGTTGCCAACCAATGATGGTTTCGTCGGTCTGGATAGTTGGAAGATTCCAACGGAAGCGGGTACATACCGAGCAACGCTAAGAAGTTACGATGCCGGTACAGAAGCGAACGATGAACTTGCGTCTAGCATGCCAAACCCACCTTTCATTACCTTTGGTACTGGCGGCACAGGCGTTGAAGCAACGGTAACTAACGACAAAGTTCACGTGCATCCGGGTAACCTTGGTGATAGCGATCCAGCCGGCGGCATCAGTGACCTAGACAGCAGCAGCCATCGTTGGTTAAACCCAGTTGCAACCATCACAATCGTTGTGAAGTAAGGGGGATGTATGAAATACAGAATCTTACTAGTTGCAGCTTCAGTCGGCTTGCTCGCCGGTTGTCCAAGCGATGATGATAACGATGTAGTGAAATCGTACCGCTACACCGTCAACGTGGCGAACTTGACTGCGAATCAACCTATGTCTCCGCTCGCGGTACTCACTCACAATGGTGACTACCAACTGTTTGAAATTGGACAAGCCGCATCTGTTGAACTTGAGCATCTTGCCGAAGGCGGGAGTAACGCTGAGCTGATTGAGTTGATGAACAGCAATGACAGTGTTTACCAAGGTATTTCGGGTAATGGATTGGTGTTGCCGGGTGCATCGGACGAAGTCACCATCACGGTTGACCCTAGTCGTTACGGTTACTTGTCTGTTGCGTCTATGTTTGTGAATACCAATGATGCCTTTGTTGGCGAAACGGGGCTATCGCTCAAATCGCTCGCAGTGGGTGAAAGCTACGAAATGAGCATGAACGTTTGGGATTCCGGCACGGAATTGAACGATGAACTTGCAGCCACCATTCCGGGACCTGCAGGCGGTGGTGAAGGCTTTAATGCTACTCGTAACGACACAAATGACGTAGTGGCGTTTCACGCTGGAGTGGTAAGTAAAGATGATGGTTTAGCCAATTCTGCGCTTTCTGCGAACCATCGCTTCCTGAATCCTGGAGCGAAACTCACTATCACCCGAGTCGAGTAATACAGGCTCCGATGGCGTCTCCTTTCCAAAGCGCTTGTAGCCGAGCGCTTTAACCCTCATGGCGTCATCGGAACCTTTTTTGAAAGAAATTCCGATTTGTTCCGGTCATGTGCAAAGTGAGGATTCTCAGACGCAGGGAAAGGACCATGGAACAGCAGGCAATCAATTTAGTCGCGAACATTTTGCTGGTAGAAGACGATGATGATTTGGCAGAACTGGTTCAAATGCATCTCAAGTTTCAAGGACACCAAGTGTTGCGGGTAACGAATGTCGCCGAAGCCAAAGCGCAATACCAACAACAACCTTTTGATTTACTCATTCTTGACCGAGGTTTGCCAGATGGTGACGGCTTAGATATCTGCCATTATTTACGTCAGCAACAAGATTGGAGCCCTGTGCTCATGCTGACTGCCAGAGATGGTGAGATGGATAAAGTGGATGGTTTGGAGGCGGGTGTGGATGACTACATTACCAAGCCGTTTAGCGTATTAGAATTTCAAGCTCGAGTACGCAATGTATTGCGACGGGTAAGTCAAACCGTTGAAGTACAAGTTGAAAGAAGTGAACTTGAAGATAGCATGGATTTTGGTCCATTAAGAATTATTCCAGAATTGCATCAGGTATCCCTAAATGACAAGGATGTCATTCTTACCGCGACAGAGTTTACCTTGCTGCAATTCCTCGCGACACGCCCAGGTAGAGTCTACAGTAAAGATGAATTACTCGACCATGTGTGGAATACCAGCCATTCCGGTTATCATCATACGGTGTGTAGCACCATCAATCGCCTACGTAGCAAGTTGTCTTTGTCTGACTCTGATCATCATTTTATCCAGACGGTATGGGGCGTGGGGTACAAGTTTCAACCGCGACAGTAGCTTTACTACCCGAGTAATGACTGATTAAGGAGGCGCTAGGATGAGCTTCAAATCTCGCTTAGTGGTGTTCACGAGCCTATGGTTTTGTTTAGCAGCAGCCGTTATTGCATTAACGTACAATTGGCAAAAAGAGACCATTGAATTACGCACTAAACAGAGTCTGCACAAAGAGCTGGCAAGCCACATGCGTGATGATAATCCGTTGATGATAGGTACGGATTACAACCCGAAAGCGCTTAAATCCATCTTTCATACCCTTATGTTGATTGGTCCGGATTTCGAAATCTACTTTCTTGATAGCCAAGGCAACATCACTACCCATGCAGCACCAGAAGGTGCAGAGATTATGGGTAAGGTAGATCTTAACCCAATTAAACGATTCTTGAATGACGAGCCATTCCCCATCTTAGGCGAAGATCCTCGTAATCGTGGCGAGCACAAAGTGTTTTCCGTAGCAGCGATTGAGGAACTCGGCTCAACCGTGGGTTATCTCTATGTAGTCATTGGCAGTACCAGACATGATGCGATTGCCAACGCCCAAGTAGACACACCTTATATCGCGCTCGCTGGGTTAGTTTTAGTGTCTATTTTAGGCTTTGCATTAGGTGCTTATGTGTTAGTGAAACGCAGTTTATTGAACCCGATTGAGCGCGTGACCAATCAGCTTCAACAACAAGCAGAACATGATTTCCGCCTGCAACCCGATTTTACGCGCCAAGTTCCGGAATTAGTACCGATAGCAAATTCCTATCAGATGATGGCGAAGCATATCCAGCAACAGTTTTTGCAGTTGGAGTATCAATCGTCTCATCGTCGTCAAAGCTTATTGCAGCTTAGTCATGATTTAAAAACACCGTTATCGAGCGTTCTTGGCTATTTGGAAACGTGGCGTTTGCAGCATCCGGAATCCGACCCTTTGATTGACGTCGCTTTCAGAAACTGTGAGAAGCTGTCTACGCAATTGCACTCTTTGTTGGACGTAGCTCGAAAAGAAGCGCCCATGCCGAATTACGAGTATCGACCAGTGGATCTTGGATCCTTGATGGCAGAGTGCGCCGAGACGATGCAAAGCCAGTTTGCTCGAAAAGAAGTGCTGCTGAAAATAGACGTCGATAACGAAATTCAAACCGTGGGTGATAAAGGCCTTTTAGAGCGGTTGGTGCTTAACTTGCTTGAAAATGCGCTGCGCCACAGTCCAATGCGTTCTGAAGTACATTGTCATGCTCATTTGAGTGACGATAAATCAAGAATTCATTTTGCCTTTATTAACCATATTGAAGAAGAAGCACAGGGAGGCTCGCTAGGTATTGGGACCAAGATTGTACAGTCGATACTCATGTTGCATCACAGTTATCTTGAGACCAATGCAACCTCCTCTCAGTATCAACAGAAGTTCACACTTCTCGCAATCTAAAGAGAAGTGTGAGACATAAGTTAATGTTTATTCAATAACACCACATACGACGCGAGCGCCACCACCACCTAGCTTATTTGGGTGATCGGAGTGATTGTCACCACCTGCATGGATCATTAACGCTCGACCTTTTAAATCCGATAATTTTAGGCGAGGTGCGACAACGGGCTGATTGGCATTGCCGTCCATGTCCACATAGAGTGGAGGCAAGTCGCCTAAATGATTGTCATCGGTCCAAGGATAGCCATGCTTCCCTGTGTTGTTAGGATCATAATGGCCACCTGCTGCGCCGCCTAATACGGTTTTGTCATCCTTTTCTATGCTATCGCAAGATGGATTAGTGTGAACATGGAAACCGTGCACACCTGCTGACAAACCTGATAATTGAGGCGTAAAAACAACGCCATAATCACTTTGTGAAATCTCAATGGTACCCGCACTCTCATTGGTGTTGAGAGCAGTCATTTCTACCGTTTTTGCTAGCGCGTTAGGGGCGGCGACAAGAGCGGATGCAACTGAAATGCATAGCAATCCTTTTAACATGGGACCTCCTTCTTTTAGGGTGTACGCTCAAGCACATATTAGTGAAAACCTGTTTTACTTATGTATGTTGAGCGGTGAGTTTATGTCATAGAGTGATGTGTATCACTTTATGGTCTCAAACTGATATCTCGATCCGAAATCAGCTTTCTTTTATTTAGTCTTAACATATTGAGATCGTTAAGATATAAAAAGAATAGACGCCAATCTTAAAATAGCCTGAATATTTTTAAATTAACGCAAAGTTAAATTTTTAATGACTTTATAACAAAGCTCATAATTGTTTTATAAAGAATTTGGTGGAATTGTCCGCAATAAAGAATAGTCAAATTAACGAATATATTAATGTGAACATTGTTGTTTATAGATTTGTGGTCAAACTGTTGCTTATATCATCAAATAAGATAAAAAATTGGAACTAAAGTCACTTAATGGCAGAGGAAAAAATTAAACTCTGATTGTAATGGGTAATAATGTTTTAGTAACAGATAGTTACGCACTTAAAATTAATAATATGGCTAATTTCCGACAAGGATTGAAAAAGATGAAAGACAAGGAATCTATTCAGACTAATAGCAGCCGCCGTAATTTTCTGAAAGGCGCAACAGGAGCTGTTGTTGCTGGTGTGAGTGCTTCCGCTTTCTCAGGCGTAGCTCAAGCACGAGAACAGAAAATTGATTGGAGCAGCCGCGGGCTAGGTAGAAAACACGATAAGCGCTTCTGGCGTAAAGTGCGAAGGCAGTTCGTTTTGGACAAACGAACCACTTACATGAACATTGGTACAACAGGTTCAATGCCAAAACATGTTCTTGAAGATTACGAGCATAACAACAAGCTGGTGGCTAAATATCCTTGGGATATGAAAGGCAAATTTGGCTCTTGGCCGTATGTTTCTGAGATGGTTAAAGACGTCGCACCAGGTTTTGGTGCTAACCCAGAAGAGATCATTCTCAGCCGCAACACTACTGATGGCTTATGCTCGATCATTAATGGCTTACACTTTGAACCAGGTGATGTGATTCTAACGACACACCATGAACATATTGCTGCAACATCACCTATGAACGTAGCGAAACATCGTTTTGGTGTGGATGTGGTAGAAATTCAACTACCAGTATTTACTGGTACTGAAAACGTTTCTGAGCAAGATTACATTCAAGCGTTCCGAGACGCGCTTGATGCGAATCAAAACGTTCGCCTAATTGTTTTCTCTCATATCACATACAAAACAGGAACCGCGCTACCAGCAAAAGCCATTTGTGCTTTAGCAAAAGAGTATGGTGTGCCTACTCTTGTTGATGGCGCGCATACGGTCGGTATGTTTGACCTTGATTTCCACGATATGGATTGTGATTTCTATGCAGGATCTGGTCATAAGTGGCAGTGTGGTCCGGGCGCGACAGGTATTCTGTATGTTCGTGATAATGGTAACCGTTTGAATGAGTATTGGAGTGACCGAGAGAACCCGTTATGGTTGATCAACTCCTCACTTTCTCATGCTGATTACCTGGGTAAACAGCTGCAAATGCAATACATTGGTAACGATAACTATCCTGCGAAACAAGCACTAGTTGATAGTTGCAAAATGTGGGATGAGATTGGTCGAGACCGTATCGAAGAGCGAGTTGTAAGCCTTGGTAGTTTATGTAAAACCTTGCTTCAAGAGTACTTACCACAAGCCAAAATGTATTCACCAAACGTGGAAGGCTTAACCAGTGGCTTAACGACGGTTAATCCGTTCTCCGATGTAACTAATGAAGAGATACTGACGGAATTCCGAGATCGTTTACGTGAAGAGTATGGTTACATCATCCGTACGACTAGCTTTAAGCTGCATAAGGATGATGACTTTGATACTTACGCGCTGCGTATCTCTACGCATTTGTTCCATGACGAACAAGATGTGGAAGGGCTCGTAGTGGCGATGACGAATTTGTATTACTCGTCGTTCTAACATCGTTGTTTATCACTCAAGCGCCCATTATTGGGCGCTTTGTGAAAGGTAAGGATATTATTATGTCAGTCATAACATTCAAAAGAACTTTAGCGACGGTGGCGCTCATGGTTACCTCTGTTGCGTCATCTGCCGCTTGGTCAGACGATTTACAACAAATCCGTGAACGCGGTGTACTGCGTCACATTGGTGTCCCGTACGCTAACTTTGTCTCCTATATTGAACAAGGTGAAGTGGAAACTTTGACTGGCTTGGATGTAGAGATAATAAAAGGTTTTGCCAAGTCGTTAGGTGTTCAGTACCAGTATGTTCCAGCACAGTGGAGCGACGTGGTTGGTAAGTTGACAGGGCAAAATGTGCAATATCACAACAAGCAGGCTGTTGTCGGAGAAAGTGTTCCAATTGAAGGCGACTTGATCGCAAATGGCGTTACTATTCTTGATTGGCGCTCTGAGGTTGTCGATTTTTCACAAGATTATTTTCCTTCAGGTGTATGGTTGGTTTCCAGATCCGACTCTAGTCTGAGCCCGATTAAACCAAGTGGGTCGGTCAATGAAGATGTTAAAAACGTCAAGCAGCTGATCGATGGTCGCGAAGTGTTAGCTTTAGAACATTCTTGCTTGGATCCTAACCTTTATGACTTATATGACACAGGTGCAAAAGTTATATTACCTGATGGGGCGCGTCTCCTTAATGAGATGGTTCCAGCGATAATGAAAAATGATGCGGAAAGCACATTATTAGATGTTGCGGATACGCTAATTGCCCTCGAAAAATGGCCGGGCGAAATAAAAGTCATTGGCCCTATATCTGAAAATCAAAAAATGGCTGTTGCATTCCGTAAAAATTCCCCTGAATTACGCAAAGCATTTGATCGTTATTTAAACTCGATAAAAAAAGACGGTTCATACGAAAAATTAGTAAAAAAATACTATCCATCTATTTACTACTTTTATAACGATTACTTTATAGAAGATAAAAAGAAAGTCCGATGAATAAGGCCGTTAAAAAATTTTCCAGTAAAAGATTTATTACAATAAGCGCAATATTAGTTTCAATTTACCTAGCTATGCTTATTACTGTGACTAGCGTAGGTCAAAATAAATTAAAAGAATCTCAATACAGAGAACTAGATTTAAAAGTTAAAAGTTATGCAAGCACACTCGATAATTTATTTACCATAGCGAGTGAAGATGTTGATAATCTAGCTACAGATAAAACAATACAAACATTCTTTGGTAATTTAGCTTCTGGAATGTCAATGGAGTATGGGTTAGGTGCCAGTTTAATTAATTTAAAGCGTCGCTTCGATGAGAAGATAGACAGTAAGCTAATTAATAGCAGCCAAATCTATAAAAAGCTCACGCTGGTCGGCAGTGATGGAGTCACCATTGTCACCACTGGATCTGAAAACCTTGCCGAGCACAAAATGGACATACAAACCTTAATGACTCAACACGGGCATCCCGAAGAGGTTTGCGCGACGCGATACAATGATGACGTTCGCATTCAAGTCATTAAGCAAGTTAAGTTCTCCGGAAAGCCTGTTGCCTTTTTAATTGCCGATCTTAATAAGAATATTGTTATTGACCAACTTACTAACCAAGAACACGAAGATAGTTATAGCCGAATGGTGCTAAAAATAAAAGACGTGGAAATGGTTGTATGGGATACCATAAATAAAACACCTTCTCACAATAAGGATGAGAATTATTTCGTTTCTGAGGCTGTAGACGGAAAAATTTACTTTGAAGTGCCTGTGGATAAACATCACTTCAAATTGATGGCGTGGTTCGAGCCTTTGAGTGAACGAGATATATTTACATCACGGCTCTTTATTATTGGTTTGAGTATTCTGGCCGTTATGATCGTCATTGCTTTATGTTATGCATTCATCACGAACAATAATAGGATTGAATTGAAAATTAAGCTTGAGGAAGAAAAAAAGCGTAAAGATATTCTTTCTCAACAGAATAAAAAATTAACGAACGAAATTGAACGTCGAAAAGCGTCTGAAAAAGAACTCGCCTTCCAAGCTAAATATGACATATTAACTAATTTGCCTAATCGTAGTTATGGTTCCGAGCGATTGGCTTTGGAGTTAATTAGGGCATCGCGTAGTGGGTCTAAAGTTTTGGTGATGTTCATCGACTTAGACCACTTCAAGCAGATTAACGATTCAATGGGACACTTTGTTGGGGATGAAATCCTTAAACTCAGTGCTCAGCGACTGTATCAAGTCGCGAGAAAAACAGACTTATTGGCGAGAATTGGTGGGGATGAGTTTTTACTCGTCATCCCTGATTTGCCTGATAATGATACTGCAAAGCGAGTTGCTTCAAGTGTGCTTTCGGCGTTTAACGATCCGTTTGTTTGGAACAACCATGAATTCTTCTTGAGTAGCAGCGTCGGAATGTCTGTGTTCCCGGATGACGGAGACAACGCTGAGCAGCTTCTTGCATGTGCAGATATGGCAATGTATCGGGCGAAACAAGATGGGCGTGATGGCTTTTGTTTTTATAACCATAATATGAACCAAGACTTGCAACGCTACTTAGATCTGGAAAATCGTCTGAGAAGTGCGATCTCCAATCAGTTGTTAGAGCTGTATTATCAGCCAATTATTGAGCTGAGTAGTGGTAAACTCGTAGGGGCAGAAGCGCTAATGCGTTGGAATGATGACAAGTACGGATTCGTAAACCCTGAAGAGTTTATCTCTATTGCAGAGAAAAATGGTTTAATTCATCAAATTGGTGAGTTTGCTATTCAACAAGCGTGTCGACAAGCGGCACAATGGCAAAGTCTGACTCCGTTGTTTGTTTCTGTCAACTTTTCTAGTGTTCAATTTAGGTACTGCGAGCGCTTACTTACGTTTATTAAACACAGCCTTGAGGAGTCTGGTCTTCCGTCAGATAAGTTCGATATTGAAGTGACAGAAAGTCTCCTCTTCAATCACGATTCTGAGCTATTAGACATGCTTAATAACTTACGAGCGTTAGGCACCAAACTTACTATTGATGATTTTGGTACTGGTTATTCTGCGCTGAGTTACTTGCAGAAGTTTCCGTTCGACCGCTTAAAGATTGATCGTAGCTTTATGCAAAATATGTTCGAGAACGACTCAGACCGCGAGCTTGTGAACGTAATCATAGCAATGGCGAAAGCGCTGGATCTTAAGATCGTCGCAGAAGGCATCGAAGAACAGCGTCATGTGGATTACCTGAAAAACCTAAACTGTGAGTTCGGACAAGGTTTCCACTATAGCCGACCATTACCTGCTAAGGACTTTGAAGCACTTTTGGCTAAGCCTACCTGGCTATAATTCCTTTTATAACAACCTCATAGAAAAGCATTAATTGAATTTGTGCCTAGGATTCATTAATGCTTTTCCACCTTAAGGTATAATCCTTCCTCCTTCCTTGAATTACACTACAATTAATTGATGAGTGATAGCCCGTGACGCCCGTCACATAAAGGCTAAGCCTAATTCTAAACGAGTAAATACTCGCCAAAATAACTAGGAAGGAATTTCAAATGTCTTCTGCATTCTACCAACAGATTCAGCAGCAAATCGAAGAAGTAAAGGCGGAAGGCCTTTACAAATCAGAGCGTGTCATTACGTCTCAACAGCAAGCGGCTGTTAAAATCTCTACTGGTGAAGAAGTACTAAACTTCTGTGCGAACAACTACCTTGGTCTTGCTAACCACCCGGCACTTATCGAAGCGGGTAAAGCAGGCATGGACGAGCACGGCTTTGGTATGGCTTCAGTACGTTTTATCTGTGGTACGCAAGACATCCACAAAGAGCTTGAGCAGAAGCTTTCTAAGTTCCTAGGTAAAGAAGATACGATTCTTTACACATCATGTTTCGACGCAAACGCGGGCCTATTTGAAACTATTCTAGGCAAAGAAGACGCAATCATCTCTGACGCTTTAAACCACGCGTCAATCATCGATGGTGTTCGTCTATGTAAAGCGATGCGTTTCCGCTACTCAAACAACAACATGGAAGAGTTAGAGCAACAACTGATCGCTGCGAAAGAAGCAGGTGCTCGCCACATTCTTATCGTAACGGACGGTGTGTTCTCAATGGACGGCGTAGTAGCAAACCTTCCGGCTATCTGTGACCTAGCAGAGAAGTACGGCGCGTTGACTATGGTTGATGACTCTCACGCTGTTGGCTTCATGGGTAAAACTGGTGCAGGTACGCACGAGCACCACAACGTGGTTGACCGTATCGACATCATCACTGGTACGCTAGGCAAAGCAATGGGTGGCGCTTCAGGCGGTTACACGTCTGGTAAAGCGGAAGTGATTGACTGGCTACGTCAGCGTTCTCGTCCATACCTATTCTCTAACTCTGTTGCACCAGCAATCGTAAGCGCTTCTATCCGCGTTCTAGATCTACTAGAAGAGAGCGGTGACCTACGTGATCGTCTATGGGAAAACGCAGCACACTTCCGTACTCGTATGGAGGACGCTGGTTTCACAATGGGTGGTGCTGACCACGCAATCATCCCAATCATGCTTGGCGACGCAAAAGTAGCAGCAGAATTTGCAGAGCGTGCGCTGGAGAAAGGCATCTACGTAATCGGCTTCTCATTCCCTGTAGTACCAAAAGGTCAAGCACGTATCCGTACTCAAATGTCTGCGGCGCACTCTCGCGAGCAACTAGACCGTGCAATCGACGCGTTCATCCAAGTTGGTAAGGACATGGGTCTTATTTAAGATTCTAGGCCTTAGACAATAGGGCCTTTAATTAAGGTTACATTATGAAAATTAAAGCATTATCAAAGCTAAAGCCTGAAGAAGGCATCTGGATGACTGAGGTTGATAAACCTGAAGTTGGCCATAACGACATTCTGATCAAAATTAAGAAAACCGCTATCTGTGGTACAGACGTACACATCTACAACTGGGACGAATGGTCACAAAAGACAATTCCAGTGCCTATGGTTGTTGGTCACGAATACGTGGGTGAAGTGGTTGCGATTGGTCAGGAAGTTCGTGGCTTTGAAATCGGTGACCGCGTATCTGGCGAAGGTCACATCACGTGTGGTCATTGTCGTAACTGTCGTGGCGGCCGTACTCACCTATGCCGTAACACGATTGGTGTGGGCGTTAACCGCGAAGGTGCATTCGCAGAATACCTAGTTATCCCAGCGTTCAACGCGTTCAAGATCCCTGAAGGCATCTCTGACGATCTAGCGTCTATCTTTGACCCGTTTGGTAACGCAGTACACACAGCACTTTCTTTCGACCTAGTAGGTGAAGACGTGCTTATCACAGGTGCTGGCCCAATCGGTATCATGGCAGCAGCGGTTGCTAAACACGTTGGTGCTCGCCACGTAGTGATCACAGACGTGAACGAATACCGTCTAGAACTTGCTCGTAAGATGGGTGTAACACGCGCAGTAAACGTGGCTGAAGAGAAGCTAGAAGACGTAATGGCTGAGCTAGGCATGACAGAAGGCTTCGACGTTGGTCTAGAAATGTCTGGTAACCCAGCAGCATTCAACTCAATGCTAACCACAATGAACCACGGTGGTCGCATTGCACTACTAGGTATTCCACCGTCAGACATGGGTATCGACTGGAACCAAGTTATCTTCAAAGGCTTGGTGATCAAAGGTATCTACGGTCGCGAAATGTTCGAAACTTGGTACAAGATGGCTTCACTGATCCAATCTGGTCTGGATCTATCGCCAATCATCACGCACCACTACAAGATTGATGACTTCCAAGAAGGCTTCGATGTAATGCGCAGCGGTATGTCAGGCAAAGTTATTCTTGATTGGGAATAACTTATTCAAGTAAGAAATGCGCTCCTTTTTGGGGCGCATTTTTGTTTCATGAAGATTTTTGTTTCGGGAAGAAATGGTCGCCAATCTTTTCTAAACTTCTCGTATCGTTCTGCTACTTTTTTTAGATTTTTTCCACTCAACTTCACCCTACCTTCTAACTCATTGTCGATTCTGTATTTGGAATAAGATAATAACCATTTGTTTTTAGTGGTTATTTTTTAGCATTACATGCTTAAAAATCGTCATTTTTAAGTTTAATGTTTTTATTTTCTGTTCGTCTTTATCCTTATCCTGCTTCTTTTTATTGTTTTACATTTTATATGCATTTGGTTTGTCATAATTGAGCTATAACTAATAAAAAGGTTACCGATATACAGTGGAATGTAAAAATGGAGCTTTATATGAAAAGATTTTATCTGATGATGCCTCTGCTCTTAACCTCATTTAGTTGGCAAGCGAATGGAGCGTCAGTGAGCGGTACGATTGATGTTTCAATTAACCTTGTACAAGGTTGTGTGATTAATGGAAATAATGCGGTAGATGCAGCTTCTGGCGTTGGCTTTGGCTCACTTGCCTTTGGAGACGTGCCTGCAATCTTCAGTGAACAAGATGGTGTGGTAAATGGTGGTAGTGCGACGGGTATTGAAGTGCTTTGTAGTAACGGTGTGACACCGACGTTTACATTGGGCACCGGATTGTATGATGCAAGTGCGACCGTTGGTACCTACGCGATGTCAAATGGCGCGCAATTTATTGATTATACGTTGTTTACCGATTCAGACCGAAGCACACAAATTATACAAGGCGGGACGGTAGCTCTGTCTGAATTTACTAGTGCAACATCGCAAACTATTGAGCTTTTTGCGAAAGCTTACGGTACGAGCAGCATTGCCGGCACATACTCCGATACCATCAGTGTGACGCTAAGCTGGTAAAACGTGACGCTGGTTGTTAGGGGCTTTTCACTTGTCGCGATGAGTTTGTGTTCTTTAACTGTGCTGGCTGATGCGACACAAACTTTTCAGGTGTCTGCCACCGTAGATACAGGTTGTTTGATTAACGGCGCAGTACAAGAAGAAAGCGCAACCCAAGCCGGGCAAATAGGCACGTTAGATTTTGGTGAGCATTCTTCAGTTTACGCGACGGAAGTACAAGGCAGCATCACTTACAGTTCATCACTCACATTAAGTTGTACTCCGGGTATTACGATGAATGTTTCCGTAAATGGCGGGATGAATGCATTGGACGGTGTACGTAAGCTAAAGCACAGTGAAGAAGCGACAACGGTAGATTACTTTTTGTTTCAAGATCTAAATTATACGCAGGTGCTTGATATTGACACGCAATACTCCGTCGATACCGACCAAGACCCAGATAATATTCAGTTTCCTATCTGGGCAAAGGCGACAATAAATGGGAATGAAATGGCTGGAATTTATATGGATACGCTTACGCTGACATTAGAGTGGTAAGTGAACTTTGGAGGGGTGAAATGGAATTCATACTCAAAAAACTATTATTAATAACCTTCCTTTTTGTTTTTTTCTCAAATGCCAATGCTAACTCATTATTAATTTGGCCGATTTACCCCAAAATATCAGAGGAGAGTAATGCAACGTCACTTTGGATGGTGAATAAAGGCAGTGCTGATTCTTATTTGCAAGTGAGAATTTTTAAGTGGGAACAAAACGAAGGAGAAGATAGCTATTCAAGTCAAAGCCAGTTAATTGCAACTCCTCCGTTTGTCAAAATTGAACCAGGTGAAAAGCAGTTAATCCGCATCATCAACCAAGATGAGGCCTCTGCGGGTAAGGAGTATGCATACCGAGTGATCATAGATGAATTACCGCCAACTCAAAACCCTCAAACAGAATTGACGGAAAATGAACTCGCTGTAAAAGTCCGAATGCGTTACTCGATACCTTTGTTTATTTACGGGAAAGGGCTGACTGATACTCAAAAACCAAACCGTGACAGTGAATTATGGGGTGATTTACAGGCACAGTTTATTAAGAAAAATAATCAGCGTTTTGTTCACATTAAAAATTCAGGAAAACACCATGTTCGCTTAGTGAATTTACAGTTGAATCTACCAAATAAAGATCCTGTCGTTATTTCCGATGGACTAGCTGGCTATATTCTTCCTGAACAGTATAAGGTTTGGTCTATTCCCCATAGTAATGTCAGACCCTTGAGTTTGAGCGCGAATATTGGAGGTAAACGTTACCAAATACCATTGAAGCAATAATGAATAGATTTAATACAATGAATGCTTTCTTTTGGTTGGTATTACTTAGCGTAACGTGGAGCAGTATTGGTCTTTGTGCAAATTCAGCAAACCACTTCTCTGAGCTACCGAGTCCTGAAAATTTCTCATTAGAAAAGTTTGAGAATATTAGCCTCAATCTGGAGTTGGTGATCAATCAAAGAGCAACAGGGCTTGTTGCGAAAGTTGAGCGAGTTGGCGATCAGTTCTTTTTGCTCCGGGAGGACCTCATTTCAGTTGGGGTTACCGCCACGTCGTTGCCTGGAACCGAAGAGAGACTTGAGGTTACGTCTATCCCAGGTGTTAACGTGCGTTACTTGCAATCGTCATTGCAACTTGCAATTGACGTACCGCCTAATTGGTTACCGATGCAGAGCTTATCAGCGCAGGATATGGGGCGATTTTCCCCGGCTCAGTTTGGGCGTGGTGGCCTGCTTAACTACAACGTATTTGGTGTGTACGAGAACGAAAGCCGACAAAAGGAGGTTTCTATAAATCATGAAGTCAGAGCCTTTTCTGAGTTTGGCGTTTTTTCTACTACCGGGATATTTAAATCTAACTTTCATCGCGATGTTCAGTCCCAGCAAAGCAGCCAGTACACTCGTTTTGATACGAGTTACGAGTACGTCAATCAAGAGAAGCGAATTCGTATAGAGGTAGGGGACTATATTGTTCGCCCTTTATCTTGGAGCCAACCAGTAAGACTGGCGGGTATTCAGTTGTCACATGATTTCTCTATGCGTCCGGATGTCGTGACGACGCCGTTACCTGCATTTTACGGTGAGGTCACTGCGCCCACTACGTTAGATTTGTTTATCAATGGCTTTAAAACTGACTCAATGAATGTTGGGCCCGGTCCTTTCATTATTAACGATATTCCAATGCTCTCTGGTGCTGGGGAAGCAACGGTAATTGCAACGGATGCTCAAGGTAAGCAAACGGTCATGACCAGCCCATTTTTTCTCTCTTCCGATCTACTCAAGACCGGATTTACATCTTACAGTGCGAGTATTGGTGCGATCAGAGAAAACTTCGGTAATGCATCTAACGACTATGGAGACGGTGGCGTGGTTACCGCTCTGCGTCATGGCATGACTGATTGGTTAACATTAGAAGCTCAAGCTGAAGCAAAAGATGACCTGATCGTTGCGGGGTTGGGCTTTGTCACCAATGCTTTCAACTTGGGTACGGTGGATGCCTCGTTTCGTGTGAGTAATTTTCAGGATCAATCTACCTCATATGCGCTAGGTTATAGTTATCAGTCTCGGTTGTTTAGCTTCGCTGCTCGAACTCAAGTAGAACAAGCCGACTTTTATACCTTATCTCATTTACCAAATTACGAAATGCTCGATGAAGGCAAGGACGCTTCACTCGCGTCGCGCCATCTATCACAAATCAATATGGGAGTGCGTTTGGGAGATTGGGGCTCACTTTCTGGTGGGTACTTTGATATTCAACAATCCGACTCAGATTCACGTACCCTAAATCTTACTTATAGCTACGCTCTGCCTTTTAATATCAATATGTCCCTTTCTTACAACCATAGTATTGGTGGTCAGAGTGTTACGCTGGCGCAATTCTCTCTACCTTTCAGTTCTTTGGGGGGAAGTTCGGGGTTAACGCTGAAAAGAGAGGATGATGGCGATGTTAGAGGGCGAGTGGGTTACAGCCGCCTTGCGCCAATACGAGGTGGGTGGGGCGTCAATTTAGCGCATGATATTAACGAACACCCAGAAAACCGTAAACAGGCCGATTTGACCTACCGTGCGTCATGGGCGCAGTTCAGAGCGGGGTTAAATGGCACCAGTGGCGACTATGATTATTTTGCGGAAATGGCAGGTTCGGTCTCTACGTTGGATGGAGAAATATTCCCGGCGAATGAAGTGTATGACAGCTTCGCAGTGGTGAGCACCAGTGGTTTTGAAGGTATTCCGGTTAAATATGAAAATCAAATTGTCGGAGTGACAGACGATGAAGGTTACTTACTTGTTCCTTGGGCTACGGCGTATTACACCGCCAAATATGAAATCGATCCACTTAATTTACCTGCCAATGCTGCGTTTTCTGCAACAGAGCAGTTTGCTTCGATACATTCGGGCTACGGCTACCTGTTAGAGTTCCCAATAGAGCTACAAGTTGCACTGAGCATGACGGTGGTAGACGAAAATCATTTGTTCCTTCCGATTGGTACATATGGCCGCTCAGAAACGGGCTTAACAAGCCAAATTGGTTGGGATGGTTTTACCTACTTTGAAGGCGTTGACCCAGGCCGCTACATTCAGTTTTATCCTCAAGGACAGCCGCCATGTAAAGTGTTTATTGAGGGGTTGTATCAGCGTGAGAGTCAAAAAATACAAACATTGCCTGAGCAGGTTTGTATCAAAGCCGAAGAAGAGGCCGCACTATGATTTTGCGCCGCTGGCTTGCTAGCCTACTTCTCTTTTTCTCGTGCTCGACAATGGCTTGTCAGCTCACGGCGGCAACACCTTTAATCTTGTTTGGCAATGTTTCTTCGTTTACTGTTTCAAGCTCTCAGCAGCAAAGCTCAGCTCAGCCTCATGCGGGGATTACGTGTGACTTTTCTACACTTGTGTCTTTGTTAAGTGGCGACTACGTATCAGCAACGTTTAACAGCATAAATAATGGTTTGCTATTAAATGAGGATGATCCGAGTTCGGAGCTCAGCTATCAGATTTTTGGCGATCCAGGTCTTTCACAAGAGTATGTATTCGGCCAAACTTACAATTTTTTTGAAATCGGGTTAATCGATTTACTCGGGTTGTTTGGCACTCAAGCCGAGTTTCCGCTCTATGCTCGGACGGGAGTGGGTAGTAATCTTTCCGCTGGGACTTATAAAGACCAAATCACCGTATCCTGGATTTGGGATTACTGTAAGGGTATCGGGGTTCTAGGGGTATGCATTGGCCGCGCCAATGGCAGCGCTCAAAGCGTGATTACGGTTGAGTTGGAAGTGACCCCTGATTGTATGATCACAGCGCCAGATATTGATTTTGGTTCGTCCCCATTAGTGGCCGGTTTTGAACCAGTCAGTCAGGTTATATCGTTAACTTGTACCAAGAATAGTTCCTTCTCCATTGGCTTGAATGACGGCCTAAATGCGTCCGGCGGTCAGCGGCGAATGATTTCTAGTGGTCACTATTTGGAGTATGAAATCTATAAGTCATCAACGATGGAGCGCTGGGGAGGAACCAGTTCTGAACGTCGTGAACACAGTGACGTCGATACTGGCGGCTCCATTCCTGATGGTATCACTCCACAGAATTATAATTATCGCGCGCAGATACTAACCAGCCAAACGACCCCTCCTGCAGGTACTTACACCGACTCAATAATCGTTGACGTTCAATTTTGAGCATCATGTCAATTACATCATTAGAGGCTTCTATTCCAAAAATCTTTTGTAATCATAGTTTTCACTCTGTCACTGCTTAATTTTGTGAGATTAGTATGGCTTTATTCTCACGGAATTTAACTTTCAGAAATAAGGAAAATGATGAAGAAGTCACTAACAACATTAGGTTTGGCACTGGTATTTACAGGAACAGCTTATGCAGCAAGCTGGGGCTACGAGGGAAACCATGGGCCAGCTCATTGGGGTGAGTTTGCATCTGAGTGCGCGAAAGGTCAAAACCAGAGCCCAATCAACATTGAATCGGCGACCGAAGCGAAGCTAGAAAAATTGAATTTCGACTACGAAGGAAAGGCAATTTCACTGCTGAACAATGGTCACACTTTACAGACTGGTTTAGAAGGTAAAAACACACTCACCATTGATGGTAAAGAGTTTACGTTGAAACAGTTCCACTTCCATACGCCATCTGAAAACCATGTGGATGGTAAAGAATACCCACTAGAAGTACACTTTGTGCATGCCGACAAAGTAGGTCATCTAGCTGTTGTCGCGGTGTTCTTTAAACTGGGTGACACGAACCCAGATTTAGCTAAGATGCTAGCTAACATTCCAACTAAAGATCAAGATGTTACCATCAAGGTTCCATTTGATGCGGATGCCCTTATCCCAAGTGATAAAGACTACTACCGCTTTAACGGCTCACTAACGACACCACCATGCTCTGAAGGTGTGCGTTGGTTGGTGATGAAAGAAGCACAAACTATTTCTCCTGAGCAGATAAAATCTTTTTCGGAAGTAATGGGGAAAAACAATCGCCCAATCCAACCGCTGAATGCACGTATGGTGTTAACGCAACAATAACCACTTCATGCGAAGAAAAATAAAAAGCCCGCTTAAACATAGCGGGCTTGATTATTTGGGTATTGGTGAAAACTAGAAGCCGTGATCTTCTTGCTCTTCCGCTTTTACCATTTGTATAGGATCAAGCTTAAGCGTCTGAGTAGGGAACGCGATATCTGCATCGTGTTCTTTAATGATGTTGATTACCTTAAGCAGTATGTCCTGCTTAACCTCATGGTATCTCACCCAATTCACGGTTTTAGTAAAGGTATAGATAAAGAAGTGCAATGATGATGGACCGAATGTATCGAAATTAACGATAAGTGTTTGGCGTGCATCAATGTCTTTGTGATTTTTCAGCATTTCTTTTACCGCGGTGATAATTTGCGGCATTTTTTCTGCATCGTCGTAACGAAGTCCAATTTTTTCGTAGATACGTCGGTTCAGCATGCGAGATGGGTTTTCTACGACAATGCTGCTAAACACTGAGTTTGGTACATACAGTGGACGCTTATCGAAAGTTCGGATAATGGTCATGCGCCAGCCAATGCGTTCTACTGTCCCCTCTATTTGTCGGTCTGGAGAACGGATCCAATCGCCAACTTTAAATGGACGATCGAAGTAGATCATAAGACCTCCAAAAAAGTTAGACAGCAAATCCTTCGCCGCTAAACCGACGATCAAACCACCAACACCACCGAAGGTAAGGAGGCCCGATAGTGACAGACCAAATGCCTGCATTACGGTTAGAATTCCGACGGTAATAAAGAACAGGCGCGCGACCTTAGCTATCGCTTGTACTGTTGTTTCATCTCGGTTCTTTTGTTCGAGAACATGCTCTTCAACATTGGTAATGAGCCGCATAACGGTCCATACGAAGATGCTGATGATTAAAATCAGTTTCAGCGTACTTAACCAGTTTATTTTATCGTTGAGCTCGCTCTCCAATATGATGCCGATAGAGACGGTTGCTGGCCAACACCAAATGAGTGTACTGACTGGCGCTTTTAGCGCATCAAGCAACATATCATCCCAGTGGAAGGGCGTTTTCTCTACGAGCGCAGCGAGGCGAGAGCGAATCAGCCGCCAAGCTATCCAAGCTATAAAGCTAGCGAGCGTAATGAAAAGGACGCTCCCACTCCAATTTTGATGAGACGTTTCAATGTAGCTTTGTAATTCGGTAAACCACTGTGGCATATGTAACTTATTTCTAGTGAACCATGGAAGGAAAGGTAGCAGATATTACTCCTTCACCCCAGTGATTTCCTTTAAATCATTTACTTATGTCTAAACCGTCCGAGATGGACTTTTCCTTCCGATGACAAGAGAGTCACCTCAATGTTCTGTTGAGCGACCGCCTCATGCATGTTCAGAGGTACGCTACCAATGATTGAGGGTTGATATTTGGACGATCAATTATAACTTCTCTGACTTATCGCTAACATTTATCTTAAGTAAGTGTGAGAGTGTATTGGCTCTTGAATTAGCGGAGGCAGATATGGAATTTACAGAGCTGGATCGAAACGCGCTCTACGACATCTGGATGTCACAAAAAGCCAAAATGCACATCACTCAAATGGAAATGGCGAAGCGCCTTGGTTTGAGTCTACACGAGTTTTCTGGCTTGTTACGTGGTAATTCTCCACTGACGCTAGGTTTTGTAAAACAGCTATGCGAGCAGCTACATGTACGTCCTGGTCAGGTGATTCCGTCTTTGACGGAGCGTGACCTATCTGCATCTGGTACCGTTTATTTACAAAATCGTGTGACGGTGGATGGCGATATCAGTAACGTGTTTATCGACGGAAACCAAGTCGTGATCGAGTACGTTCACCAAGTTAGCTAGCTTGCTCGTCAAATTATCGGGTTGAAGAGCAATAAAAAACGAGCCACTGTTGGCTCGTTTTTTCGTTTCTGTTTTGCTCGATTGCAAAGATTATGGGATTTTCACTAGCGAATCGCGTGAAAGATCCGCGATAGACTTAGCGCCAGTCAGCGTCATTGCTACACGCATTTCTTTATCGTACAGATCCAGTAGATTTTCAACGCCTGCTCCGCCTTGTGCTGCCAATGCGTACACAAATGAACGGCCAAGAAGCGTACAGTCTGCACCAAGTGCGAGCATACGAACGACATCAAGACCAGTACGAATACCAGAGTCTACGAAGATCTTAAGATCACCTTTTACCGCATCCGCAATGCTTGGTAGTGCTTTAGCGCTTGAAAGTACGCCATCTAACTGACGGCCACCATGGTTAGATACCACAATGCCGTCCGCGCCGAAACGTACCGCATCTTTCGCGTCTTCTTCATCTAGAATGCCTTTGATAACCATTGGACCATCCCAAAAATCACGAATCCACTCAAGATCTTTCCAGGAGATAGAAGGGTCGAAGTTTGCGCCTAACCAGCCGATGTAATCTTCTAGCTTTGTTGGTTCGCCACGATAAGTTGAGATGTTACCTAAGTCGTGCGGTTTACCAAGTAGACCCACATCCAGCGCCCAGCTTGGGTGGCGCATCGCCTGGAATACACGACGCATGGCCGCGTTAGGGCCACTCATACCTGAATGCATGTCACGGTAACGTGCGCCAGGAACTGGCATATCAACGGTAAACACCAGCGTTGTTACGCCTGCTGCTTTTGCACGCTCAAGTACGTTCTTCATAAAGCCACGGTCTTTAAGTACGTAAAGCTGGAACCACATTGGACGTTCAATTGCAGGTGCGACTTCTTCAATCGGACAAACCGAAACAGTCGACATAGTAAACGGGATGCCTTTTTTCTCGGCTGCTTTTGCTGCTTGCACTTCGCCTCGGCGCGCGTACATACCAGTTAGACCAACAGGAGCTAGCGCGATTGGCATTGCCAGTTTCTCACCGAAGATCTCGGTTTCGAGGCTCAAATCTGTCATATCGCGTAGGACGCGTTGGCGAAGAGCGACATCACCTAAATCGTCAGTATTACGCTTCAGCGTGCGTTCGTCGTAAGAGCCGCCATCAATATAATGGAATAGAAACGGGGGAAGCTTGGCTTTCGCGGCAGCGCGGTAGTCAGTAGAAGCTGAGATAATCATAATGGTGTCCTAGCGGTTATTCTAAGCAAAGTTGTGGAGCAATTTGCTCTTTCGTTGAGCCTTCATCGCAAAGCAGTGAAGACATCAAAATGAGTATAGTTACCTATGGTTCACTTACGTTTGAATCGGTGATGTTGGTAACCCATTTACATAATTGGTTGAAAAATTTTATTAAATCACTCAATCAGTTATGCAAACTGGAAAGGGTGACACAGCTGTCGGGGGAATTGATGTAGCAAGCTAAATCAACATGTCGGGGTAGTAGTGCAGACAGCTGTGTCAAATTAGGCAGGGCTGTAAACCCTGCATTTCGCGTTACTTCATTAAGACATCTGTCATTTGGAAGCCATAAATCAGCACCAATCCAATAATGCCTGTCATTACAATGTAGTAGAACGTAGGGATAATCGTTTTACGCAATGTTGCGCCTTCTCGACCAAGCAAACCTACCGTGGCTGATGCGGCAACAACGTTGTGAATCGCAATCATGTTACCTGCAGCAGCACCGACGGCCTGGAGTGATACAACAATCACACTCGAAATAGACAACGTTTGTGCCACTTCGAATTGGAACTGGCTGAACATCATATTTGATACCGTGTTTGAGCCAGCGATGAACGCACCCAGTGCACCAACGGTGGCACTCAGCGCTGGGAACGCAGAACCAACAAGGTCAGAGGCGAAGTTTGCGGTTGTGACGGGCATACTTGCTAGGTCAGCACCGTTGATGCCTGAGTTGATAAAGATACGAACCATCGGAATGGTAAATACCAAGACAAAACCCGCCCCAATCAGTGTTTTGCTTGACTCGCCAAACGCTTCACGCAATGGCTTTACACTGCCGCTTTGTAACATTGCAGCAAGTAGTGCGACAAACACCAGAATGCCACCAGGAAGGTATAACGGCTGAATAGCAGCGCTAACGCCAGTCTCACCAAGAATGTTGCTGAACGACAAACTTACGCTTTGTACAAAGCCTTTCAGCTCAGGGCTAACGCGGCTTGCGACGAGAATAACTGCCAGCATTACATATGGAACCCAAGCTTTTACGATGCTCATTGGCTTGCCCGGATTGTCGTTTAGATCGACTTTTAGCGAGCCTAACCACTCTGCAGGCCATTTGTCTTCGCTTTCGAAATCCCACTTAGTCTTTGGTACTAAGAAGCCTTTTTTCGCTGCGGTAACAACGATAGACAGACCAACCAAACCACCGATAAGTGAAGGGAACTCTGCGCCCAAGAATACGCCGGTTAACGCGTATGGAACGGTGAAAGAGACACCAGCGAATAGCGCAAATGGTAGAATATCCAGGCCTTCACTCCAGCTTCTGTTCTTGCCGAAAAAACGTGTTAACATCATCGCCATTAATACTGGGATCATCGTACCTACGACTGCGTGAATGACAGCAACGTGCGCTGTGATATCTTGCAGGTACATTTCCCACGTTGCACCTTGTGCGGCCAACGACTCACTGATGTTATGGGTGTCTAAACCTTTGTTTACACCTACGATGATAGGCGTGCCTACCGCGCCGAATGAAACAGGCGTAGACTGAATCATCATGCCCATTAGGACAGCGGCTAGCGCAGGAAAGCCGATTGCAACCAGTAGTGGTGCAGCGATTGCTGCCGGGGTACCGAACCCAGAGGCGCCTTCAATGAACGAGCCAAAACACCAAGCAATGATGATGGCTTGTACACGGCGGTCAGCCGAAATATCGGTAAATCCATTACGGATTGTGGTGATCGCTCCAGTGTGTTTTAAAGTGTTGAGCAAGAAGATGGCACCAAACACGATCCATAGAACAGAGACAGTAATGCCCAGTCCTTGGAATACGGAGGCCAGTACGCGATTGGCTGACATATCCCAAAACATTAGTGCGATAGCGACGGTTAGACCGAACGCAACAGGCATGGCTTTTTTAGCAGGCCAGTTGAGACCAACCAATAAGATGGCGGCAACAACAATTGGCGAAAATGCCACTAGGGCAAGTAGGGTTTCACTCATTTGTACATCCTTCGTACGCTGACTTCTCGAACGGTGTCAATCCGCTGTAGAGGTGACTTTTTGTTGTAATGGTTTTGTTAATTTGGCGTGAATTTACTCCTTTATTTTTTGTTGATATAGGGAAATAATGAAAATAATTAATTCCAAAAGTGACATAATGGTATGAGAGCAGACGACTTAATTCTATTTTCTCAAGTAATCGAACTTGGCAGCTTTAGCAAGGTTGCAGAGGCAAATAACCTTACAAATTCGGTAGTTAGCAAAAGAATGGCGAGATTGGAAGAAGAAATAGGGGCTCAGCTATTATATCGAACAACGCGCAAATTAACCTTGACTGAGGCAGGTAAGGTGTTACTCCACAGTGCTAAAAATGTGAAGCAGGCCACTCAGGAGGCTATGGATGCTGTTGCAGGCTTTGGAGAGAATGTGAGCGGTCATATAAAAATGTCCGTGCCGTGTATCTCTGGAGATTTGATACTTGCTGATGCTGTTGCCGAGTTTTGTAACCTTCATCCGGGTCTGACCGTGGATATGTCATTGGATAATCGCTTTGTCGATTTAGTGGCTGATGGTTACGATTTAGTCATTCGAACTGGCTACCTAGCCGACTCTAGTTTGATCGCACGACATATTCTCGATTCCCAATGGGTGGTATGCGCGTCACCTTCTTATATTGCGAAAAATGGGAAACCGATCGAGCCGATTGATCTCACCACGCACAATTGTCTGCAATACGCTTACCAAACCACAGGTGCAACGGATTGGGAGTTTAAAGGAGAAGATGGCAATTACATCGTCAAAGTATCGGGCTGCTTTTCTACTGATAACGCGACCGCATTACGTAAAGCCGCTCTGGGCGGCCATGGTATAGCTTACGTCCCGCGATGCTTGGTGTATCATGATATTCGCAATGGCCAACTGGTGGATATTTTTCCTGAACTAGTGGGTAAAAAGTTGGGTATCTATGCGGTGTACCCGTTTACTCGTCAACCACCGAATAAAGTGAAACTGCTTATTGAGCACATTCGTGATCGTTACTTAACGATATCTCATTATTTCTAGTTCCTTCATAGATTTAAAACAATGTCATTGAAATCAAAATTGGGTGCTCTAAGGTAATCACCGCTATAAAACGATTGAAGATAAACAACTTAATAAAAACAACGGAGTAACACGGACGTTATGCATTACCCAAAAACACGTAAAGATTCTGTCGTGGACACTTATTTTGGTCACGACATTACCGACCCTTATCGCTGGTTAGAAGATGATCGCAGTGAAGAAACCGCTCAATGGGTTTCGGGTCAAAATTCGGTCACCTTCGATTTCCTTGGTCAGATACCGTACCGCCAACAAATCCGTGACTTAGTGGCGAAGAGTCAAAACTACGAAAAATATTCCCAGCCATTTGTACGTGGTGACTACACCTACTTCTACAAAAACGACGGTTTGCAAAACCAAAGCGTATTGTATCGACGTAAAGGCGAGGGAGAAGCCGAGGTTTTCCTTGATCCAAATACTTTCTCCGAAGAGGGCACGACCTCTCTTGGCGAAGTCAGCTTCTCTAAAGACTACCGTTTGGTCGCGTATTCCATCTCGGAAGGGGGCAGTGATTGGCGTAAGATCTTTGTCATTGATACGGAAACCAAAGAACAGTTAGAGCCTGAGATTGTTGATGCGAAGTTTACGTCGATTTCTTGGCTGGGCAGCAAAGGCTTCTATTACTCAAGCTACGATAAGCCGCAAGGCAGCGAGTTGTCTGCTCGAACTGAGCATCACAAGCTTTATTATCATGAACTTGGTACACCTCAATCTGAAGATAAAGTGATTTTCGGTGAGTTGGATACGCAAGTTCATCGTTATGTGTCTGGTACGACGACGACAGATGATCGCTTCCTCATTATTTCTGGCGCAGAATCTACATCGGGTAATCGTCTGTTTTATATCGATTTACAGTCTGACTCCCAAGCAATTGTGACGCTGCGCGAGACAACGCAAGGAGACACCTACTTAATTGATAGCCAAGACGCAACCTTGCTGCTTTACACCAACCTAGACGCGCCGAATGGCAAAGTTGTCAGCTACAACACTCAGACAGAACAATGGGCTGACGTGATTGCTGAACAAGAACAGCCGTTAGAAATCAGCAAAGGTGGCGGTTATCTGTTTGCGACTTATATGGTAGATGTGCTTTCTAAAGTGCAGCAGTTTAACTACCAAGGTGAGTGGATTCGAGATGTACAATTGCCGGGAGAAGGCACGGCTTATGGTCTGGCGGGTAAAAAAGAAGAAACCACACTTTATTACACATTCACTAACTACGTGACGCCTCCGACGATTTTCTCATTTGATGTCGAATCTGGTGAATCCACACTGTTTCAGGAATCAAAGGCACCGTTCGATCGTAATGAGTATGAATCAAAACAGGTGTTTTACACCTCAAAAGACGGCACGCAAGTTCCGATGATCATTTCATACAAGAAGGGCGTTGCACTTGATGGTAGATCACCAACCATGTTGTATGGTTACGGCGGTTTTAACATCAGCCTTACTCCAATGTTTTCTGGCAATGTAGCCAACTGGCTAGAGTTGGGTGGTATATACGCTGTCGCCAACATGCGAGGCGGCGGTGAATACGGTAAAGCCTGGCACAACGCAGGCACTCAGCAGCAAAAGCAAAACGTGTTTGATGACTTTATTGCGGCGGCGGAATACCTGATTGAAAACGACTACACTAGCTCGGATCGCCTAGCGATTCGCGGTGGTTCTAATGGTGGTTTGTTAGTTGGAGCGTGTATGACGCAACGCCCTGAACTATTCAAAGTCGCGCTGCCTGCGGTTGGCGTGCTTGATATGCTGCGTTATCACACGTTTACTTCTGGAGAAGGCTGGAAGTATGACTATGGCACGTCGGAGCAAAGTGAAGCGATGTTCCAATACTTGCTTGGTTACTCTCCTGTTCACAATGTAAAAGAAGGCGTGCAATATCCTGCTACCTTGGTGACAACTGCTGATCACGACGACCGAGTTGTGCCAGCACATTCGTACAAATTTATTGCGAAGCTGCAAGACAAACAGCAAGGCGCTAATCCAGTATTGATACGCATTGATGTTAATGCCGGTCATGGTGCAGGAATGCCGCTGAGTAAGCAAATTGACCTCACCACAGACGTGTATGCATTTACGTTACATAATATGGGTATTGAGTCGATTTAATGCCCTAGTTGTTAGAAACTTCTGAGAATAAAAAAATGCCGCGACAGTGTCGCGGCATTTTTCATGGTTGGGGGAACTCAATTCATACTGTTTGCCAGTATTTGAGCCAGGTTGACTAAGTCTGACCCTTGAACCAACCAGTCTCGGCGGCCAAACCGAAAGGCAGCTACGCCATTCTTAAGACAAGATGAATTTATCACCTTTTCTTAATCCTAGTTTATGAATATGAAACTGTGATGAACCTAAGCCGCATTGTGCTGATTTTCACTGTTTTCAAGATCAAATGAGGCATCTATCAGTTTTTTCGTGTAGTCATTTTTAGGGTTTTGGAAAATCTTTTCTGCCGTACCTTGTTCCATGACCTCGCCCTTTTGCATGACTAGAACACGATCAGAGAGTGCTTTAACTACTGATAGATCGTGGCTAATAAACAAGTAGCCAATATTGTGTTTTTTCTGCAAATCTTTCAGAAGGTCAATCACTGTCAGTTGCACCGAGCGGTCTAATGCAGAGGTTGGCTCATCAAGCAGAATAAACGAAGGTTCAAGGATCAGTGCTCGCGCGATAGCAATACGCTGACGCTGGCCTCCTGAAAACTCGTGCGGATAACGGTTGATGGACGCGGGATCTAAGCGGACCTCACGGAGCACGTCGCGCGCTTTCTGCATACGTTCTTTTTTACTCAACATTGGTTGGTGGACAGTTAATCCTTCTGTGATGATCTCGCCGATAGTCATACGAGGAGAAAGCGAACCATAAGGGTCTTGGAATACCATCTGAACGTCTTTTTTCAGCTCAAAACGTTCTTTGTTTGTCAGCAAGGCCATATCTTGGCCTTTGTATTCTATTTTGCCAGTTGAGGGCAGTAGACCTATCAAAGCTCGGCCGAGTGTAGACTTACCTGAACCGGACTCCCCAACGATCCCGAGGGTCTCTCCTTGTTTAAGCTCAAGAGAAATGCCTTTTACCGCTTCGAAGTACTCATTCTTGCTCGCAATAAAATGCGACTTTACCAAGAATTTGACTCGTATATCGTCGGCCTTTAACAGCTGTGTAGCACTTTCGCTAATAGGCTCCTTACTGCCTTTAGGAATCGAGTTGATTAGCATACGTGTGTATTCGTGCTTTGGGTCCTCGAAGAGTGTTTGCGTTTCGCCTTCTTCGACGACTTCTCCTTTACACATCACAATGACACGATCTGCAAAGTGTTTTACGACGCCTAAGTCATGAGTAATAAATAGGATTGCCATGCCCATCTGAGCCTGAATTTCTTTAATCAGGTGCAACACTTCTGCTTGAACCGTGACATCCAACGCTGTTGTAGGTTCGTCGGCGATCAAAATATCGGGCTCGTTAATCAGTGCCATCGCAATCATGATGCGTTGCAATTGACCACCAGAAAATTCGTGTGGGTACTTGTTGTACGCTTTTTCAGGGTTTGGCATATGAACCAATTCAAACAGCTCTAACACCTTTGCTTTTGCTGTTCGTCTGTCGACCGGGCGGTGACACATGATGGCCTCAGCGACTTGGATACCCACCCGCATGTACGGGTTTAGTGAGGTCATCGGCTCTTGAAAAATCATGCCAATGCGATCACCGCGAATACTTTGCATTTCACGCTCTGTTTTATCCAAGATGGAGCTACCCTCAAACATGATGGATGAGCTTTCATGCAAAATAGCGTTGTCTGGCAATAGTTTCATCAGTGCATTGGTTGATACTGACTTGCCAGAGCCAGATTCGCCAACGATGGACAGCGTCTCGCCTGCTTTTAAATCGAAGCTAACATTCTTTACTGCATCGACGATCCCATCGTTTGTCGTAAAGCTGACTGATAGGTTGTTCACCGAAAGAATGGTTTTAGAAGACATCACAGATCCTTGTGGTTGATAAAGCAAATGATACTCAAGCAATGGACAGCACAAACCTAGTTGGCCTCAATACTTGAGCTTTAGATTAATTATACAGGTGAGAAGGCGAAGATTTTGCCGAACTCATTGCTTGCAAATGTAAGAACTGCTCATGCGCGCGCGTTACGTGCTCGAGTTCTATCATCCATTGAGCATTACGTTGGGCAGAGCAAAATGCCGCCATGTGAGCTAACAAGTCTTCGCTCTGTTGACCAAGTAGGTGACCTACGCGCTCAATCAGTTCATGGCTCTCTAGCTGCAAAAATTGAAATAGCGCGTAAGTTTGATTGAGTATTGAGAACGCATCATGTTGTAAGCCGAGTTTGTTGAGAATCTCTGATTGCGTCACGCTGGCATCTCTAAGCCCCGTAATGAGACATACAAACTGGCAAGGTTTAGTTTGTGCATTTTCTAGCGCTAAGTGAATGTGGTTGGGTAGATTGTTGAGCACGTCGTCATATAAACGATGAGCTTCTGGCCAATGGCCTTGTTCCATCAGTTGCTCTGCTTTTAAGTAGCGCATCCAGCATTGCTCAATATTCATATCCATCTCCACAACATTTGATTTGTTTAGATATTAAATGAAATTGATTATCAATTGCAAGTGCGTGTTAATATCACTTATGTGTTCATAAAATGTCCAATCAATCTAGGGTGGAAGGTAAATCACTTAAAATTAAGCAAATAATCTCTACACTCAAATAACGAAAATAAGAAAAAAGGAAGTGGATATGGCAATACTAAGATTGGAAGCTAAGCAGCTATATTCTGTAGCAGATCTAGAGAATATGCCATGTAAGTCGACCAAGGAGTTACCTCCAATTGATGAAATCGTGGGCCAAGAGCGCGCGCAAAAAGCGGTCGAGTTTGCGATGTCCATCAAAGAGAAAGGGTATAACATCTACGCCATTGGTCAGAATGGGCTAGGTAAACGCACCATGATCTTGCGCTATCTGAATCGTCACCAGCACGATGCAGCAGCCCTGTTTGATTGGTGTTACGTTGCGAACTTTGAGGATACCCGTACACCAAAGGTATTAAAGTTGCCTTGTGGTATCGGAAATAAGCTACGTGTTGATATTGAAGCTTTAATGGGCAAATTATTGAATGCTTTACCCCTAGCATTCGACAATGAAATGTACTTTAGCCGCGCTGAGCGATTAAAAAATCAATTGGCAGCTAAGCAACAAAACGAGCTGGATCGTATTAGTCGAGAGGCAAAAGAAAAGGGCATCAGCCTAACACTGACTACGCAGGGGGATTATCAGTTTGTCGCCATGAACGGTGATGAGCTTCATACGGAAGAGTCTTTTGATGTACTAAGCAAAAAAGAACAAGAGCAATTCAGCGATGCTATTGATGAACTCGAAGTGCGATTGCGCTCGATGGTTCGTGAGCTTACGGAGTGGGAAGAGACATACAGCGATAAAATCAAAAAGCTCAATGATGAAGTGACGCTTGATGTGATTACTCACTTCATCAAAAAACTCAAAGTGGATTACGCGCAATATTCCGAAATCAAAACCTACTTAACTGAGCTGCAAAAAGATATTGTTGAAAACGCAGATATTTTCCTTGACCAAAGTGGCGAGCAAGGCGAAATTGCGACGGCATCCTTGGATAAAAAATTGCCACGTCGTTATAAAGTGAACGTCTTGGTAAGCCGTAAAAGCAGCGAATTTCCTATCGTTGTTGAAGAAAATCCCAACTATCATTCACTCTTCGGGTCGATTGAGACTGCCACTTTCAAGGGAACGGTGTTTACCGACTTCTCGCTGATTCGCGCAGGGAGCTTGCATAAGGCGAATGGCGGCGTTCTATTAATGGATGCTCAGAAAGTACTTGAACAGCCTTACGTTTGGGATGGTTTGAAGCGCGCATTGCGTGCTCGTCAATTGAGTTTTACGTCTCTAGAAAAAGAAGTCACATTGACGGGGGCGGTATCACTCGATCCTGAACCGATTCCGCTTGATATCAAAATTATCTTATTTGGTGATTACCGAACTTACCAATTACTCCAACATTACGATCCAGAGTTCAGCGAGTTGTTCCGTGTGACGGCAGATTTCGAAGACGAAATGAAACGTACGCCGGAGTCTGAGCTGCATTACGCGCGCTTTATCTCTAGCGTGGTGCATGACAACAATATGCTGCATTGCGATCGCAAAGCCATTGCTCGGATCATCGAATACAGCTCACGTTTGTCTGGCGAACAATCCAAGCTATCTCTACATTCGGCTAATATCGCCAACTTGCTTCGAGAGTCGAATTACGTGGCTCGTCAAGCCAACTCCAACATGATCCGTATTGGTCATGTTGAAGAGGCGCTCAATAACCAAGAAATGCGAGTAAGCCGATTACGCGATAACGTAATGGAAACCTTTATTAACGGCACAACGCTGATTCGCACCGAAGGAGAAGCCGTAGGCCAAGTGAACGCACTTTCGGTATTGAGCACTAGTGACTACATGTTTGGTGCACCGAATCGCATCACAGCGACGACGTGTTACGGTGATGGGGAGGTTATCGATATCGAGCGCAGCGTGGATTTGGGGGGCAGTATTCACTCTAAGGGTGTGATGATTTTGTCTGCCTACTTATCTTCCGTATTTGGTAAAACGGCACGAGTGCCATTAACGACAACCATTACCTTTGAGCAATCTTATGGTGGTGTTGATGGTGATAGTGCCAGCATGGCTGAGTTATGTGCGGTTGTGTCTGCTTTTTCAAAGCAACCAAACCGACAAGACATTGCGATAACAGGGTCGATGAATCAATTTGGTCAAGCTCAGCCTATTGGTGGCGTAAACGAAAAGATCGAAGGCTTTTATGATGTGTGTGTAATTAAAGGTCGTCATGACGGGCAGGGGGTCATTATTCCGCGCTCTAATGTTCACAATCTAATGCTTCGTTCCGACATCGTGAAAGCAGTCGAAAAAGGCGAGTTTAATATTTGGGCGATTGACCATGTTACTGAAGCTATCGAATTGTTTACGGGGAAAGTTGCTGGTGAGCCAACCGATGAAGGCTCTTATCCAATCGATACCATTTTTGGCCTTGCTCAAGCTAAGCTCAATTCGTTGAGAAAATAGGCTGAAACCGTCCTAAATGTGAATGTATCTCATCATAAGTGATCATAATTTATCATAACGACAATATCCCGACGCTACTGTCGGGATATTGTCAATAACAGATTGAAAATGGAGAGTTTTTGTACTAGACAAAAGTGTGATCGACCTCTAATATTCGCCACTTGTTTATTCGTCTGGGATTTATCCCGTCGCAAGGAAGCATAGATATTCAAACTGCCGAAAAGTAACGTTGTTATAAGCACTGCTCGAGTTTGTTTGGATATAGACATCACGCATACAACTGAGGCCCTGTCATGCAGTTATCACTGAAAAATTTGTCAGTACGAACGCAAATTTTGGTTCCGGTATTATTTACCGCGATTGTTTTGTTTATTGCTCTTTGGATTACTAAAAACAATCTTCAAGCAGAGCAAGATGTTATTGCTTCCAACCAAGAATCTTTGGTTTTTCACAAAGACACATTGGCGAGTATTGACGACCAAATTTACCCTCTGCGCATAAGCGCGGTTTACGCTATTTACGATGCTTCTCGTCGTGAGAATTTTCTAACCGAATTGAAAGAAGGCTTAAAGCAAGTTGATGCCGATTTAAGCGCAATTGAAGCCCGAAACCTATTCCGTGACGATGCCGTTAAAGTTCGCCAAGCAATTGAATCCTATGTGCGATATTCAGAGCGCTCAGTTGCTTTCTTCAACCAATACGATCAAGGTTTGAAATCGGATAGCGAGTACCGTGCATTTGTCAAAGAGTATCGCAATGTTGGCCGAGAAATGGTCCAACAAATTAACACACTATCAAAGCATGTAAACGAGCAAGCTGAACAATCTACTATCAGAAGTCATCAGCAAAATGAACATGTGCAAAATAACGCTATGTTGACGGTTTTAGCGGTATTTGCTTTCTCATTGATAGGCGCTTGGTTCCTATCTGGCATGATTGTTACACCAATCCAAAAGCTGCAAGAAGTGATGCGTCAGTTAGCAATGGGTAATTTATCAGTACGTGCAGATGTCGATGGGGACAATGAGATCTCTAAGCTGAGCAAAGATGTAAACCAAACCGCAGAGCAGTTATACAACACTGTGGACCAGTTAACCCGTATTAGTGAGGAAGTTGCATCTGCATCGACCGAATTAGCTGCGGTAATGACGCAAGCGGAAGCGAACGCTCAACAAGAGTTAGCGGAGATCGAGCAAGTTGCATCTGCGGTTAACGAGCTTGCAAGCACTGCGAATAATGTGAGTGATAACGCGACCTCTGCTGACGCAACCGCGCGTGAAGCTGATGGACTTGCTCAATCAGGTTTGGCTATCTTCCAAGAAAGTGCGGAAGCAAGTGCGCAAATGTCTCAAGCATTGAACGATGCAGCGCAAGTTGTTTTGCGTCTAAAAGAGCAATCTGTACAGATCAACGATGTTATTGAAGTGATTCGCGGCGTATCTGAGCAGACCAACTTGCTAGCATTGAATGCTGCGATTGAAGCGGCGCGAGCTGGTGAATCTGGTCGTGGTTTTGCGGTAGTAGCTGATGAAGTACGCATGCTAGCAGCGCGTACTCAAGACTCGACACAAGAGATCCAAACGATCATTGAAGAGCTTCAAGCGCAGTCTGGGCTGGCGAATGACAGTATGCAAGTCAGCCTTGATATGCTTAGCCGCAACAACGAGCTGACGCAACAAGCGAATGACGCGTTGGTTGGAATTACCGAGTCGGTCGCCAACATCAACGATTCAAACACGCAAGTAGCAACCGCAGCCGAAGAGCAGTCTCAAGTTACTCAAGATATCAATCGCAACGTGGTTAACATGTCGGAGCTTGTAAACCAAAATGTAGCGGGCATCAGCCAGAGTGCAAGTGCGAGTACTGAGCTTTCATTACTTGCAGAGAAGCAGAAAGAGCAATTAAGTTTCTTTAAGCTTTAATTCATCATCTACTTATCAAATCTCTAAATCCCTGAGTGAATGCTCAGGGATTTTTTTGTTTGTAATAATCGGATTTATTATCAATAAGTCTATCTAAAACAGTCAGTTAACAAGATTTTTTTTGCGGGCAATATCACGTTTTGTGATATTGTTTTTACATTTTTTTCGTCAATTTTTTTTTGACGCGAACATTTTTTTTAACTCAACCGATAACTTGATGGTTGAGAGGTATTCATATCGTCATTTTAAGTGGTGTTTTCTTCTATAAGCGCTGTTTATTCAACACGTTGCGTGAAAAATAACAGCTGCTACTATGCCGCCAGTTTTCTCGTTGGTACAGAAAAGTCCTGTTTTTCTGGTGAGAAAACACATATAAAACAATGATATGGAAAATAACAATGAAATTAAAAACTTTAGCTGTAGCAGTGGCGCTAATGGCATCAGGATCTCAAGTTGTCGCTTCAGAACTATACAACCAAGATGGCACTTCTCTTGAGATGGGCGGCCGCGCTGAAGCGCGTCTTTCTATGATGGATGGTAAGGCAGAAGACCGTACTCGCATCCGTCTTAACTTCCTAGGCAAACAGGAAATCAATGAAAACCTATACGGCGTTGGTTTTTGGGAAGGTGAGTTTGTAACTAAAACTTATGATGTATTTGATTCTAAAGGTAACAAAGTTGGTGAGACAGATAGTCTTGAAACTCGTTACGCTTATGCGGGTCTGGGTGGCAAATACGGTGAAGTAACTTACGGTAAAAACGACGGCGCACTAGTGGTTCTTACTGACTTTACTGACATTATGGCTTACCACGGTAACACAGCAGCACTTAAACTGCCTGTTTCTGACCGTACAGATAACATGCTGTCTTACAAAGGCCAATTCGAGCAACTAGCTGTACGCGCTAGCTACCGTTTTGCTGATCGCACAACAGATGCACAAGGCTTTACAGACAACGAGGAAGATGGCTTCTCTCTATCTGGTGTTTACGCGTTTGCTAACACTGGTTTTGAACTAGGTGCTGGTTACGCAGATCAAAACGACAGCGATGAGTTCATGCTGGTAGCTGCATACTCTGTAGGTGACTTCTACTTCGCTGGTAACTACACTGGCGCGGATATGGATGTTGCAGGTAAGACTTTTGATTACAAAGGCTACGAACTAGCCGCTGCTTACACTATGGGTCAAACTGTATTCACTTCTACGTTCAACAAAGGTGAACTAGAAGACGCAGATACTGTAGAAAACCTAGCTGTTGATGTAACTTACTACTTCAAGCCTAACTTCCGTGGCTACGCATCATACAACTTCGATCTAATGGATAACGAAGGCGCGGCTGAAAAAGATGAGCTAGCGCTAGGTCTACGTTACGACTTCTAAGTCATGACTCTTATCTAAGATACTGCCTTATTCTTAGTAAATAAAAACCCCTTACTGAAAAGTAAGGGGTTTCTTGTTTTCTAGCACTTCAAAGCTTCTTGATAAGCGATAGGGGTTATCAAATCTATCTTTTTAGTGTGAGCTTAGTCCCATCAAATTTGAGGTGACTGAGGAGGTTTTTAGCGTTGTTTTTACCAACCTCATCAAACTCCATTCCGTAGCGAGCATAGTGCGTTGATTTTTGTAAATTACAAATACGACCTCGCAACGGCGCTAGCATACGACTTTCTCCGGGCATCGTTAGATCCAATGAAACGTGGTCACCAACCTGAAGTGGTCGGCTCATTGGTGATGTTACAAAACGACAGCCACTACGAGATAAATCTCTTATTTCGCATTCAGTTCGATAGGCTTCTAAACAAACACGCGCTCTCAAATTTACTTCGTAACGCACTTCTTTGCGAAGCTGAAAGACCTGCATAGTGTTGGGTAGGTCTAGCACCAAAATTGGGTACGGATCGCCTAGTCGATGCTGTAATTGGGCCCGAAATGGGATAACGGCCCCTTCACCTCGATGAGAGTAGGCTTTTACATTGATCCAAAAGCCTTCTTGAAAATAGAACTTCAAGTCTTCATCGGAGATGTTCGGAACCTCTATCAATGCAGTATTATTTGAGTGACAGCCAACAAATGTGCTGGTTGTAATAAACTTTGTACCAACGGGGGTGGTGACGTTTAAGCTCACTTCACTGCCATGTTCGACCATTGCCATTGCATCGGTGCTATTTAATGTACTTGCCTGACGTTCTGGTGCCTTCTTGCTTTGCAGAGGTAGCTTGCCGTCTCTGGCAATTGGGCTCATATTTCTCATTATAATTGTCGTACCTGATGTAAGAAGGTAATCGCGTGAGGCGAAGCAGCACTCTCGCATGGTATCGATTTTATTCAGTGATATAGTTTGATTCAATCAATCTGTAACAAAAATTAGAGAGCAAGATATGCATAAAGTAACTCATGAGACCACGAATAGTACATTCTGGGTTGATTTAGAGCAGGGTTATAAAGCCAAGGTGATTTATCAGCTTAAGGGTAATGTCATGCACATTACATCAACGGTTGTTCCTGAAGCACTGCGAGGTAAGGGGTACGGAAAAGTGATGATGGAAGCGGTGTTGCCAGAAATTGAGTCACTCGGTTATCAAATCAAACCAGTTTGCCCATATGTTATTCACTATATGGAGAAGAACCAAACGTGGTCACATCTGATCGCATGATGAGTAACAACCACCAATGCTACCAAAATATTGGCCAGGAACTCAATCTCGGTAATTACCGCTCTGTAGAAGTCATACAATCGCTATGGGGAGGCTATGGGGAGTTAGTCCGAGTTACTTATTCTACTCGTTCGGTGATCATTAAGCATGTAAAACTCCCTAAGCCTTCAGAGCATCCTAGAGGCTGGAATACGGACCGTTCTCATCAAAGAAAGTTGCACTCTTATCAGGTGGAAGTGAATTGGTATGAGTATTTTTCCGGAGGGGTGGATACTCGCTGCCGAGTACCGCAAGGTCTAAAAACGTTCCAATCGGAGAATGAATGGCTCATTGTGATGGAAGATCTCGCCGAGGTGGGCTTTCCAAAAGTCATCACAGATGCACAGCTAAAGCATCTACAAGCCTGCCTCACTTGGTTGGCGAACTTTCATGCGCGATACATCGATGTTCGTTCTGATAAGTTGTGGCATATCGGTACATACTGGCACTTAGCAACCAGACCCGACGAGCTTGAAGCATTGCAAGACACTGAGCTACAAAATGCGGCTCAATTGATTGATCAAACGCTTTCGCAAGCTAAGTTTAAAACACTAGTACACGGTGATGCCAAATTGGCGAACTTCTGTTTTGATGAAGAAGAATCAAACGTTGCTGCGGTTGACTTTCAATACGTTGGATGTGGGTGTGCCATGAAAGATGTGGCACTGTTTATGAGTAGTGCCGTTAAGCCAGAACGTTGTGCAGAGATGGAAGTTTGGGTTTTGGATACGTATTTTGCTCAGTTGCAACACGCGCTAATAGGCTATCAACCGAATCTTGACCCTAATGAAGTCGAGCGTGAATGGCGTCCTTTGTTTGCTGTGGCTTGGGCAGACTTTCAGCGCTTTGTGAAAGGTTGGAGTTCCGACCACTGGAAGATCAATCCCTACACAGAAGCATTGACTCGCAGAGCGTTGGCTTACTTACGAAAGTGAGTCGAAGTTTAAAAAGAAAAGCCTCCAATTAGTAGGAGGCTTTGTTTTATCTTTGGCCTGGTCTGATGCGCGCCATGTAATAGGTATTGATGAATTCACCATCACGGAAGGAACCGTCAATCGCTTCACCTTCAATTTGAAATCCATGCTTTTTATAAAGCCCAATGGCGGCGTCGTTATCGGCATTGACCTCTATCTGAATTCTTCTCACATTTAACCAGTTATCTGCTAGTTCAGTGACTGTTTCTATCAATTTGCTACCAATACCGAGTCCATGGAAACTATCATGTACTCCGATGCCAAACGATGCCGTGTGCATCGTTCTTGGACGTAGAGAGTGGTGAAAGCCAATATTTCCGACGACTTTACCATCAATTTCAGCGACATAGCTATAAACACCATCAGGTATGTTTGACAATCTTTCCACCCACATCGCGAGCGAAGGCTTTGGGAGTTGCAGGGTTTCACGTTGTGCTTTTGGTTGTGAATAGATTTCTACGAGTGCCGCTGCGTCTTCGACGGTCGTTGGACGTACGATAATTTCCATGCCTCTCTCCTTCGCTTTTTAGTTTTAATTTTTAATCTAACCACAGTTTTCTTATTTGGATAGTGTTTTTTTTATGTTTAATGGATAAATGCCTTTTAAATTAGCTTGTTATGATGTCATTTTTTGAATTTTTAGTAGTGATTTATCATCGAATTGAGCGAGTAGATTGCAAAGGTGTTGAATTATTGTACTGAGAATGGCGCGTACTGCAGAGTATCGTGGTGAATTTCATGTCGCAGTAAATAAACGCATTTAGTCAAACTGTGACGACGGCACTGTGCGTCAGTTGACTTGAATCAATAGAGGATGGGGTTACCTCCTATGAGGTATAGGGAAACGACACGTTTAGGGCTATTTATGCTTAACTTGATAAGGGAGTTTTGTTGAGGAAATAGCATGAAATCCTCTCAGTCTAAAATATCGCAAAGTCGGCGCCGATTTTTGCGTGATACAGCTCGAACTGCGGCTGGTGTTGGCGCAGCTGCGTGTGTATTGGGCTTACAATCGCTACAAAGCCAAGCTCGAGAAACCAAAGGTGTGCCTATTCGTCCGCCTGGTGCACTGCCGGAAGGCGATTTCGAATCAGCTTGTATTCGATGTGGCTTGTGTGTTCAGGCATGTCCTTACGATACCTTGAAACTTGCGACATTACTTTCACCCGTCGCGACTGGCTCACCTTACTTTACTGCACGCGATATTCCCTGCGAAATGTGCGAAGACACTCCTTGTGTTGTCGCTTGTCCGAGTGGGGCGCTGGATCCGAAACTAACCGATATTGATGATGCTCGAATGGGTACAGCGGTTCTTATTGACCATGAAACTTGCCTTAACTGGCAAGGGTTACGATGCGACGTTTGTTATCGCGTTTGTCCGCTGATTGATGAAGCCATCACGTTAGAGATGGTTCACAACGATCGAACTGGCTATCACGCCAAACTTATCCCTACAGTGAATTCCGAAGTGTGTACCGGATGTGGTAAGTGTGAACAAGCGTGCGTGTTGGATGTCGCTGCTATTAAAGTCGTCCCGACGGATTTGGCGAAAGGCAAAGTGGGCAGCCACTACAATTTTGGTTGGAAAGAGCTCGACAAACCACTCGAAAATATCCTCCCTAGTGAGACGCCTGTGCCGGAAGGTGCGCTTGAATCGCTAAAAGGAGGTAAGTAATGGCAAAGAATTTAGCTCAAAATGCTGGCAAAGAAGCGCTTGAAAAGCTTGGTTGGTGGCGCGCGCATCGGTTTTTGATTTTACGTCGGCTATGTCAGTTCACCATCATTGCGCTATTTATGGCTGGGCCGACGCTGGGAATTCTAACTGGTAATCTGTCATCAAGTATGTTGCTCGATACCGTGCCGTTAAGTGACCCGTTAATCGTGCTTCAAGCTTTGGCGACAGGGCATGTTCCGGAGTTTAATGCGTTGTTAGGCGTAGTGATTGTCGTGGTGTTTTACGCGATTTTGGCGCCGCGCGCATTTTGTGCTTGGGTGTGCCCGTTGAACATCGTGACAGACTTGGCGGCGTGGTTGCGTCGAAAGTTCAACATTAAAGCGAGCTATCGTTGGTCTCCCATGATTCGTTATTGGCTGATCCCTGTTTTGATGTTGGGCAGTGCGCTATCTGGCGCGATTCTTTGGACATGGTTAGATCCAGTTGCGGCACTGCATCGCGGGTTGGTGTTTGGTATGGGCGCAGGTTGGGTGCTAATCGCCCTAGTGTTTGTGTTGGATTTACTCTTGGTTGAGCATGGGTGGTGTGGGCACTTATGTCCACTGGGGGCTACCTATGGCGTGATAGGCCGAAAAAGCCTGTTGCGCGTTACTGCTGTTCGGCGCGAAGATTGCACCAAATGCATGGATTGCTTTTACGTTTGCCCAGAACCAGAAGTGCTTCGGCAGCCTTTGAAAGAGGGAGATCGTCGAGTTATGGATCAAAACTGCATTAGCTGTGGCCGTTGTTTGGATGTGTGTCCAGAACATGTGTTTGAATTTAAAAATCGCCTATCAGTAAAAGTCATTGATTAAGCCACTGAGCACATTTACTCATGCTTTAGTTCTCTTGATACTTGAACATCGCGCTTAGCCAAGGAATTGAGTGCGATGTTTATCTTCATAACAATATTCCTCAGCCATATCAGCTTGCTCTGGGTTGAAAATAATAATGATATTGCGAATTTGTTACATTTAAAGCTATGATGATGCCTTCATATTTAAAGGAAACATCATGACTACCTCATCGCACGGCTGGAGAACGCCGCAAAATTTCCTCCTGTTAATTTCCATTATCGTGCCCATTGCTTTTTCTACCTGGATGGCGTTGTTGAACAACTTTGTTATAGAGAAAGCAAACTTTGATGGTGCCGACATAGGCCTATTGCAAAGTGTGCGCGAAATTCCGGGTTTTTTGGCCTTTACCGCCGTGTTTGTATTGCTGTTTATCCGAGAGCAACGCTTTATGCTCGTATCTTTGGCGATGCTTACGCTTGGTACGGCATTAACAGGTTATTTTCCCACTTTGTACGGTCTACTTTTTACAACCTTGTTAATGTCCACCGGCTTCCATTACTTTGAAACACTCAAGCAGTCTTTGTCTTTACAATGGCTATCTAAAGAAGAAGCGCCAGAAATGCTGGGTAAGTTTATTTCTGTTGGAGCTTTGGCTTCTCTGTTTACCTACGGCGCCATTTGGGTTTCGCTCGAACAGCTCAAACTTGATTTTAAAACGGTCTATTTAATGGCTGGTGGTTTAGGTTTTGTGCTCATTTTGGTGATGGCATTTGCCTTCCCACAATTTAAGACAAA
Source organism: Vibrio sp. Vb1729 (assembly GCF_033338655.1). Taxonomy (NCBI): domain Bacteria; kingdom Pseudomonadati; phylum Pseudomonadota; class Gammaproteobacteria; order Vibrionales; family Vibrionaceae; genus Vibrio; species Vibrio sp. Vb1729. Next base: position 32,521 of record NZ_JAWOTB010000022.1, on the reverse strand, counting down.
AGTGCCTCAGAACAAGAAGCTCATCCTGCGTAAACGTTACTGGTTATACTATGCGCTTACGTTTATGAGTGGAGCACGCCGTCAAATTTTTACGGTGTTCGCTGGTTTCTTGATGGTAGAAAAGTTTGGTTACTCCGCCGCAGATATTACGTTGCTGTTCCTGATTAACTATGTCTTTAACTTCTTGTTTGCGAAGCGAATAGGCCGTTTTATCGGCGTTGTAGGTGAGCGCAAAGCGTTGATGTTTGAATACGTCGGTTTGATCTTCGTGTTTGTCGGGTACGGTTTGGTGCAAACGGCTGAGTGGGCGGCAGCATTGTATGTTGTCGATCATCTATTTTTCGCGTTAGCGCTTGCGATTAAAACCTACTTCCAGAAAATTGCCGACCCAGCAGATATGGCGTCGACCGCGGGCGTTGCGTTTACGATTAACCATATTGCGGCGGTTGTAATACCTGTTACGTTTGGTGTGATTTGGCTGGTTTCACCTGCTAGCGTATTTTACATCGGCGCTGGTATGGCAGCAGTGAGCTTGCTGTTGTCACTCAATATTCCAGCGAAGCCGGAAGAAGGCAACGAAACTCGCTTGTTGAAGTGGAGTTAAGTTGGTACTCACTATCTAATCATTAAAGCGAATACCTGTAATTAGACTCGCTAAAAAGGGTGCTTATGCGCCCTTTTCTTTTTATTGCAAATAGATAATCCCTCCAATGGTTGTCAATGCATGCCACGTCCGTTAGGGTTTAGAACTAAGTATTTCGAAATAACTTGGGCATAACTGACGCGAAACAATAAGAGGGGAGCTATACAGTGCAGATACATGGCAGAGAGTTGGATTTAGATCTAGGAAGTCGTCACATCGTTATTCAGCGCCGCTATGAGGCGTTAGGTGCTGCAAACGACCTACTCATTGCTATTTGGTTTTTAATTGGTAGCTTTTTCTTTTTGAATGATTCGTTGATTGAAAGTGGTACTTGGCTTTTCATTGTAGGCAGTGCGCAGTTGATCATTAAGCCCCTGATAAAACTGATGAGTTTAGTTCATGTTGGTCGTTTGAATAAGCAACTTTCTGGCACATCAGCGAGCCGCTGAAATTACCGCTTCTTTTGAATACTTGCAAGCAAGAAGCCAACAGGCGAGTTATCGAGGGGAAAGACGGAAGATAACGTGGTCACAACACTAACCACGTTATGTTCAGTTTGAAGCTTCAGAATTTAAAACGGATACCAGAACAGTTGTGTGTCCATCACACGCTTGCTGATCGCAGCAATCACTATCACCGCAATCCCAGCCATGCAGATCATATCGGCTTTGGTCAGTGGTTTTAAGCTGTACCAAGTGCGAGAGGAGTGGCGGCCAAAACCACGTAGCGTCATCGCGTTTGAGATTTGATCGGCTCTGTCTAAACTAGAGAAAATCAGAGGTCCAAGAATCTTCGCGACGTTCTTCATACGATTGAACAACGGAGCCTTCTTGCTCAGTTCTACTCCGCGTGCTTGTTGCGCGTGCATGATGTTAACAAAGTCCTTTTTCACTTCCGGCAAGTAGCGCAGCGTTAAGCTTACGGCATAGGCGATTTTGTAAGGTACACCCAAGCGGTTCAAGCTGGCTGAAAACTCCGTCGGGTGAGTGGTAAATACAAACACCAACGCGATTGGAAACATGCTGAAGTATTTCAACGTCACTGTTACTAGGTAAAACAACGTCTCTTGAGTGAGCGAGTAATTGCCGGGTAACGAGAGTAAAACCGTTGATGAGCCCATGAACTCAGTACCTTGTTGCGGCGCTAACGCGAACATAAACAGGGCATTGATCAGTAATACCGTGCCTGTACCGAATAACAGCGGTTTGTAGACATGAAAGGGCACTTTGGTCATTTTCAATAAGCCTAAACCAAGCACGATCAACAGCGCGATGATTCGCAAGTCAAATGTGGTCAATACCACCGTTACCCAAGCAATGAAAAGCAAGAACTTAGTAATGCCATTCAACTTATGAAGTGGTGATTGGGTATCGATGTAGTTGATACCAAACTTCATTTTGTTGTCTTTCATGCCACAGCTTTCTCTGGTTGGTTTACGTCGTCGCTTTTTTGTTGGCGGTGCGCTTTTTCTACATTGATAAAGTGCTGCATAAAGCCATTGGTGTCCTCGATACCAACTTTCGTAGCCAACTCAAACAAACTTGTGGTAGTGAGGTTTGCTTGGTTTAGTAGCTCTGGACTGCTGAATACCTGCGTCATTGGTGCATCCGCGACTAATTTACTGTCTGCAATCACGATAGAGCGCGTAGTGTATTCCAGCACTAAATGCATGTCATGAGAGATGATCATTACGGTTACGCCCAACTCGCGATTGAGCTTTTCGATGAAACTCAGCATAGACGTGTAGTTTCGATAGTCCTGACCTGCCGTCGGTTCATCAAGGATCAGAAGCTCTGGTTCCAAGACCAAAATTGACGCAATGGTTACGCGCTTTTTCTGGCCATAACTCAATGCTTCGATTGGCCAGTGACGGTATTTGCTCAAACCGCACAGCTCTAGGACTTCAAGTACTTTAGCTTCGATTTGTTTCTCTTCAACGCCACGATTACGGAGGCCGAAGGCCACTTCGTCGAAAATCATGTGATGGGAAATCATGTGGTTCGGGTTTTGCATCACCACGCCCACTTTCTGGCTGCGCTCGAAGATGGTCAGTTCGTTTAGATCTTGACCATTCATGCCCATTGAGCCGCTATCCGCTTCAATAACGCCCATAATCAGTTTGGTGATGGTCGATTTACCCGAGCCATTTTTGCCAAGTACAGAGACAAACTCGCCACGCTTGATGTTAAAACTCACGTCTTCTAGCGCATTTTTCTCACCGTCGTAAGAATAGGTGAGGCCACGGACTTCAAGCAAAGTCTCGGCTGGCGTTTTAGGTGGTTGTGCTGTTGAACCATCAAACCATGCTTGTACTGCTGGTTTATATTGCTCCAACGGTAAGGTAGTTAAGCTAGAAGGTTTTGCATCGCCCTCAATCGCGCAGCCTGCTTCTTTCAGAGCCGAAATATAAAGCGGTTCGCGGATGCCGTAATCTTCTAGCAGAGGCGACGCTAAAATTTCATCTGGCGTTGTATCGGCAATGATTTCGCCGCTTTCCATCAAGATAATACGGTCAACTGAGCGATGCAGAACGTCTTCAAGACGATGCTCAATGATTACGATGGTTTTGCCCGTTTCGCGGTGTAGATCATCGATGATCTCGATGGTTTTTTTTCCCGTTTTAGGGTCAAGCGCAGCTAGTGGTTCATCAAACAAAAGGATATCGACATCATCGACGAGAATGCCCGCCAAAGAAACACGCTGTTTCTGCCCGCCAGATAAATCGTGGGGTGAGCGTTCTAGCATCTGTTCCAAGTCGACCATTTTGGCCGTGGCTTTGACCAATGGGTACATGTCGATATTTGAAGTTAGCTGGTTCTCCAGCGCAAATGCAATGTCTTCGCCAATGCTCAAACCGACAAATTGGCTGTCCGTATCTTGCAGTACGGTGCCAACTTGCTCAGTGTATTGGTGCATGTCGAAAGGGGCGGTGTCTTGACCATTGATGGTCAATGTTCCACTGGTTTCCCCTTTGATTGCGTGTGGGATCAGTCCGTTAAGACATTGCCCAAGGGTAGATTTACCACTACCACTTGGACCGATAATGACGATTTTCTCTCCTTTCTCTATCCTTAGATTGATATTTTTTAGCGTCGGTTTGTCCAGCGACTCATATCTAAAAGAGAAGTTAGAAAATTCGATTGTCATTCGACATTAAGCCTCTGTTAAGTTACGGCTTTGCTTGTTACGTTTAGCGACAGATTTAAGAATGAAGAAGCCAACAATAGCAATAAGAATGGTGTTACCGATCGCGATAATAGAAAGCTGGGTAAACACTTTAGTGAACGGTTCTGCGTATAAAATCGTGTCGAGGAATGCAGAGCAACCGTAACCAAATACGTTGCCTAATAGCGCAAGTACTACGAATAACGCGAAGTCTTTCATATTGAAATCACCTTTCTCCAAACGGTAGCGCGTTAGAGAAGGGAATAGACCGATAATCAAACCAACAATACCTGAACCAAGTACCCAAGTGAGCCATACGCCCCAACCTGCAAATAGGTCAGTAACCCAGTGACCAATAAAACCAACCAAGAAGCCAACAAGTGGTCCAAATAGTACTGAGAACAATGCTAATACTGCCATTGCTGGTTTTAGCGTTGTGTTTGCAAACACAGGGATGCCAAACATAGGTAAGCCGCCGATACCGTAAAGAGCAGCACCGATTGCAATAACCACAACAGTTTTAGCGGAAAGATTCATAGATAACCTCAGTTCAATAGTCGATTTTAAAGAACGTTTAATTGTTTTGTCGGAAAGCGTTAGTTATTTGATTGTGTAACATATATTCAAAACAACCAAGCTGCTTATTGTTTGCTCTATTTTTCTTCAGGAAATGTGTGATTTGATTCACGCATCCCTTTGACTGGCTTTGGTTTTAGCAAGCATTAAAAATAAGGCGCGCATTATACAGAATATTAATAAAAGTGGGAATGCTATCTATCTGGATGGCTAGAATGAATCAGGGGCTGATCGTCAGCCCCTGATTACACTGTTTGATGTTATTTTTACCGATAAATGAATGCGCTATATGTTCATTAATGGTCGAGGTATAAATAGTTCTGCCAGCTCTTCATACGAATAAGAACTTTGCGCATCACTGATACGTGAGTAAAGCTGTCTGAATAAACTGCAACTTCAACCGCAGTACCCATTGGTAGGTGGTATCCACTCAAGTCGTCGGCAATTTTCAGCTTCGCAAAAACACGTCCGCTCGTGCGCAAGGCATCAGTCCCAAGCAGAGCGCCTCGCGCTTGAATTTGGCTTTCACCAATGGCTGGAATCACGTCAATGACTTCGCCACGGAACACTTTGCCCGGAATTGCGCGGAACATAAATTCTGCTTCAAAGCCTGGCTTCAAGCGTTGTAATGAGTTCTGTCTGAATGCCGCGGTGTACGTAATGTCTTCGGTATGTACGAAGGTCATTGCCGGGGCAAGTGGCAACGGCACAGCCATAACACCAGGACGCAAAGCCAATTGCGTAACGTAACCATCGGTTGGCGCACGAACGACGGTTTGCTCTAGGTTAAACTCTGCTTTACGCAGCTCGGCAAGAAGTTGCGCGACTTGGGTATTTTCGCCTCCGATTTCAGAGTCCAGAGCGATTTGCGCTTGTTCTTGTTGCAAAATCGCAACGTCTAACATGGCTTCTGCCGCTTTATACGCTTGGCGTCGAGTATCCAAATCTTGTTCAGTAAACGCGCCACGATCAAAGCCCCTTTGATATCGGCTGAATTCCCTTTGTGCTTTATCTCTGTCCGCTTGCGCTTTCAATACAGCAGCTTCTGCCTCTCTTCGATCAGACTCTAAGCCCAACGCACCTTGGCTTGCTTCTTTGACTTTCGCTTCCAGGCGAGCAACTTCTGCTTCAAAAGGCACAGGATCGATTTTGAAAAGAATATCGCCCGTTTTGAGCGGTTGGTTGGCCTGGACTGGCACTTCCACCACGCGGCCACGCACGCCAGAGACGATAGGCGTAGTCGGGAACACTTGGTTACCCAATTGAGTAAATGGGTGGTTGTAGTTCATAAGCAGCACGAGTGTGCCCACTAACACTACGCCGCCAAGTACGGCGGTTGGAACGGTCCATTTGTTTAGAGGAATATTGAAAATTTTAAAAATGGCAATACAAAGAGCTGCGTAAGTCAGAATCAGCAATAAGTCCATTATTCGTCCTCTTTACTTTGTTCAGGCAAAGGCTTTTGCTGAATCTTTTGTTGTTTCAACATCGATACTTCGTTTTTGAGTTCGTTGACTTCATCGATGAGTTCTTCAAGGCGGTGATGAATGTCGTGTGTTTCTTGTTCTAGTTGTTTAAAACCCCAGCCGCGTTCCTTGCGCCATAATGTTGCCCAGATCCATAAAAATGGCCACAGCGCATGCAAAGTGAAAAGGCTGACCCAGCCAGCGTAGTGAATTGCGTCTTGGTGCGGGTGCTCTCTCTCTTTGGCGATTTCATATGGAATATCATGGATGACAATGATTCCGTAAAAGATCACTAAAGCAACGAAGATGAGTAACCCAAGTGCAAAATAGTCTAGAAACATCTTACCTACCTGTGCGTATTGCGAAATGGAAAATCTACGTAAATTAACAATTTAAGTATTTGTCTTAACTACAGATGAATCAAGCGGTTTTTATGTAGGAATTATGTTTATGCGATGTAAGTATCCACTGATGTTTATTGGCAGTTAAGGTGTTGCTGAGTACTTATTTAAACAAGCAGTGAAGTGATATAGGAAGGATAAGTAAAAAGTATACTAAAGCCCCAGGTGTCAACCGGGGCATGGTTTAAAGTTCGGTACAGACTTGGTTTCTGCCATTGGCTTTGGCGCGATAAAGAGCTTTGTCTGCACGATAAAAAGTTCGCTGAGTATTCTCGCCTTCTCGATGCAAGGTAATCCCTATGGATACGGTCAGCCCCCGCTCACCAAGAATATCGTCCCAACCATATTGATAAATCCGTTCACGATAATTCTCGGCATGCATTTCTGCGCGTTCCAGTTGGGTATTCTCAAGGATCACGAGGAACTCTTCACCACCAAATCGTACGCACGATGCGCCTTTAAATCTGAAGTAGGACGCCAGTTCCTGTGACACACTTTTGATCGCTTTGTCGCCCACCAAGTGGCTTAGTTCGTCATTGATGGATTTGAAGTGATCGATATCGATGACAATCAATGCAAATGCAGTATCGTGCAGAAGTAGATCTTTTAGTTTAACTTCTAACCAGCGTCTGTTGTGTAAAGACGTAAGTGGATCGGTAAAGACGTCCTGCTGTAGCTGAGCAACAGTATTTTTATGCTGCTTGGTGGTTTCTTTTAGTTCTTTGTTTTCTAGCTCTGACAAAATGAGTTTGAGTTGTAACTCAAAGCGTGAAAGTCGGCGTAGTTGAGCAGACCCTAACTCACCGATCGGAATATGTTTTACAAGATCAGATTCGATTCTATGCGCTTTTTTTTCACAATTTAATGCTTCTTGATACAACCCTTGAGAGGCGTAAACTTGACTCATCGCGTTATAAAAATGCTGAGTAACGATAGGAGATAGCTGCTTTTGAATCCTTTTACTGATGGAGTCCAACGTTAAATTAGCTAAAGAGGTGTGCCCTACACCGTTTAGACAATACGCAGTCTCAATTTTGACCATCGTAGATAACCAGTATGTCGTGGCACTACCCGTTGTATACTGAACATTCGAAATAGCCAGCAACGCACTGGGGTAGTCTTCTTGCAGACGATGTAATTTGGCTCGGTAGAGGTGAATTTGTGCGGCGAGGTTTTTATCACTGACGAGAATGCTCAGTTCTTCACATTCACTCAATAGCTCTTTGGCGTCTGCGGTACGGTTCAAGCTGATATAACAGGCAAGCATGTACAGCTTGTAACGAAGGCGTAGGGATCGACTGCCAATAGCGTGATCGATAGCATCTATTTTTTGATAATAACGTAATGCACGTTGGTGATCCCCATAGGCATCGCACAAATTACCCATTCCAATAATGGCCAATACGTACTCATCAATATAGCCGTACTCGACGGCGATATTGGTTGAAGCAACATACTCGGTTAATGCCGCATTGTAGTCACCTACTTCAACTAAACGCTCACTCAAGCTTGCTTTCACAGAAAGAATATCTTCTACATCTTCTGGTAAAACAAGCAACTCAAGCGCTTGTTTCAATTCACTAATGCTGTCGTTGAGCTGTTTGATCTCTCTTCGATACTCGGCGCTAATGATATAGCAATGCGCTTTCTCTCGGTTTGTTGACGCAATATGTAACCCTATGTGTTCCCATAGCGTAATCGCTTCTTCACCTGAAACGGAAGAAGGATCGATACCTGCGTCAGTCACCTTGCTAAGCAGTTGTTCCATTCTTCATTACCTCAATATAACTTTCTTCGAGCTGTTCTAACGTGAATGGGAAGGTCAGGATATCTTGCAAATACAGTATCGGTTTCGGGCCTTTGATTCCGCGTCGCTTCCATGGATAGATGTCTAACATCGCTTGGACAGTGCGGTAGACCTCTTCTGCTGCTTGACCTTTTTCTGCAATTAACATTGCTAGCCTGTTACTGGAAATTCTCGAGATGAGGTCGCTGGAGGTTGTCAATGCATGAACGAGCTCGGTACAAACATCGAGAACTTCGGGGTTTGAATGCTGAATCATAATGATGGCGTGGTTAGAGCGTTTGAGCTCCGTTTTAAACAAAACTAACTGTTCCCACCAGTAGGTCTCAGAAACGACATTAGAGAACTGTTTTTCAGGGTCGTATTCGTGTTGAGAGCGAATATGATTGATCAGCTTACGTGCTCGCTGCTCTAGTTGGCGCTTAGAGCCTCTTGCTTTATCCATGCTGATTCGATGAGTTTGTTCTTTGAGCATTTTGAGTGCGTGCTTACGGTATTTCTTGAACGCGTTAAACGCAGACTCAAAGTCACCTTGTTCTTCAGCGACTCGTGATTGTTGGAAGCAAATTTGGCTGAGTAGCTCACCGTGGTCGAAACTGAGTGCAGACTCTTCTGCTGCAAGTAGCAACTTGGCAGCGCTGTCTGTATTTTGGCGCAAAAGCTCAAGTCTTGCTCGGCTAATAAAAGAGTGTGCTTTCATCCAAACGAGGTCATGCTCAATGGCAAGCTGGTGGGCTTTTTGGGTGGCTTCTTCGGCCGCATCAAGGCGTTCTAGTCCAAGCAGTGCTAACCCTTTAAAGTCCCAGATCTCGGCTTGCCACGTACTATCATCATGATCTTTTAATACTTCGGTTGCTCCATCCAGTACCGTAAGCATCTCGACAAACTTATTTAGTAAGTAATAGTCCCAAGCTAATAGGATGCGCGCTTTGCCTTCTAACCAAGCAATACGAACATTGTTTGCCACTTTAACGGCTAACTCATGAGTTGAAGCGGCAAGTTGGTGTTCATTAGTGATGCGCCATACATTACCAAGCCCAATTAGAGATTCGATTTGAATTTCAACATCATCAACAAGAGCAGATTGTTCGAGCGCATTAATCCAATATTGTTGCGCGGAATAATACTTTGCTTGGCCCCAATATTGGAGTGCAAAAAGATGGAGAATTTCCGGGAGATGATCGTCGGTTTCAAGCTGTGTTTGTTTGCTGTAAGCGTCTTTGACGAGTTTTAAGCCTTGTCGGTAATCCATTAGGCACCAACAGCATTGCGCCATGATGAGTAAGGCTTTGATCTCTCCGTCCACAAATAAAATTTGTTCCGCGCGGATAAGATATTGCTGCGCAACATTAAAGGTATGTTTAGGGGCCGATTTTATTTGGCCTTTAAGCTTAGTGAGATCATCTTCTAGCTGAATTTGGTTTTTATCCAACGTTCACATCCATGACTATCGAACTGGAAATCACACCTAATATTAAGTGGTTAGATGCATGTTTCTTTACCAAAGCGATGCGGATAACGTTTTGGTAAACGATCAGGGGCCGTAATGTATACCGTTACAACCCCTAATTACTACATCTAAATTACCAATAGAATAGCTACGATAGGAGCTGTTTGATTGTCAAAGGTGCATCAGAGACTTCTAACCTTTGTGCAGCGGTAAGACCTTGTTTATCCTGATAGCACAAATTATGCCAAGCTCTGAATATATCTAAAAGAGGTAAAATACCAGCAGGTCGTAATTTGCGACGTGGCTCGTTAATGAAGCTTTCGAAAAGAATCTGAAAGCGGTTTTGATAAAACTTCACATGACGAGTTGTCGCAACGTTAAACCATTTTTCAGGCTCATTTTGATCGCCAGCGAGGTAGCAAATGCCTTTGTGGTTTTCGTTTTGACTAGAGATTGCCCAGCGATCGCGCCACCAACTCATATAGGCGATATCGACTTTGCCAAAGGGAGTACTCATGTCCCAACTAGCGTCCTCTTCTACGTACATCAAGTCGACACTTTTCTCTTTAATGCGAGGTAAACAAACGCTCAGTGCAGCCGAACGTAGTAGGGGATCTTGAGGCATGTATAGAGATACACGTTTGTTTGGGCAGCACATATCAAGTACGTGCAAATAGTGTGCATATGAGGTGTATGGTGGACGGACTAATGCCCCTTTTGAAGGGTAATGAAATACAGATAGATTACCAAGAGGGTCTTCTACGTTACCGCGAGCCAAAATTGTTTGGTATTTTTGGTCAATTCGCTCTCTGAGGTGATGAGAAGGTTCCGCAAGCGGCTCACTTGCTTCCGCTACGTACTCCTGGGAAACAAAACGAGACACCTCATCGTAAGGATTATGATCGAGAGTTGCGATTGGCTCTTCATCAGCGGAATAATTGACGTGCTGGCAAAGAATATAGCCAGAATGCGCTTCGCCAGAAACAATCCAATACACACCATTATTGCTGTTCGGTTGCAATGCAATATAGTTTGAGGCCAATTCATAATGCGTTGCGTGGTTTACCCAGCGCGCATCAATGGTTGCCAGCTTGCGGCGGCAGCGGCTAGCTATATGGTCAACATGATCGTAAAAGGTTTTTGGGTTAATACTAAGCTTGCGGCAGATTTCTCGTACGGAATATCCCGTAAACAATAAACCCATCAAGTTCTCTTGAAATTGAAGCTTCTTGTTGGCACCAGACCACTTGTCGACAAAGGTACATTGACACACTTTACAGCGGTAACGTTGGCGATCGCCACTGTAACCGAAAGCGTGATAGAGGTGTTTGTGAGTGTGGACAGAAAGTCCAAAGTTGTCGCAATCATCATTACGGCAAGCAGGCAACCCGTCACTGTGGACGTGCCGCAGGCGATGAAGTTCGTTCACGACATCGCGATTATTAAGTAAGGGGGGGAAAGCTCCACATTCACGGCATACCATCGCCGGACGCTTAGGGTTCGCATGTTGCAGAACGTAACGCTTTGCATCACTCAATCCAAAGTTGTCACACGCCAATGTTTTACAAAAGTTGAGTTGTAACCCATCTGCGTCTTTTGGCAGTTCGCCGTTAGACACAATCGCCCCCTCGGGATAATTCGGGCAGCCAGCATAACTCTGGCTGCAAATTATTACTTACTATTTGTTCTTAGATGTTGATTGCAGTTTCTAGTGCAACTTTCATCATGTCGTTGAACGACTTCTGACGCTCTTCTGAGCTTAGTTTTTCACCACGGATGATGTGGTCAGAAACTGTCAGGATAGTCAGTGCTTTCGCGCCTAGGTCAGCTGCTACGCCGTAGATACCAGCCGCTTCCATGTCTACACCTAGGATGCCTAGTTTTTCCATCTTCTCGAAGATGTCTGCTTCTGGTGTGTAGAACAGGTCAGCAGAGAATACGTTACCTACTTTTACAGGCACTTCCTGAGCGCGCGCTTGGTTAACTGCTTCTTCTAGAAGACCGTAATCAGCGATTGCTGCGAAATCGTGGTTGTTGAAACGGATACGGTTAACTTTAGAGTCTGTAGAAGCACCCATACCGATAACAACGTCCATTAGTTTCACGTCGTCACGTACTGCACCACAGCTACCCACACGGATAACGTTTTTCACGCCGTATTCAGCGATTAGCTCGTGTACGTAGATACAGCAAGACGGGATACCCATGCCGTGGCCCATTACAGAAACTTTTTTGCCTTTGTAAGTGCCAGTAAAGCCGAACATGTTGCGAACGTCACAAACTTGTTTCACATCTTCTAGGAACGTTTCAGCGATGTATTTAGCGCGCAACGGGTCGCCTGGCATTAGAACTGTTTCAGCGAAATCACCTGGTTGTGCGTTAATGTGTGGGGTTGCCATAAGTGCTCTCCAAAGTTTTGTTTTGATAAAACGCCTCTATTATAGAACGCTATTACCAATTCTGTTGAACTTGTTCGTTTTCGTTGAGGCAATAATATCGGGACGTACAGTGGCCCCTTGAGAGCTTAGTCACAAAAACCACGCATTTAGAAACTGCAACTACTATTGATAACCAAATCTGTTGAAATCAAAAGAGCAATCGATTTGCTTTTGAGCAGTTTGTCGATTGCGCGCACAAATTCTTTGTTTTTGGGCCAAACTTTTTTCTGACAGCTGGTTGATCGAAATACTTTCGAGTGAAGTAAAACGATTAAATTGTACAACTTATTTTCTTGTACAATCTGGAAAGGCTTGCTATAAGTTATACAACAAAACTTTTTGTATAGGGATGCGTCATCATGGAATCTTCGATCAAAGTAGGTATCAGTTCGTGTGTTTTGGGTGAACGAGTGCGTTTTGACTCTGGTCATAAGGTGAGCAACTTTGTGACTAAAGAGCTTAGCCCGTATTTTGACTTTATTTCGGTATGCCCTGAAGTCGGCGTAGGTATGCCAGTACCCCGTCCAACCATTCGTCTTGTTTCTAATGAAGAGCGTGTTGCATTGGTTGAAACCAAAAATCCAGAAAATGATCATACCGACAATATGCTCACTTACTCGGCCAATAAAGTAGATGAACTTCAAAGCGAGCAGCTTTGTGGTTACATCGTTTGTGCCAAGTCACCAACTTGTGGCATGGAGCGAGTCAAGGTTTACAGCAAGAACAGTGCTGCGAAAGAAGGTGTTGGCTTGTATACACAAACATTGATGCAAAAAATGCCTTGGTTGCCTGTTGAAGAGGATGGCAGACTTAACGACCCTGTATTGAAAGAAAATTTTATTACTCGAGTATTTTGTCTAAATGACTTTTACGACTCGATGGATGGTGAGCCTACTCGTGGCAAAATCATCGACTTTCATTCGCGCTACAAACTGACGTTAATGGCACACCACCCACAGTCATACCGATCCCTTGGCCGCTTAGTTGCCGATGTCGCTAATTATGAAATTGAAGACTTTTACCAAGAGTATCGTTTAGGACTTATGAAGGCGTTAACGAATCGGGCTAGCCGCAAAAACAACACAAATGTGTTGATGCATTTACAAGGGTACTTCAAACGCTCACTAACTAAAGAAGAAAAAGAAGAGTTAGCGACAGTGATTCACGACTACCGTATCGGAATGCTACCTCTGCTAGCACCACTTACATTGATTAAGCATTACTTAAATACTTACCCAGACGAGTATTTAGCAAAACAGAAGTTTTTAGAACCGTATCCGCAGGAGATGAGATTACGCTATGGTTTGTAGTTCAGAAGAAAAACTATACGCGATCCGAGATGTCGCAGAAATCACGGGTGTAAAACCAGTTACGCTGAGAGCTTGGCAACGAAGATACAACTTGATCCAGCCTCAGCGAACTGAAAAAGGACACAGACTTTATCGCCAGCAAGATCTCGATACGATTCGCGAAGTCCAGAGCTGGCTCGCGAAGGGGATTTCGATTGGTAAAGTGAAGGGGCTGCTAGGAAAAAGCGCCGATGTCGAAGTCAAAAACGAGGTTCGCACACTCGAAGAAGTTGAAAACATGCTGCTTGCGCTGTCTACCCTGAATCGAGGAAAAGCAGAGAGTTTACTTGCCTCTGTTCTTAAAGAGTATCCACTAAAACTCGTTATTGATCAGTTTATTAGCCCAGTATTTGATGCGCTAGACATGGTGAAAGGATCGCTGCGATCTTTACAAGTAGGGTTATTTCAGACTTGTTTGATCACTCGACTTGCCCTTGTTATCGATTCTGAAAACAAAGCCGCTTCCAAAGGAAAGTGTCTGCTCATTAGCTTTGAACAAAACAGAGAGTCTGAGAGTTGGATTCAAGCAGCGAAGCTTTGCGAACAAGGGTATCACACGACTTTGATCGATAAGGTTGATGATGTTTCTGGTCTACTAGATCACGAGGTTGTTGAAAATGGTTCGTTTATCTACCTTTTCTCCAACAAAGCGCTAGCTGCTAAACAAGTAGCGTCCATCAAAATGCTTCACGCACAGTTAGGTGATCGGATGGGGTGCTCTGAAGTGATAGAGAAATTACACCTAACTTAGTAGACAAAAGATAGGAGCTACCATGATTTTAGTATGGTTTCGACGTGACTTGCGTACGTTAGACCACACGGCACTCAAAGCGGCATTGGATTCAGGTCAGCCTGTCGTCGCTTGCTTTATCGCGACGCCAGAGCAGTGGCGGGAGCATCACATGGCGCCGATGCAGGCAGACCTCATTGCTCGTCGCTTAGCTTGTCTTAACGAGGAGCTTGAAAGCCTTAATATTCCCTTTTTGTACAAAGAGGTGCCGTCGTTTTCCGATTGTACAGATGTGATTAGTGGGTGGGCGGAAACACTTGAAGCCACGTCTGTCATGGCAAACATTCACTATGAGGTGAACGAACGAGAGCTCGATACACAAGTAAGTGAAGCGTTAGCTTCTCACGATATCGAATTTGAACTGTTTCATGACAAATGTGTGCACGCGCCAACGACGGTTCTTAATAAGCAAGGCGAATATTTTAAGGTGTTTACGCCATTCAAGCGTGCTTGGTTAACGCAGTTCCATATGCCGACGGTAGTAAAACCTCACGAGCAAGCGCCACTCAATAAAAAGGTACTCGAACAATTAGAGTCGGCTCGATTTAATTCAAGCTTCACATTTAGCTATCCTCGAGAATCCAGTGAAGACTGGCTGGCTTCGACTAATGATATTTTGAAGCAGCTTAGGGAATTTGCACGGGAGCGCAGTGACGCGTATCAAAGCGAGCGAGACTTTCCAGCTATTGATGGCACTAGCCAACTGTCTCCATACCTTGCGATTGGCGCGCTATCACCAAGGCAGTGTATTGCTCGTTTGTATGCTGAAAATCAACAAAATGACCTTACAGAAGGGAAAGCAACTTGGTTAAGTGAGATCATTTGGCGTGAGTTTTATCAGCACCTATTGGTTTTCGAACCAAAACTCGTCAAAGGCAAAGGATTTATCGATTGGGAGGATAAAATCCAGTGGTCCTATGATGAGAAAGCCTTTGAGCGATGGAAGACAGGAACAACAGGATACCCAATCGTTGATGCAGCAATGCGTCAGCTCAATCAAACAGGCTGGATGCACAACCGATTACGTATGATTGTCGCGAGCTTTCTTACCAAGGACTTACATATTGATTGGCGATGGGGAGAAGCGTACTTCATGAGTAAGCTGGTGGACGGCGATTTTGCAGCGAACAATGGTGGCTGGCAATGGTCTGCTTCTACGGGTTGTGACGGGCAGCCATACTTTCGTATTTTCAACCCGATAAGCCAAGGCGAAAAGTTCGATGCTAATGGTGAATTTGTGCGCCACTGGGTACCAGAAATCAAAAGTGTACCGAACAAATACATCCATAAACCTTGGACTTGGGAGGGCTTTTCTTTACTGGAATATCACAAGCCGATGGTTGATCACAAGACAGAAAGAGAGATAACCTTACAGCTCTTTAAAAGTGCCAAGGAATAGAGTGAAATGCTTAGCAAAAAGCGATCAATGAGTTTCGCAAAACGTACCCTGCTATCTGTGTCGTTATCTTTAGTGAGTGGTCTATCATTCGCTAAGATGTACGAATTACCAGAGGATGGAAGCCGTTTAATTGGTCGCCTTGAAAACCACGTCGTTCAAGAAGGCGAAACCATGGCAAATATCGCTAAGCTCTACGATGTGGGTATGCTAGGTTTAATGGCCGCAAACAAAGGAGTGGATCCCTTCTTACCAGAAGAGGGGCATGTTCTTACTATTCCGACACAGCTAATCCTCCCAGACGTACCTTATAAAGGTATCGTTATTAATCTAGCCGAGCTGCGCTTATATTACTTTCCGAAAGGAGAGAATATTGTCCATGTATTTCCTGTCGGAATTGGCCGAATAGGGCGCGATACCCCAGTAATGACAACGCGTATCAGCCAAAAACGACCGAACCCTACATGGACTCCTCCAGCCTCTATTCGTGCCGAGTACAAAGCAAAGGGCATTGACCTACCAGCCGTTGTTCCTGCGGGGCCTGATAATCCACTTGGTATGTTTGCATTGCGTTTAGCTTACGGGAATGGCGAATACCTAATTCATGGTACCAACAAGGACTTTGGGATTGGTATGCGAGTCAGCGCGGGTTGTATTCGTATGGACCCAAGTGACATTGAGTGGTTATTTGACAAGGTTCGTAACGGCGAAGACGTTAACATCATTAACCAGCCTATCAAAATGACACTTGAGCCTGACAGAAGTGTGTTCTTAGAAGCACATGAGCCTTTAACTCGTAGTAATGGCGAGAAAGATGAACTGAAAGTGCCGAAAGAGTTAAAGTGGTGGTTGGATGAATTCGGTATGAAAAACGTGAAGGCTAAAGCAGCAATCGCTGCACAGAATGGGGTTCCTATCGAAATAACCGCGCCTTAACGGGCGTTAAGACGCGGTATTAAATCTTACTTAGTGTAATGCATAGCTATTACCGCAACCCAGTAAAATCAATAGTTTCTTAGCTATTTCAATGCTTTAAAAACCACCCGCTTTATCAATACTATTCAATAATCACCAGTATTGAGAAAATTTGCCGCCATTTTGTCGCCACTTATGATAGGTTGGGACCCGATGAATAGGACTGTTCATTAAAGAAATTCCTTTTAATTCAGAATATTCTAATTTAATTATATTCACTAAGTTTAGCTTAGAAAACAACACAAACAAATTCATGGTGTTGCATATTTTCTACATCCTGTATATTGCTTTAGTTTAAATCGACGTCTATATAATACTACTCATGATATGTGCGCTTGTGCATATTATTGTCTGATGGTAATTAACATATGGACTGAATTATGAACATACAAACTAAAGGATTGACACTCAAAGAAGCAGGCTTTTTTGATGATTTGACGTCGATTGTTGGTGAAGAATTTATTTCAACAAAAAATGCAGCTAAATCATTAATGTTGAAAGATCATTTACTGTCCTCTAGCTCTTCGTTGGTTGACTTTCTAAATCAACCCCATGACCAATATGTACCTGGTTCAAATCCAAGTACATATACTTCGTTTGATTCGGAAGAAGCGATAAAAGAAGGTCAAGAGGGAGTCCAGAAATACCAATCTATTTCTGAACCTACGCAGCAAGAAATCGAAGAAATGGCCGCTGTTTTTCAAGCCTACCCATCTCAAGCAGTATCAACATTACTTAACGCCGCACGTGTTGAGTCTGGATGGGACCCAATTTCTGGTGATAGTGAAGACAGTGCTAAAGGATTTGCAAATTATACACAGATTGTTTCTAGCATATCGCTTTTCGAAATTGTAACCGTTGATTCAAAAGAATTGCATTATGAAGAAAAGAATTATAAGGACCTTATTACTAAAGCAACGGCAGCGGTCTCAAGTATTTTTACTGGTGATCCAGACAAAATAACTTCTGCATTAACCGACCTTGCAGTAGCTTGTACAAGTCAATCAAATACTAAAAATACAGCTACAACATTTGCACAAAATGAAATAACTACTGAAAGTGTAGGTAGAGACGTATGGTACTCGCTAGGTTATACATGGATGCAAATGGAATACAGCGAAAATAGTGGAAAAAGTGCTCCAGCTAATGAGTTTAAGTCTGCAACAAAAGTAGTCGGAGCCAAGTTCAAGTTTTCTTCTTTATTGTTAACTAAACCAATGGCAGAAAAGTTAGCCCGTTTACAATATGGAGTTTGTTCCCTGGATGAGTTTAATAAATCGATAACAACACCAATTGCACCACAGTCCAAAACTTGTCTCCGATAAGATAACCAACTTAATTTGCTCCCGAGTAACTAAGTGTTGCTCGGGAGCAAATTAAGATTGTTATCTGAAACAACTTTAGTTGACCACTACAAATATAATGAATCTTCTAAGAAGTTAACTAGAAGTGAAGTTATAATCCCAGTTTAGAAATAGGGTTTAACTCAGCCGCTTGTATCAGGTGATCGGGTGAAAAATGGGCATAGCGCATGGTCATTTTGATATCACTGTGACCAAGGATTTTCTGCAAGACGAGAATATTTCCTCCGGCCTCCATAAATCGACTTGCGAAGGTATGACGAAACACGTGGGTGTTCTGACCATCCGGTAAGTCTGGAAATGTCCGATTTACGATATAGGCAATGCCATGAAGGCAGCTTTTAAACAACCTATCCTTTTCTCCCGTTCGTTCAAACTCCATCAGCTCGTTATAAAGCCTCTCTGTAATCGGCACAGTACGGTTCTTTTTGCTTTTGGTGTCAATAAATGTGATTTTGTACTTCGTAACTTGTGGAAGACGAAGGTTAATAGCTTCTGAAATTCGTGCTCCTGTTGATAAGCAAATTTTGCAAACGAGCTCGTACTCTTTTGCTCGATTGCTTTTACTGATCCTATCGAAGAGCATGGTAATGTCCTCATTAGAGAAGAAGCCCATTTCGGATTCAGTAACAGGGATCGACTTAACGCTTGTAAGTGGGTTTGGTTGATTCCACTCTCCAAGAGAAATGAGTTCATTAAAAACAGCTCGCAGATATCTCAAATCGAGATTGTTGGTGGGCGCAGATATCAATTTTCCGGTATCAGCCGCAATATGTCTATGCTTCACTTTTCTGCTAGACCGCCAGTGAACAAAGTCTTTTGCAGTGAACTTAACTGCAAAAGGGTTACCCAATTCTTCAACTATTGTGCATAGTCGAGGGTAAACTTTTTGAGCGGATTTTAGATGTTGGCCGTGAAGTTTGTACCAAAGTTCGACTAAGTCTTGAAGTGTACGCAGGTCCTTTTTGTCACCAAGCCAAGGCTTGTCTTCGACTTCTTTCATAGTGAATTTTTCAAAAGCAAGTGCCTCGCCTTTAGTTGCGAACCGCTTACGAATGCGTTTACCACTCCTTCCTTGCGGGTAACACTCGCAGAGCCAGGGCTTTTTGTTTCCGTCCTTTAAGTTTCGTACAGTCATGTTAGATAATTGCTTGTTCAATAAACATGTGATCAACAGAATTAAGCTGTTTAAAATGCCTTCTATACATGCGCAAGTAACGAACCAACGTATCAATATCTGTACTTTTTAAGCGTTCAGAAACTAGTTTTTCCAAAGTTTCGATAGGTATCCCCATTTCCTCTAACGCAGAGAATGAAGAAGGAAGGTGACTATTTTCGAACACATGTACAAGCCAGCCTAAGTTAGATTTGAAGTCAGCTTCTAAGAGCTTTAGACGGTCGTTAAGAAGATCTTCTAGTAGTGAAAGCGCTCTAGCTACAGCATGTTTGAATATGTTGCGTACTATAGTTAGCTCTTTGTCCGTCTCATCTGAGCGTATTTCACTACTTTCCACCGATAAATATAACCTATCAATTTGATTATGAATGTACTTAGTATGATTGGCAGAGTATATGTAGCGACCCAGTCTTTTATATAGTTCGTCATTGTCTTCATAATGAAGTTGTTGCCTCATAAGTACCCGGCTTTCTACGGTCTTGATGAAATCTGTTAACAGCTTCAATTGAAATCGTTTAGGTTTGGTTACGTTAGCTATAGCTTTGAGTTCTAAAATGGAGAGTCTAGATACTAAGTCATATGCTTGTTCTAATGTTTCTACGCTATAGTTTGAGTGCTTTTTAACTATGTCCATAGGGACACTGGATTGACTAGCAAATTGAGTTAAATTCCACTGGCTTCGCTCTGAAAGATGATCTGGCTGTATCCCTGCTAGTAAGTTGATCGGAGATTCATCATCCTGCTTACCTAAGGGCAAAGTTACTACATGTGGTTCTGGATCTAGTAAAGTCTCTAAGCAAAAAACATTACCTACTAAATATCTACCCATTCTTCCGGCACGGCCTGAAATATTTTTGTGTGTGAAGTTATCAATTTTAGGGGTTCCGTTCCGGTTATCGTAAATAATAATATTCTGAGCCGATGTGTTAACGCCTTCAATCATTGTAGACGTGCAAACTAAGTATTTGATTTCTCCGTTATTAAAAAGCTCAACGTTTTTTTGTTGGATAGCACGAGGTAAGGCCCCATGATGAATACCGATACCAGAAGATAAAGCTTTGGTACAGCCCCAGTCTGCGCCATAGTTTTTCTTCAACCACTTATAGTATTTCTTTACCGAAGAGTCGGCAGTCGCGAGAAAATTGTTGTTTTGTATGCTTTCAAGTGAGACTAAATAACGAATTGTTTTCGTAATTGAACTCGAGGATTTACAGTAAATCATCGTTTGCCCAACGTAGGTGTCAATTATTTTTCCAAGCTGTTCGTTTTTATTCTGCAGATCGTTTGCTCCGATATCATATTTATGGATATTGAGTGCAACAGTTTTAAAGTCGGAGGGAATAAATGTGAACGCACGCTTCAATGAACTCAAGCCTTCAATGGCATCTATGTATGGGCCTATCATGTAAAACTGTTTTGACACCGTCAGTAGTTTGCTTAAAGCGATGTTCAACGCAAAGGCTCTAGGTCTTGATAATTCATCCTTAACATCAGCGAGCTTGTAAAACTCATCAATTATAAAAAAGTCAATATTTTTTAAATCCTCACGCTCATTCACACGTTCCTGCGTGAAGATATAAATTACTTTTTCTTTTCGCTTAACTTGAGAGCCATGATGAATAATTTGGTACTCATTTCCAAATCGTTGTTGAATACGCCTTCTTGTTTCATCTATTAGAGCTATTGTCGGCACAACAATAACAATACTATTGAATTTCTTGCTCGCAATTAAAGCATCGACAATTGCACTTTTACCCATACTAGTTGGGGCGCTTAGGACTACATTTTTGCCGGATAAAAGTAAATTGAAAACTCTAGCTTGCATTGAATGGAATATGAAGTCATCGTCGAAATTACTTTTATAAACATCTAACGCTAGTTCTTCTTCTAATGATAGATTTGAACCATACTTCTTTAGGTAGGGGTATAACCCTGCAGTTCTTATTAGCTCTTGAAGTAGTATAGCTTGTTGATCAAACAAAGGTAGTGAGTCCAGTGCCCGAATAATTAACTCTTGTCCTATTGAATTCAAATCAGGGGAAGATAAGCAATCATTAGCCTTTTTTAGGTAGGAAAACGCACTTAGTTTATTACTTTGAACGTCTTCTAAGCATAATTGTGGGTCTAAAGTGTAGTCCATTGTGATTTAACCTGTGTTTCTACCGTAGATATCAGTGATTTTAATGATGGTATAGGGTAAAGATATGCTTCTATGTGCAAGTCTGCGTAAAAATCATCTGATTCGATTAGTTTGTCTACTAAAGTTTTAAATTGCTCAGTCGCCTCTAAGATGAGATTGTTTTTAAAGTCTTCTGGCATATTTTTAGAGTTGCACTCGAGGTGCTCGGATTCGTAGCCAATGAAAAACACGAATCTAAATCGATCGAGGTTATTATCTAAGGATTGATTAGCCGCAAGAACTTCATTGATATCATGCTCTAATAAATAGTTATCTTTCTTTGCAATGAGAATTTTTTCTTTTTGGCTTGAAAAAGCGCTCGATGTTAACAAGTCATCAAATTCATTGACTATACTTTCAATAAATTTACCATCTTGAACGCTTACTAAACGGCTGAAACCCATGAGCAATGTATCAGGCTCGTGAACGTTTAATATGATATGAATATTATCGAAGCGGGTATTATTACCATCGTCGACATGCAGGCTGGCAGCTATAGGCTGAGATTTGTACTTAGTTCTGATTACTGAGTGTAGTAACGCTTTAGCAATCAAATTATTTATGAATAAGGCTTCTTTTTTGTAGCGTAAAGCAAGCGTCCTAAAGTTTGCGGTGACTTTTTCTGGGCTATGATCTGCAATTTCGCTCGGAAGCAATAGTACCTCGTGAAACCAGTCATAAAGGTTGTTAGCGATAGCTTCGTAGTTATACCGTTTTCTGTGGTACTCACCTGCAACACCAACTAATGCTTTCTCTCCTTCAACCCCTTTTGCTCCGTAGATGTCTTTGTTGCTAAAAAACTCGGAAAGGATAGCCTGTAAACATGAGTTATTAGTCGGATAAACTTTTACGTGTTGTTTGCTGAGGTTTGTGTAATGCTCTATTTCAGCATCAAACCATGGTAAGAAATCCTTCCTGTGATAGGTTTTAGTGGTTACGGAGTTTAAAATTCTTGATGCTTTAGCTTTGTTAAAAAGAGCATGTAATAGGGAGCACAGAATTCTTTCGGGATCGCCGTTAGCGCTTAAGTAAATTCCTTTTCTATGGGCGCACTGCAAAATAAGTTTAGTGCAGCGGTGCTCTAGAAGCTCTTGGGAGCTTACAACTTCCCACTCAGCGTTTTGAACCCAATATTCCACTCCGTTTCCATTTGGAGAAATAAAAGGAGGTTTTTTCCGTGGTCTGTGTCGTTCAATAAGAGAATTTAAGTGCTTAGTTAGATTACCCTTTAGGGCTTCTTTCTCATTCCTTGTAGCTAATGGAGTTCTGAGGTATTTTAGGGCACCAGTCACTTCTCTATCTGTAATTATTTTAAACTGGCTGGGTTTTTTACCTTTGTCGCATAAAATTGATTTATGCAAGATAGAATCTTCTAGGCTGACAGTTTGCACAACACGTTGAGGTTTTACTGGAGCAACTTTCTTAGTCGTTGCTTCAGCCAAATCCTTGAGCGACCAATTTGAATCACTGGTAGTTGTCTTGACTTGAATGTACACCGTTTTGTTTTTGAATATTAAATCGATATCATCAACAACTTCGCAACGCACAGACTGTAGAGTCTTGTCCTCAAGCATAGTTAAAACATAATATGCAGCAGCAACGTTTTGATATGTAAAGCCTTTTAGAGCTCCGGGTCCACCACTATCGGATAGCTCCATTTCGGTCAAACTCATTGATAACCCTTAATTCTATAAAAACATGACAACCTATGGCATAGCTACTAATGGGTATGCAATTTGTTGCAATTATTGGTATAGATGCCCTAAATTGTAGGGCATTGTAATATTAGTCTTATGTAATAAAGCTAAATTTATTACTTCTTCTTCATTTCCACAGACACGCGCCCAATTACTTTTATATCTTCTTCAGATACTTCGATAGTTGATGTGTCAAACGCGATTACTAACTTTTTACCTGGTAAGCGTTGTAGATAGTTAATTGATAAAACTCCGTCAATATCCAACAAGTAGTCACCGGATGCAGGCTGAGACTCTGCTTTGTTTACATATAAGTGACGTCCATTCTGCTCGATAATAATTAGATTTTCTTTTACAAGACCAAACTCATTTAGCGTCGAAAAACCGAGTTCAACAGTTCCCATTTGTTCGAGTTTGCCGTTAACGATTGAAAACTTTTCAATGCTGTTAGTTGCTGATGGTGTCTCGCTTTTGGGGAATGGCTCGCCTTGACCTAGCGCTAAGTAACGCACAGAAGCGCCTGATGCTAAGTGTTCTCGAACAATTAATTCGAAGCCAGTTCGATTATGAGTGTGCCAAGTAAAAAATGTCGATTTAGGAACGCCGTAGTGATCTGCTACTAAGTCAAATGTAGAACAACCTGTCACTTCCTTAAGTTTTTCCGTGAAATCTCTGCCTTTTAAATAGTCAAAAGCGGGGACTTTTGCAGGAATTTTGCTCATTTCGATATTCACTCATTCTTTTAGCGCACAGTTAGTGCGTTCCTGATCACATTTGTGGTAATTAAATATCGCTTTTAACAAACTAAGTCGAATTTAAAAGTTGACCAACTCGTATTTGCGATCAAGAATGTGTCATAAACGATTTGATGCTGTCATGTGCTACCAATAAGCATCAACAAATCTCAAACAAGTAGGATACCACTTATGGCAAGTATTCAAATAGCGGTTGATGCACCTTTTTGTACTAAAAAAGAGTTTCTTCGTCGTACTGGTTGGTCTGGTTCATCATTAGACCGAGCTATTGCTGCCGGCGAAATCCCAATTCTAGAGAAGAAGGGAGAGCGTGGCAGTGTTTTGATTAACCTTGTAAAGGTCTACCAGCGCGCAGCGGAGCAACAAGTATGAGCTTTTCTGTCCTACTTAAAGTCAAGATTACCTCGCAAGATGCTATGAGTAAGTCTTGGGAAGACAAATACCCAAACAAATGTCCACTTTGGTTCAATCTTATCGGTTGGTTATTTGTTTGCTCTCCTTGTTTGTTCATTTGAGTATTTATCATGTATGTAAATAACTCAATGTGCGTATTGCGTGAACGCAAACAACAAGCTTTTGATGCTGCTTGCTGTGATTTTGTTGTCAATCACGATGTTGAAGCAATTGCCCGAAAGTTAGAACTAAACGGCACAATGCTTCGCAACATGCTGAACCCAAACCAACCGCACGTGCTTAAACCAGTTGTACTTGCTTCTATTAGCCGTGTTTCTGGTGATTACTCAATCGTAAATACGCTGTTTTCAAACGATGGCGTTGTCACGATTCCGCTACCAAAAGCAGAAACAGACCTGAATCTGCTCGAGCGCGTCTTACAGCTCAGCACTCATTCCGGTGAGCTTTCTAGCGATGCGTTGGCAATGTGCACCGCAGAGCGTTTACCGCGATCTCGCAAGCGCAAAACCCTCGCCAAAGCTCAAGCGGCGCTAGGTAACTTGGTTTTGCTTATAAATGACCTTGAAAACCGCACCACAGGTTTACAGCCGTTAATGCAAATGGGGACTGATTTCCTTGCCAACGGTGCCCCACTTCCAGGATTAGTTTAAGGAGTAATAATGAGTCAGTTAGCTATTCAACAAGAACAACAAAAGCAAACACCCAAAGCCAGTGAGAGCATTGCCGCTTGTAAAGCATTGTTCAATGGTTCCGTTACTCGCGGCAAGTTGAAAAAATTGTGGGACGCTATGCCACCACGTTTTCGCGGTATGGTTTTAGTCGCCGGTGATCTGAAAGCCTCGGAGCACGTGCGAGAGTTTGAAAGCTTCAACGATTTGGAACTCCAAAAAATCCGAAGCGGCATGCAACAGATTAAAGAAATCGCGACGTTGTTCGATCGCAATCTTGGTGACGTTCGACGCCTCAAGCATTACCAATTCAGTAGTACGCATTAATTATCCAAGCCTTTGCTCCTGTAATAGGGGGCTTTTTTCGTCTTAGCGTAGGAGCATAAAAGATGAATCTAAATGAAGTTGCAAACAAACTCGCTATCCAAACAACCATTAATAGTCTGTTCGTTTTGGCGTTGGATAGCTCAGACGTTATCAGTATTCGTATCGAGTACTCATCAAAAATGAGCCTTCTCAACGTGATTGTGTTTGATGAGAACACGACTAACCACGCCCACAACGTTGTGTTGATTGATAAAGAGTGTGCGCTTGAAGAACTACTGAACATTGAAGATTACCTGATTGAACGCGTTGCCGTTCGTCGCGATGAGAAAGAGCTGGAGCCTGTCTTATGCAATATGCCGCAATAATGCTTTGCCCATCTGGCGGTGTTATCCGCCATGAAGATACGTAAGAAGTTGCCAATGTAATAGTTGGTGATTTCGACTCATTAGACCAAGCCATCGAACAAGCGTGTGTTTCCCTCAGTTGTACTCATCTAAGCAAAGGTGTATTGAGCAAAGGCAATATGAAAGGTGGTTTCATGATAGTGACAACTCAAGACTTGGTGGCGGTATGACGCACCAAAAGTTTACCGTTTTCTCGGTAGGTAAAGACAAACTACGGATAGATTATGAATCAATCTGATCTTCTATATATCGGCGGGGCAGTGATGCCCTTGGACCGAATCAAAAATAATGACGCCAGCTATAATGCTGGTTTTTTAGGTTCCAAAATTTACTCAGACCAAGAACAAGCACTTCTAGATAGTGGAATAGTCAAAAAAATAGCGATATATGATCGCGTTCCCAACCGAAAATCTAAGCGCGAACGAGATCTTCAAGAGCGAACTGACTTCTATAAATCTGTAAATTATCTCTCGGAACACGACCGCGAAGCGGCGGCGAGAATCGCCGAAGAGTATAGGCTAGTCAAAGGGCGCAAAAGTCCGACAGAGAAATTTCGCCACAGAAAAGACAAGCAAATTAAGCAGTTGATGAGTCTGAGCAAGTCTCTACGCCCTAAAAGTATCATCAGCAATACCGACACCAACTTTAGCCATGATGCTTTGTATGAAACGAACGAGCGCTCCAAACCTGCCATCCTCAATCAGAATGGAAAACGAGGACAAGGCGAACCTAAAAAGATTCCTATTTCAATGCAGCTAATGCACCGATCTTGGAATGAAACTTATAAGTTTCAGGCGGTAACCGAAACGCCATCTAGTGCTGCGCCTTCGGAAAACAGTGGTGAGAGGTTCTCGGAAAAGCTGACGTCCCGTTCTGTTTCTAAAATATTTGAGGCAGGGGCTTACACTGCAGCTTGTCATGGTGGTTTCTCTACTTTTCTCACGCTGACTTTCACCAAGGCACAACGAATGGCCATATTCGGTGGAATGTTGGATGGAAGTGAGTGTGTCAGCATGGGGTCGCATCATCCAATAATCTATAAGCGCAACATGGTGACAGTACATCCTAAGCGTGGTGAAAAGAAAATTGACCAACCAATCACGGATATTGGTGGAGAATACTGGCTGTTTCCAACCTTAGACAGTAAGCGTGTTAAAGCTATGAACCAGGGCAGTGTCATAGCCGGGCCGTATTGCGATCTCAAACAAAAGCCCAAGCAAGAGTTCTCGATGGAAAAAACCTTAGAGACAACGATAGGTAAAGAAGTCTCTCGTTTTCTTGATGGCGCAAAGAAAATGTATCAACGCGGCTGGGTTGCGGATCATACCATCCAAGTTGACAAAGATAGTGGACGAAAGTACTGCGACTTATCTCAGGAGAAAGTTGCTAAACATGTTCAGCCCAGCGATGTTGGCCCGACTAACTTGCCTGCTGATTTCCATTACATATGGGTAGCCGAGTGTCCAGCCAATGAAGATGGAGAGCCTAATCCGCACGTTCATATTTTGCTACGTTGGACGGTACCAGAGCATCTCTTTAGTCCTTGGGCTAAGCGACTTGAAAAAATATGGGGGCATGGATTTGCGAAATTAGAGCGAATCAAAAAGCCAAAAGCCGCCGGCTCCTACATTATCAAGGCTGTTGGCTATGCCGCGAAAGGTGAAAATGCTGATCAAGGGCTAATCAAGGGAAATAGATACAATATTGCGAAGTGCTCAAGAGCTCCTGCTTGGGAAGCTCTTGCTTCGTTTGAAGCAGGCAATATGACCGCAATAATTAAGGAGTTGGGCTACAAACTTGAGCAATGGAAAAAGCCAATTAAACGACAAATCAGAAAGCTACGAAATGCCAAAGAGCAAACAATCAAAGCTAAAGCGATTGCCAAAAAGCAGCAGAAACCAGAGGAATATCAAAACAAGCTTTACCAGAGAATCATCCGTTTGGAGAAGCAGGCCGAAAAGCTAAGTCAGAGCCTGCATAGCAGGGGAGTGCACGTGAATACGAGCAATCGCTTCTGCATTACGTTTGAAGGAGAACTGGCTAAGGATAAAGTAGACAAGTTTATGGTTTGGGCTGCTGGTGCAAGAGGGTGGTCATTGAATTGTAGAGGTCTGGACCTGAGCGATATAAAACAAGACGCGAGCCACTTCTATCAATCTGAATATCAACGATTTAAAGAGAATCAGTCCTATTGGCAATCACTATTACATGAACCTAGACCATACATGGAAGTCGATGAAAGTGAGCATTGCTATTGGAATAGTGTCACTGCAGATTATCTCGAAGGGCGGCTTTTACCATGTTGAATTAGGAGGGATTGTGCAGAAATCTAAAAACCGAATTCTAGATGAATGCTACTAAAACAAGAATCATGTTGTTGGTTTTGAAGCATAGCTAACAGAAGAAGAGCCGGTAACAAAAATACGGATTGAAGAGTCAGAATGCCCGAATCAACCATACAACAGTGAAACAAACAAAGCGGCTCGAAAGCGTAAGCTGAATGAGTTAATGGATAAGATAGTTCGAACTTATGGAAATATTCGTGGATGACACTGTGTATGTGTATCAAATAATCTCGGAGTTCTGTCAATAAGTGTACGCACGTTCGTTCAATATATAACGCGAGTAGGTTACAACTCAGTATCAAGGTTAATAGACCCAGCCGGAAATGACTGAAAAAGCCACCGGATTATGACGACTCGGCAGTAAATGCCTTTATCAACGGCAGCAATTCGAAGTTACTAGATGGTTCAAAAAACCAGAACCGCCCAGAGGAGATAGACTAGTTCTGCACAGTTCGTCACCCAGCCAGAGGATAAGGGTGAAGAACATATGCAGCCTGACTTAGACCTATTTTGGAAAGTATTTATTCAACGTCAGAATGATATAATTCTTCAAAGTCAATAATCGGCAGAACCGCAGGTTCATAACCTGCGTTTAACAAGAAAGTACTAACAAATGACCGAACATATGGAAAGGCAATAATTGGGGCTCTTACTTTAGGAACTTCAGAAAACTTAAAGTCGTCATCTATACTGTCCTCAGTAGAGAACTCTGCTCTGAAATCCAATGTTAAGATTTTCCCCTCCTGAAGCACCATGCTAAGCTTAAATAGGATTAAAAAAGTATGCGGGTCTTCATTCGAGAAAGCACTAGCTAATTGAAATTCAAGTATAGCCCCAACATCCTCTGATTCTTTATCACCTTCAAAGTCTTCAAGGGTAAGATTTGTTATCTGAGTTGATTCTAATTTTAGGTTCATATTTACTTAAATCACCTGCTTCATACGACTAGGAAGTATATTTTCCGGCTTTTCCCACACAAAATCTCGGTTCTCCAATCGTTCTCCCTGACCTATAGAAGGTTGGTGCAAGTAATCAAGCCCATGGGCTAAGCTATCCACTTGAAGAGCATTAGAAAACTCAACCCTAGCCTTGTCTAATGGATCGCATCGGACAATCATATGGTCCACTAGATCTAACTCAGGCGATAGCGTTGATGATTTTAATGCTATTACACTTGACTCTAGAGCATTATTGAACAACACATGATACTCATTTAGTTCATAGTGACTACGATCATCTCCATGTAAGAATTCAACAATTGATGGACCACCTTCACCGTGTGATTTCAGATTTTGAAATATTTCATCTTCTGTTAGCGTGTCCAGATAAGAATCCAATAACGCTAATTTTTCATCAATGTTTAGCATAGCAATTATTCCTTAAAAGTCTTATCAAAGTTATCTTTGAACTCTTTAGGGTGCTCAAATCCAACAATTTCAATACAGTCTCTTGCTTCTTCAAAAATACACATTTGTTGGGGGGTAATTAGTGGCAATTTTAGTCCGTGGTACTTTGGAAGAACGAAGCGCATTTCGTATTTATGTTTCCGATTATCGACAGCTTTGACACCTTTATACGGAAACATACCTTCAGTTCTACCAAGTTTATTTATCCGCCTGAGCTCACCTATAACTTCCCGAACAGTGACTTGACTCAACTTTTCATGTCCAAGCCTTGTGATAAATCTATTGGCTAATTTCAGGAAATCTTCTTGGTCTTTAACGTTACCTACAAGATCCAGTAAATCTTGTGAGTTGTAACCTGCAGCTAATTTGATACTGAACTTACCTATTGCCTTTTTGTCACTACCTCTTTTGACTCCTTTTGGAGTCCAAGATGAAGCATAGTAAGGAGAATCAGTCCAAAAATAGTAACCTTGAGTTAACCACTGATCCTCTCCGTTCCCACTGAGAAAAGGAGCATCCTTCTTAATGCTTTCGTACCCTCCTTCAAGAGAGCATGTGTGAAAGCCTATATGATCAATAAGCGGTAAGTCTGACATTGGATATGTATAATGATTTTGATAGTTCTGAAAGGTACGCTACCGCCCTTGGTTCACGTTACCAAAGTACGTTTATTGGGACTCAGCGTGTTCGCTCTCACAGTGATAATCGTAGCAGCACTATGAGTAATGGGCACGAATAGTATCCTTTTTATGCCCCCAACACCACACAAAATTACCATACTAGAACACTTTGTAAACACTTATATGTGCTTATTGAAGCTTATTGACGAGCCCTTGCACCTGCCATAACCTATTAATGCATTGGCAAAATCTAGGTTGGGATTAGCACACCGTTCTGATTTCTCGAGGTGCATAGGTGCCAGCGTCTGCCGGTTTTTTATGTATTGCTTCGGCACACCTGCACATGGTAAAAATGGCCAACCAGCTTAGTTCAAACTTTTTTGCACTTCCGCGGTTTTCTGGCAACCACCTTTCAAATCACACTTACCCAAATTTTTACGACTCTATTGGATACCGGATCATTCTCAAAGTTGTAGATATAAAATTCACCGCATATTTAGAATCAAATTCGATGTAAGGCCAAGAGGTGTCAAACTCTCAGACTCTTTTGAAACGGGTCGTGGTGGTAAAAGGCAAGCGTAACCAAATTTCTTATCAATTGGATCGCAGTTCGTTGACAGTAACGTATCGCCAAAGCTCTAGCCAAGTACGGGGCAGGTGTCCGTTTTAATTAGATATTTGCACTAGTGAAAATTAGCTTTTTAACTATACTTTAGTTGGGGTCATGCTCTAAAGTTTATGGGTTTACAGGCTATTGACAGTGTTTAGCCAAATCTCAACTATGAAAATACCTTCCTTCGTTCTCCTTTCTCACTCATTTTTATTAAGCATTATTGCGCCTTTTTCAAATCGTAGCCGAGATTAGCTCTATTCATTTTGAGACGTATATAGTGGCAAGGAACGGGCTGTTTGATCGAACAATGTGAAACCGACGTTCTTAAAAAAGGAAAATGACATATGAGTGAAACAGGTCTAAGAATATAACTAGAAACCTGTACACATATACAGTATTATTCTGGTGTCACTGGTAAAGGTATTGATATGTCTAAAGAAAAACAGTTGTTTCAATCCGCTCTGGATATAATCATTGATGGGGTAGCCGTCAGTGCTGTGGGGGAGGGAAGAGAGGAAGCTGGGCGAGTTTTATTAGAGGGAATATTACCGCGGTTTTCTCACTTATTGGATGACGAAAAAATAAAAGCCATCCAGTCGATAATTGGGATGGCTGATGAGGCAGAGAGTCCTACTTTTAAGTTATAGAATCGAAAGCTGCTGTTTTAACTCTTCTCTATGTTCTGGTGCTAAAGTCTTAACAATATTAAAAGTTAACTGCGAAGTGGTTTTAGCGCTAGGGCTAAGAGTATGACTATAAGACAAGTTCATCACAAAACTATGCCCGCATTCTGGGTCACTACAACTGCAATATAAATCGGCATGACTATTGGATAGTCGATTGGATTTTTGAATTCGGCTTTTACAACCACACTCTGGACACAATACTCTCATACAAGCACCTAACTTATTGACTGACCAAATAATGATACGTCAAAGGGCTGTGTTTTTGTACAGGTTTATGGGCTTTCTCCAAACGTAGTATCAAATTTTAAATGTAGATTTTTGATATTTTTTATCTCGGGATCGTTGTTAACTTCATCCATAATTAGTTCGCATACGGGGATGATTTCGTCTTTGGCATACTCACTGCCAATTTTGACGGGGTCACCCAGATTAGTCGTTCCTTGGGGAATGATTCCTGCTTTTCCTATAGGGAAGCGATGCCCTACGAGAATGTCTTGCGCAGTGATGTTTTTGATTCGCTCAAATTCATCTTTTGTCGCTATATCGCCCACCGGGATTAGCTGAATCCCTTTTTCTGCACCGCCTGGAATATTAACAAACATACTTCTAAAGTTACCCACCCCTTTGGAGCTCGCGATTTTTTCCTTCAGCATTTGTTCGTCGTCATCACTAAGGTTTGGATCCGTGGCGTAAAAAATGAATCCCATGTGTGCACCGTTCTTGTAATAGCGACGACGAAATAGCGTTGCATCACGGTTTAGTAAGCTACTTTGTAAACTACCTAGATAGTCAGGTAATCCATAAACTTGTTGCTGCAGATCTTCTTGAGGCAAAAAAATGATGTCATTCTCTTTGTATACTCGTTGCTTGTTGTCTCGCTCTAGCAAAACGAAGTCCCCATTTTTACGTCTACGTAGATACATGGTCGGTAGAGGAAACAAGCGCACAACACGCTTGAAGTGGTCGCGGATTTTTAAAAATGCGGCATCACCAAACGTGAAGTAGTTATTACAAAAAGATTGAATCTGCCGACGTCTTGAACCGCCACCTGAAATAAAACGGGCAGCAACATAATTTGCTCGAGCTTTAAGTAAAGACCCGTGATAGGCGTTTGCACGTGAAGTTTCTGCTAAGCCCTGGCGTGAGATTGGAGGTTCCCAGTAACCATCAGTGTCGTTATAGAAAAGCTCAGAATATGAAGTCATCCAACTCGTTGAGTCAATTGCCTCAGGTGTGGAGTCAAGGTGATAAACCGATTCCACATGTTGCTCCTGTTGTACTAGTTTGTCTTTTTGATTGTTCATGCTGCAGTCGCCCAGGTTGATTTCGTTGGTGTGTCGTGGTCTAGCGGCTCATTGATAATGGCGTGTGAAATGGCCCAAAACGCATCAGCGTGGCCTGTTGTTTCACTTCGCT